>JAZNVV010000020.1:0-21041 GCA_045593005.1 Christensenellaceae bacterium | reverse complement strand
GGAATTTATGAAAAAATTATTTATTACATTTATTACATTAATAGTTACGTTTTGTTGCATTTTTTTTACAGGCTGTTCTAAAAAAAACGTATATAATTTTACAAAATTAACTTATGAGGACGATGAGACAAAGATTTCTTTAGGGATTGGGGATAAATATGATGGTATTACTTTAACTGAAGATTTTGCAACTATTCTTTTTGAAGATGATGTTATTGTTATACGCATAAACTATACAACAACTTATAATGAAAAAGAATATGAACACAATTATGCTTATATTGCTAAATTTATAGAAGGCATTAATAATGAAATTTATTTGTATTCAGAATTTGATGATGAAGCATTAATTCTTGTTAAGAATAATGACACTATTAGCATGGAATATAATGATGTAACTTTTATATTTAACAAATAAAAAAAAGGAAGGTTGCCCTTCCTTTTTTTATTCAATTATTTTTCTTTTTTTGTTGGTTTAGAATTTCTTTCCCAAAAAACACCGTTATAATAGCCCTGAATAGTTTTGTCTTTTTGCGCCCGTTCAAGACGCATTTCGCCCCAAGCGACGTATTGTGGGTTTTTTTCTATCGCAACAAAATTCCTTCCAAGCTTTTTTGCTACAACAGCCGTAGTTCCCGAGCCACTAAACGGGTCTAAAACGCTGTCGCCCTCATTAGTGCTGGCTAATAGCAGTTTAGCAACAAGTTTTTCCGGCTTTTGCGTAGGGTGGGCTGTGTTTTCAGCCATTGACCAGTACGGAATAGAAATATCGTCCCAAAAATTTGAAGGACACGTATCACGGAATTTGCCGTCTTTTGTTTCAACCCAGTCTTTAGGCTTGCCGTCTTTTTTGTAAGGAGCTAAAACTTTTCTGCGTTGTTTTACTTGTTCAAGGTTGAAAGTGTAATCGTTTTCGTCTAAAACGGCATACCAAATATCTTCGGTGCAGTTTTTCCAGTTGCTTTTAGCCCCTCTACCTTTTTCACGTTGCCAAGTAATACGGTTTTTAATAATGGCAAATTCCGATAAAACGGAGGCTATTTCGTTTGAACATTTCCAGTCGCAACATATATAAATACTGCCGTTCTTTTTTAGCAAAGGTATGCACTTTGAAAGCCACTCTCTTGTATAATTAGCGTAGTCTGAAGAAGATATAACGGACGATTTCCATTCTCCGTAGTCTTTAACCAAATTATAAGGTGGGTCGGCAATTAGCAGGTCAAAAGAATTTTCTTTTAACGACGGTAAAACTTCTAAAGTATCTCCGATAACGCATTTATTTAATGGTATTTGCACGCCGGCAGAATATTTTATAGCGTTTTCCAAATAGTTTGCGCCGTTTTCAAGGTCAAAATCTATCGTTTTGCTTCTCATACTTTAGCCCCTTTTATAAACGTCGATAAACGTGTCTAGTTTATTAATAAAATCGTCGTTATTTTCCGTTTTTTTCAAGGTTTCGTAAAAAGATGAAACGGCTGATAGGTCGCCCTCAAAAATAATTTCTTTTACCTTATTTTGCGCCAACATTTCTTTATCCGTAAGCAAAAGGTCGTCCCTTCTCGTACCAGACTTCAAAAAGTCAATGGCAGGATAAATTTTCTTTTCAGCAAGACTGCGCGATAAAACAATTTCCATATTGCCCGTGCCTTTGAATTCCTCAAACACGACCTCGTCCATACGGCTACCAGTTTCAATTAAAGCAGTTGCTATAATTGTTAAACTTCCACCGTTTTCAATATTTCTTGCCGAACCAAAAAACTTTTTAGGCCCGTAAAACGCAGTAGGGTCTATCCCACCGGAAAGCGTTTTGCCTGATGAGTTTTTGCTGTTGTTATAAGCCCTTGTCAACTTTGTAATAGAATCCATCAAAATTACGACGTCCTTGCCCATTTCAACCTGTCTTTTTGCCTTGGATAAAACGTATTCAGATGCGCGAATATGAGTTGAAGGCTCTTCGTCGAAAGTTGACGAAACAACTTCAGATTTGATAAACTTTTCAAATTCAGTAACTTCTTCAGGTCTTTCGTCTATCAATAAAACTATTAATTTTGTATCGGGATAATTATTTTCTATGGATTTTGCAATATTTTTAAGCATAGTTGTTTTGCCCGTTTTAGGTGGAGCAACTATTAACCCACGCTGTCCTTTGCCTATCGGTGCAAACATATCTATTACACGCCCAACAACGTCGTTTTTATCAAACGATAGAGAAATTTTTTTATCAGGATGACAGGCAACAAGTTTAGAAAAATCTTGACGAGAGGACCATTTGTCAATTTCCGTGCCGTTTATGGATACGATTTTATCAACTTCATTAGAATGGAGTGGAACTTTTTTAAACGTACACTTAATCATATCCCCCGACTTTAATCCGTACGTTTTAATTAATTCTTCTGAAACGTACAAATCGCTATATGAAATTTTATATCCGTCATATCTTAAAAAGCCAAAACCCTGTGGTAAAATTTGCAAACAGCCTTCCGGCAAATCTTTATCGGCAAACTTAATAACGCCTACGTTAGGATCTTCAACGTAAACGCAATCGACGTCCGTGTCAAGTAAATCGTGCCCTTTGTAATAAAACTGGCTTACGTCTACCGGTTTTGAAGGTGCCCCTCGCGAATTATCAACTGGCTCAATATCCCCGTTTTGAACGGCAAGAATTTCTCTTATCAACTTGCCTTTTCGCATAGACGATGGTGACTTTACCCCGATTTGCCTACCTATTTCTCTTAAAATATGAATATTTTCTTCATATAAAAGTCTTTCAGAAAGTATTATAAATTTTGGCATAAAAATCTCCCAAAAATAAAAATTTATATATCAAAAAACCACGCAATCACTTGCGCAATTAAATTGCTTTATTCAAAATTAAATAATGTAAAAAAGGGTTTTTGCAGGATGCAAATAGAAATTAGAAAGTTTGCCCGTCGGGCATATCAAAGATTAATACCTTACCACAAAAAAGGTCTTCTGTTATTAGGTCGGTAAGGTCGACTTCATTTTTTAGATAGATAAGGTTAGAAGTCATAAAGTATCTTAAAAAACTGTCAATCGACGCAATATCAACCGTCGATTTTTCAGTTTTATAATGCATAGGAATAATAAAGCGTGGTCGGATAGCGTCTACTATCTTTTTTGCGCCGTCGGCATTTATAGTATACGTCCCCCCAACCGGAACAAATAAAAAGTCAACGCCAGTAAAGGAAGAAAAATCATAATTATTAACATCTTCACCAAAATCGCCAAGATGTAAATAAGTCGCATTAGAAGTGGTTACTTTATGTATATAATTAACCCCTCTTTTTTCCCCGTTTACTTCGTCGTGGAAAGACTTAAAACTTTCCACCTTAATATCGTTAAATACAACGTCATCATTTGAAACGACTTTTTGAACGTTTTTCACCCCGTCAACGTTATTATGGTCGTAGTGGTTATGGCTAACTAAAACTACGTCTGCGCTAACGTCAGGAAAATTATAACCTATGTTTTTATGTGGGTCAAAAACAAAAGAAACACCGTCCGAGCAAATTTTAAAAGATGAGTGTCCTAAATATCTTACTTTCATAACGCTATTATATCATTTATTAAAAATAATTACAACACTTTTTGCAAAAAATACCAGTTTCGCCACAAACGGTATCGTCAAAACTAACCGTTTATAATTTTGAAAGTATATGTTTTGCATACAAAGAGGCAATATTTATGCCAGTTGACTTCTCCATTCCCGTAAAAAAGGCGTTTGAATTTACTTCACACACGTAGTTTTTAACGCCGTCGGATAAGACGTCTATCCCTGCGTAGTCAAGCTCTAAAATATTAGCGACTTTTTCACATAAGTTTTTAACTTCTTCACTAATGGTAACAGCCGTTGCCGTTCCACCAAGTTCTACGTTTGAACGAAAATCGGTTTTAGAAGATCTACTTATAGCGCCAACGACCTTGCCACCTACCACGATAACGCGAGTGTCTTTGCCAAGTGGCTTAATCGCCTGCTGGTAAACGTGTGGCGTCATTTTTAACTGCTTAAACAATTCGTCAAGTTCACACCGATTGTCTGCTTTATATACCGTCTTACCCATAGACCCGTATACGTTTTTAACGATAACAGGATAGCCAAGAGATTTTTCAACGTTATCTAAAAAAGCGACGTCGTCATTATCCGAATACATTATAGGGGAAGATATCGTATAAGGCATATTAATACCCTTATTCGCCAACTTAACGAAAGTCAACATTTTGTCGTCGCAATTAACTATAGCGTCGTAATTATTAAAAATTTTATAGCCAAGCGATTGCAATAATTCTGCCTGATATCTATCTTTATTTAAGTATACAATAAAATTTACCCCGTCAAGCAAGTTATGCTTGATATAGGCATTGCCGTCTTTTATGGCAGTAATAATTTCGTTTGATTTTATTACGTTTATTTTCACGCCTAATTTATTAAATTCATACACCAGCCTTTCAGTTTGATAGGTGGTTGCGTCGTTTGAAAAATAACCGTTAACGATAATAGCGCCTTTCATCACTTAACCCCTAATTTGCCCAAAACGTCATACGTGGCAACTTGCGCTGACGAAAATGCCCATTGAAGATTATATCCACCACAATCGCCGTCCACGTCTAACACTTCGCCTATAATATACAAAT
This sequence comes from Christensenellaceae bacterium, assembly GCA_045593005.1. Classification (GTDB taxonomy): domain Bacteria; phylum Bacillota; class Clostridia; order Christensenellales; family Borkfalkiaceae; genus UBA11475. Next base: position 16,388 of record JAZNVV010000020.1, on the reverse strand, counting down.
TTTTAACGATAGCGCTCTCCATAGTCTTGTCGTCAACTTCAAAAACGCTAATTCCACCCCTAGTTACCTGCGCATAGTTAAATCCGGTCGTTCCCTTAACTGCCAGCGTGAAGTTTTTTGCAGAGTGCGCAATATCACGGGCAGAAACACCATTTGCATTTTTTATAATCGCCTTGCCTATCATTTTATTTACAAGCCCAGTTAATAGTTCGTCAACCTGTAAGTATGGCTGATTTTTCTTTCTACTAACAAGCGTTTGTTTAAGCTCGTCTTCCGACATTTCAGGAACAAACTCAATTACTACTTTATTGTCACTTCCATCACAAACGTAGCTTGAAATTTTAAATACAGCATTGCCAGATATGCCGTAATCGGTAAATAAAACTTCCCCCGTAGTGGTAGTAATAGGCGTATTTTTGTTGTATGCAGTAATAACGGCGTCTGCCTTTAACCCCTTTAAGCTTTTAATTTTTTCCGTTTCGGTTTTAAGTTGAACAAGGGAAGGATATAGCTTTGTAACGCTATGCCCAAGCGCAGTTAAAACTTTATAACCACTACCGTCTGTTCCGAACTGTTTTTGGCAGTTGCCACCCGTTGCGTAAATTATATGCTTTGCCTTAACTAATTGCCCGTCTTGCCCTACGACCTCAAACACGTCGTCTTTTTTACAAATTTCCGTAACGAAAAAATCGGTTTTTATTTGAGCGTTGACACTATCTAAATATGCGCGCATAAAATCAAGAACGGACGACGCCTGTTTTGAAAGGGGGTAAATTTTGCCTTCTTTATCTGCAGTTACCGTAATGCCTAAATCTTGCAAAAAAGACTTGTATTCTTCTTTGCCAAAAGTAGAAATTGCATAAGCAGGGAACTCTTTTTTTTCAGAGTGAAAATTATCTAAAGATAAACTTTCGTTCATAAGGTTGCCCTGCCCGTTGCCAGTAGCGATAATTTTTTTGCCGACACGCGAAAGGCGCTCTAAAAGCACGACGTTGTTAACGCCGTTTTTAAGTAGTGTGATTAAGGCGGTAAGACCACTCGCCCCACCGCCGATAATTGCAACGTCATAAACCATTACATTTTCTCCACAACGCCGATACCTAAAAGTCTTAACGCATTTGTTAACACAATCTTCGTCGCCTTTGTCAATGCAAGACGGAAGTTTTTAACTTCGTCCTCCGAGCCTATTATTTTACAAGAAATATAAAATTTGTTATACGCTGACGCAAGGTCGATAGCATATCTTGTTATAAAAGAAGGTTCGTATTTTTCAGCAGAAGATAATACGATTTCCTTAAACCTACCAAGTTCAGATACAAGGTTATACTCTTCGGTATTAAGAGTAAAGTTGCCAAGAGTAAAGTCCCCACCCTTTTCCAAAACGCTGTTGCATCTTGCAACGGTGTACTGAACGTAAGGGCAAGTTTCACCATCAAAATTTAATACCTTATCAATAGAGAAAACTATGTCTTTAATTTTGTTATTGCAAAGCGCACCAAAAATTACTGCGCCCGTGCCAACAGTCTTTGCTATATAGTCTTTATCAGGAAGCGCAGGGTTTTTATTTTCTATTACTAAACGTGCCTTTTCAACCGTTTTTGCAATTACGTCTTCTAATAATACGACTTTGCCGTGGCGCGTACTCATAGCACCGTCCTCTAGCGAAACCATACCATACGAAACGTGAACAAGGTCATTTGCCCAAGTTTTACCCATCTTTTCAAGAACCTTAAAAAACTGCTTGAAATGAAGGTTTTGCTGATATGCAACAACGTATAAGCACTTATAAAAATCGTAAGTATTTTTTCTATACACAGCGGCAGCCAAGTCACGCGTCGCGTAAAGGGAAGAGCCGTCTGCTTTAAGTATTAAACAAGGAGGCATATCGTCGTCGCTTAAGTCGACAATTTTTGCTCCCTCACTATCTTTAAGCAAGCCTTTTGCGTTAAGTTCGTCAACGATAGGTTGCATCTTATCGTTATAAAAACTTTCGCCTGCATACGAATCAAACTCAACGTTAAGCGCGTCGTAAATTTTATTTACTTCTTCAAGCGTAATTTTCTTAAACAGTTCAAAAAGTTCGTTAGCCTCTTTATCCCCGTCTTCTATAAGTTTAAAATATCGTCTTGCCTCGTCGTCAAGCGCAGGGTTTAATTCGGCTTCGTCGTGGAACTTAACGTAAATACGGGTAAGTTCTTTTAACCTGCCTTCGATAACGGCTTCTTTTGACGACCACATTTTAAAGGCAACTATAAGTTTGCCAAACTGTGTACCGTAATCGCCAAGGTGATTTATACCGACTACTTTATAGCCTAAAAAACGAAAAATTTTACATAAACTACTGCCTATAACCGTCGTGCTTAAATGACCGATATGGAAAGGCTTTGCAATATTTACAGATGAATAGTCTATGCAAACGGTCTTGCCCTCACCAACGTTTGAAGAACCGTAATTATCGCCTTTACCTAAAATTTCGTTAAGTAAAGCAACCGTCTTTCCACCACGGTTTACTTTAAAGTTAAGATATCCGTTTACGGCAACAACTTCAGATATAACGTCGTCTGTAACAAAACCTTCCTTTAAACGCTCTGCAATCATTACTGGCGAAGAGCGTAAAATTTTAGAAAATTTAAAGCAAGGGAGAGCAAAATCGCCCAAATCGTTATTAGGAGGGACTTCAATACAAGATGCAACGGCGTCCGTATCCATACCCTCTATATTAATTTTTGATGCAATATACTTTTTGTAGTCCATAGTAACCTTTTTGATTAGCAATTTTATTTGTTTAATAATACCACATTTAGCGCATATTTGCAATTAAAAAGATTTTATTTTGCATTTTTTATCGCGCGCACGGAAAAAAACTTGTTTTTTTTCTTTAATTATCGTATAATCTTATTCGAAATAATAACAAATACAAATAGGTTTATAGGAGCAAATATGAAACTTGGCGTAGTAGGGCTTCCTAACGTAGGAAAGTCGACGTTATTTAATGCAATTACCCACGCAGGTGCAGAATGTGCAAATTACCCTTTTTGCACGATTGAACCAAACGTTGGTATCGTAGCCGTGCCTGATGAAAGACTTGACGTTTTAGGTAAAATGTATAACACTAAAAAGATAACGCCTGCCGTTATTGAATTCGTTGACATTGCAGGTTTAGTAAAGGGCGCAAGCAAAGGTGAAGGACTTGGCAATAAGTTTTTAGCAAATATTCGTGAAACGGACGCTATCGTGCACGTCGTTAGATGTTTTGAGGACGAAAATATCACCCACGTTGCAGACACGGTTGACCCACTTCGCGATATTGAAACTATTAACCTTGAACTTATCTATTCTGACCTTGAAAGCGTTATTAGAAAACGTGATAAAGCCGTTAGTTTAATTAAGACGGGGGACAAAAAATATCAAATTGAGGCAGAGTTTTTGAACCGTTTAGTTAGCCATCTTGAACAAGGTAATTTAGCCGTTACAATGAAGATGAACGACGACGAAAAAGAATATGCTAAATCGTTATTTTTAATAACGGACAAACCCGTTATTTACGCAGCGAATATTTCTGAAAAAGATATCGGCAAAACGGAAGATGAAATTCCTTACGCTAAAATTGTCAGCGATTACGCAAAATCTAACGGGGCTGAATGTTTAGTTATTTCTGCTAAAACAGAAGAGGAAATTTCAATGCTTGAACCTGACGACCAAGCAATGTTTTTGGAGGATTTGGGACTTACTGAAAGTGGTTTGTCTAGGTTAGTTAAAAAAAGTTATTCGCTGTTAGGTCTTATCTCCTACCTTACTGCAGGCGAAAAGGAAGTTAGAGCGTGGACGATTGTGAACGGCACGAAAGCACCACAAGCAGCTGGAAAAATTCACAGTGATTTTGAAAAGGGATTTATCCGTGCTGAAATTGTTGACTATGATATTTTAATTGAACTTGGCAGTTGGAACGCTGCTAAAGAAAAAGGCAAAGTCCGTTCCGAAGGCAAGGAATACGTTATGCAAAACAGCGACGTCGTATTGTTTAGATTTAACGTGTAAAATATAAATAATAAAAAAGAGCAAACACAAGAATAAAAAAGAGCAAACACAAGCCGTGTTTGCTCTTTTTTTATTTGTTAATTAAATAGTCTTAATTATCTTTTTTATATTGTTTACAATGCTAAAATTTTAATCTTTTAAAAGTTTTTTCAAAAACTGTCCTGTAAAACTATTTTCAACTTTTGCAATTTCTTCAGGTGAGCCACAAGCAATAACAGTTCCACCACCGTCGCCACCTTCTGGTCCTAAATCGATAACGTAGTCGGATATTTTAATGACGTCAAGGTTGTGTTCAATAACGACAACGGTGTTTTTATTATCACGCAATCTCCTTAAAATAGAACAAAGCTTGTCTACGTCATAGGAGTGTAGCCCCGTAGTCGGTTCGTCTAAAATATACAACGTTTTGCCTGTAGAACGTTTAGATAATTCCGTAGCAAGTTTAACACGTTGTGCTTCACCACCTGAAAGCGTTGTAGAACTTTGACCTAGTTTTATATATCCTAACCCCACGTCTTGTAAAGTCTTAATTTTGTTGTAAATTGACGGTATTGCTTCAAAGAAAGCAACTGCTTCGTCAACCGTCATATCTAATACGTCGGCAATATTTTTCCCTTTATATCTGACGTTTAACGTTTCCCTATTATAACGGGTGCCGTGGCATACTTCACAAGGGACGTAAATATCGGGCAAAAAGTGCATTTCAATCTTCATCATGCCGTCGCCAGCGCAATGCTCACACCTTCCCCCTGCAACGTTGAAGGAAAATCTGCCCGACTTATAACCACGCTCTTTTGCGTCTGGTGTTGATGCAAACAAATCTCTTATTGCTGAAAATACCCCTGTGTAAGTAGCAGGGTTAGAACGTGGCGTTCTACCGATAGGTTGTTGGTCGATAGCAATAACGTTGTCAAAATATTCTACCCCCGTTATCGTATCAAAGTTTGTTAGTTTTACTTTTGCCCTTGAAACTTCCGAGTGAACGGCAGGTAAAATTACTTCATTTACAAGCGAACTTTTTCCACTACCAGAAACGCCCGTAACCGAAGTAATAAGCCCTACTGGAATACTAACGTCGATATTTTTAAGATTGTTTTGTTTTGCGCCCTTAACGGTCAGCCATTTATCTGACGGACGAACTCTTTCATTAGGGACTTCTATTTTTCTTCTGCCAGCAAGATAATCACCCGTGATAGAACGTGGTTCAGCGCAAATATCTTCAATACTGCCACACGCAACGACTTCACCACCGTGAACGCCTGCGCCCACGCCTATATCGACAATATAGTCAGCTGCACGCATTGTATCTTCGTCGTGTTCGACAACGATAAGCGTGTTCCCTAAATCTCTTAAATGTTTTAACGTATTTATAAGTTTTTGGTTATCGCGTTGGTGCAAACCTATGCTTGGCTCGTCTAAAATATACAAAACGCCAGCAAGCCCACTACCCATTTGAGTAGCAAGTCGAATACGCTGTGATTCCCCACCGGAAAGGGTTGCTGCCGAACGCGAAAGGGTTAAGTAGCCTAAACCTACGTCGTTTAAGAAAGTTAACCTTGCTATTATTTCTTTCAAGATAGGTTTTGCAATCATTTGTTGCGTTTCGGTAAGGACAAGCCCGTTGAAAAACTCTGGTAATTTATTGATTGCAGTATCGGTAACTTCGGAAATATTTTTACCACCGATTAGTACTGAAAGGGCGTTTTTATTAAGTCTTTTGCCACCACAAGAAGTACAAGGCGAAGTAACCATATATCTTTCAATTTCCATCTTGGTGTAATCGCTCGTAGTTTCACCGTAGCGACGTTCAAGATTTGGAATTATCCCTTCATATCTTCCCTTAAAAGAGCCTTTTGAAGTAGCCGTTTCATAAGTGTACTCAATTTTTTCGCCGTCGTTACCATATAAAATCATATCGTAAACTTCTTTCGGAAGGTCTTTAACCGGCACGTCCATACTAAAATTATATCTTTTTGCAAGCGCTGAAAGATACATCTGCGCCATTTTAGCGCTGTCTAAATTCCAGCCGGTAACGTTCATTGCGCCTTCCCTTAAAGTCTTGTTTTTATCCTTAACTATTAGGTCGGGGTCTATACGCTTTCTAAAACCTAGCCCCGAACACTCTGGACAAGCGCCGAAAGGATTGTTGAACGAAAACAAACGTGGCTCTATTTCTTCAATATTTATGCCACAGTCAGGGCAAGCGTATTTAGTTGAAAATAATTCGTCAACGCCGTCGGTTTCTATTAAAACCAAACCGTCGGCAAGTTTAAGCGCGCTTTCTACGCTGTCCCAAAGTCTTTTATCAATGCCATCTTTTATAACAAGTCTGTCAATAACTACGTTTATATTGTGCTTATTGTTCTTTTCAATAGGTATTTCTTCTGATAAGTCATAAGTGATGCCGTCCACTTGAACGCGCGTGTAACCACTTTTTTTATAACCTTCAAGTTCTTTACGGTATTCGCCTTTTCTACCCCTAACGACGGGCGCTTTGACTATAATTTTTGCCCCCGTAGGCTTACTTAAAATTTTATCCGTTATTTGATCGGTAGTTTGTCTATCAATTTTTTTTCCACATTTAGGACAATGTGGTTGACCTATACGGGCGTACAAAAGTCTTAAATAATCGTAAATTTCCGTCACAGTTCCAACCGTTGAACGTGGATTGTGCGACGTCGTCTTTTGGTCAATAGAAATCGCTGGCGAAAGCCCTTCGATAAGATCGACGTCAGGCTTTTCCATTTGCCCTAAAAACATACGTGCATAACTTGATAAACTTTCAACGTAACGCCTTTGACCTTCAGCGTAAATGGTATCAAAAACTAGCGTAGATTTACCACTACCAGAAAGCCCCGTGAAAACGGTAAGCGTATCACGTGGGATTTTTAAGTCAATGTTTTTAAGATTATTCTCTTTTGCACCTTTAATGTTTATATATTTTTGCATTTTTATCCTTTTCTGATTTTCATTTTTAATTTGGCAATCTTTTCACGCAGTTCAATACATCTTTCAAAATCAAGATTAGCCGACGCTATCTTCATAATAGCCTTTAATTTTTCAATTTCTTCAGGAATATCTGCGTTTTTAATGTCAAGTTGATCCACTTTTTTTGTAATTTCAAGTGAATTATTTATGCCTTTGACGATAGTTTTAGGCGTAATGTTGTGAGCCTTATTATAATCTTGTTGAATTTTTCTCCTTCTATTCGTTTCGTCAATCGCCCTTTTCATACTGCCAGTCATTTCGTCGGCATACATAATTACTCTGCCTTCGGAATTTCTTGCCGCCCTGCCTATCGTTTGAATAAGCGACGTTTCACTACGTAAAAAGCCCTCTTTGTCGGCGTCTAATATTGCAACAAGTTTGACTTCCGGCATATCTAAACCTTCTCTTAAAAGGTTGATGCCGACTAAAACGTCAAATTCCCCTTTTCGTAGCCCTGATACAATATCTATACGTTCAAGCGTGTCGATCTCGCTGTGCATATATCTGACTTTTACGCCTGCATCACGGAAATATTCAGTTAAACTTTCCGACATCTTTTTAGTGAGCGTAGTTATTAAAACTCTACCCCCGTTACCTACCGTCTTATTAATTTCGGTTAAAAGGTCGTCTATTTGAAATTTAGTCGGACGAACTTCAATTTCAGGGTCGACAAGTCCCGTCGGTCTAATTAACTGTTCAACCACCCTTGACGCCTCTTTAAGTTCGTATTCAGCAGGCGTTGCCGACATACAAATACATTGCGTTATACGGGCGTCGAATTCGTCAAACGAAAGTGGTCTATTATCAAAAGCCGACTGCAAACGAAAGCCGTATCCGACAAGATTAGTCTTTCTTGCATAATCGCCGTGATACATTGCCCTTATTTGTGGGATGGTCATATGCGATTCGTCAATCATTACGATATAATCGTCAGGAAAATAATCTAAAAGCGTAAAAGGTGGCTCACCAGGCTTTCTACCATCAAAATATCTTGAATAGTTTTCTACACCTTTGCAGTAACCTATTTCACGCATCATTTCCATATCGTACGCCGTACGCTGTTTTAAACGCTGGGCTTCTAATAATTTATTCTGTTTTTCAAAAGCATTGACCTCGTCAACCATATCTTTGCCGATAAACGAAAGCGCCCTTTCCATTTTCTCCTGCTCCACGGCGTAGTGGCTTGCAGGAAAAATTACGGCGTGTTTAAGGGTTGAAATTACTTTGCCCGAAACGTATTCAACTTCCGTTATTCTGTCAATTTCGTCACCAAAAAACTCAACTCTAATGACAATTTCCGAATTTGACGACGGGAATATATCAACGGTATCGCCACGCACCCTAAACGTCGAACGCTGAAAATCAATATCTGCCCTAGCATACTGAATTGCAACAAGTTTAGATAAAAGTTGGTCACGTTCAAGCGCCATACCCGGTCTAAGCGATAAGGCAAGTTTATAATATTCTTCAGGCGCGCCAAGTCCATAAATACACGACACGCTGGCAACCACTATAGTATCTTTGCGCTCGGCAAGCGAACAAGTAGCCGAGTGGCGAAGTTTATCAATTTCGTCATTAATAGCAAGGTCTTTTTCTATATAAGTATCCGTTGACGGAATATAAGATTCTGGTTGATAATAGTCGTAGTACGACACGAAAAACTCCACTCTGTTTTCAGGGAAAAACTCTCTTAACTCGTTGCAAAGCTGGGCGGCAAGCGTTTTGTTGTGCGCAATAACAAGGGTAGGTCTATTGACGTTTTTTATGACGTTAGCCATAGTAAACGTTTTACCACTACCCGTTACACCTAAAAGCACCTGCATTCTTTCGCCGTTTTCTATGCCTTCGGTAAGTTGTTCTATTGCCTGGGGTTGATCGCCCGTAGGTTGAAATTTAGAGTGTATTTTAAACATATTTTCCTATTTTGGCAACGTTTCGCACTACCGTTACCCTATTAAATCAGTCTACACGGTTTCTCTTTTAGAAAATGAGCAACCACAATAATTTTGTCTATATAACTCATATTCTTTTGAAAGTTTTATCGACGCTAAATATCCACCACGCTTTTTAAAATCGTTTGGTAAATGTTTTACGCCGTGTGTAAGTGAAAGTTTTTCACCTATTTCGTTTAACTTGTCAGCATTTTTTAACGGGCTTATTGAAAGTGTTGAACAAAAATAATCGTAACCATTTTCTTTTGCAACGGATGCCGTCTTATCAAGACGCAAAGCGTAACAAACAAAGCACCTTCTATCGCCTTCAAAAAGTTCTTCCATGCCCTTGGTTTTAGAGTAAAATAAGTCAGCGTTATATCCTCCGTCTATAACTTTTATGCCAAAGACGGAAGAAAATCTTTCTAGTTCAAAAAGTCGCTTATTATATTCGTCAATATCAGTAATATTAGGATTATAAAAAAATGCCGTTATTTCAAAATAATCTTTTAGGTAAGTTATACAATAACTTGCGCAAGGCGCGCAACAACAATGTAATAACAGTTTAGGCTTTTTTTCGCCGTTTATACCGTCAATTATTTTTTCTAATTCGGCTTGATAGTTGCGCTTATTCATTTACTATCTCCGTTTTTACTACTTGTCCACCTACGTTTTTTATTAAAAACGCCTTGCCCCCTGACGAAATTACGTTAGTCAATTTACCGTTACTAAATTCTAACGCACAGTCGTTTTCAATACCGTAACCAAAGGTTAAACCTTTATTTACAAAGGCTTTTGTGTAGTCGCTTTCACGCTCACTAAAGTGTGGCGAACACGCCCCGTCTATCACGCCAAGCCCGTCTAAAATCTTATATTCGCCCTTTTCTTTGTTACGCATTATGTCGTAATCGCTGTACATATCCTTAAACCAACATATTGCACCAGCCGATAGCCCTGCAATAATAACGCCCCTTTCATAAGCGTCTAAAATTAAGTCGATAAGCCCACTTTCACGCCAGTGGTCAAGCATAAATTTTGTATCCCCACCCCCTATGTAAACAAGGTCGGCTTTATCAAATTTTTCTTTTATATGACTTAAATTCATTTCGCCGTAAACAGTCAGCGCTACGTCTGCTTTTATGTCAAAAACGGAAGTGTAAGTCTTTCTAAAACTATTAAAATACGGCATACTATCGTGGCTTGCCGTACCGACGAAAAGTCCTACTGCCCTTTTATCTTTAGCGTGTTCTTTAGCTAGGTTAGCAATATACTCGTCTATTTTTAGGGTGGTTTTGCTCTTAATTTCTCCACCACCGATTGCTATAATCTTTTTCATTAAATTTATCCTAAAATTTTAAGTGCGTTGTTTATAAAAAGGTTGTCGGCCACTTCATCTCCATACTTTTCTTTGATAAGTTCGTAGCCGTCTCTTATATAAAAATTGCGGTCATTAAACTTATAACCACCGTGCATATCGCTTGCAACAAAGTCAACACATCCGTCATCAAGCATTTTGAATGCTAAATCTTTGTTTCTTTCGCTTTCCCACCCAAAAAGCGAGTAAGCGTTTATTTGGAAAAGCGCGCCTGCTTTTTTAAGTTGCTTATACCCGTCCACCGTAGAATACGGAAATCGTTCGTAATGAACGACAATCGGTTGATATCCTGCATTGATATATTCTTTAACAACAAAAACGTAGTCGCCGTTTTGATGCCAACTAAATTCAAGAAGTACGTATTTTGTTCCGTTAAGGCTAATCGCCTTGCCGTCCTTTAATTGCCCTAACATTTCAGGAGCATTGTGAAGTTCTTGCCCCAAATAGCAATTAATCGGTATGCCGTTATTTTTAATCTTTGCCGTAAAATCATTAAACACTTTTAGGTCTTCTTGCCAAGTGGTTAAAAACATATCAAGCCTATAATGTGGCGTAAAAATTATATCGGTAATACCTTCATCATATGCAGTTTTTACCATCAATAAAGATTCTTCCATTGACTTACTACCGTCGTCGACGAACGGTAAAACGTGTGAGTGGATATCAATAAAGCCTTGCTTTTTTATCATACTTTTAGTAACTCTATTATTTTTTTGCTTATATTTTCAGCCGAAAGCCCACATTTAGTTAACTGACTTTCAACACTTGCGTGTGCAATAAATTCATCCTTAATGCCGAAAGGTATAACGGTAGCGTTTACGCTGTTTTGAGCGTAATACTCGCAAACGGCACTACCAAAGCCACCTGCTAAAACGTTATCTTCTATGGTAACAATAGTCTTGCCTTTTATTTTATCTAAAACTTTTTCGTCAAGTGGCTTAACCGTCCTTGCATTGTATAAATCAACGTTTACACCGTAATTTGAAAGTTCCTGACCTATTTTTATTGCTCTATTGCCCACAGCAAGCACGGCAACTTTATTTTTTGAAGAATATTCTAATTCTTCCCAGTCCATATTAAAATCGATATGTTTAGTAAAATCATCTATAATTCCGTTTGGGTAACGAACAGCAACCGGGCCGTCCACGGTCAACGCATAGTCTAACGTTTGAGATAGTTCCTGCCCGTCTTTAGGACATAAAACGGTCATGTTAGGAATATGTCGCAAATACGATAAATCAAATACACCCTGGTGTGTTTTACCGTCAGCCCCGACTACACCTGCCCTATCTATACAGAAAATTACAGGTAACTTTTTTATACATACGTCGTGAATAATTTGGTCGTACGCCCTTTGTAAGAAAGTCGAATATATACAAACGACTGGTTTAAGCCCGGCAGTCGCCATACCCGACGCAAGAGTAACGGCGTATTCTTCACTTATGCCAACGTCAACAAAACGTTTAGGAAATCTAACGGAAAACTCTGTAAGCCCCACTCCCGAAGTCATGCCTGCTGTAATAGCGAAAAGTTTATCGTTGTTTTCAGCAAGTGAACAAAGTTTATCGCCTAAAACGGAAGAAAAAGTTTCCCCCGTGGCCGAACTATTTGCGCTTACACCGTGGTAAACGTCGGCGTGTTTTTCTGCTTCAGGATAGCCCTTGCCTTTTACCGTTGAAACGTGTATAAACGTGGCCCTTTTATATTCTTTAACCTGCTTAAAAGTTTTTATAAGTTTTTTTAGGTTGTGTCCGTCAATCGTGCCAACGTATTTAAAACCCATATCGTCGATATAGATGTGTGGGTTAAAGAGCCTTTTGAAAAAATCCTTGCCCCTAGAAAGCATTCTGCCAAAACGACTTTTGCCGAACAGTTTTTTAGCACCACCTTTAATAGCAAGGTACGGGCGCTTTGTAGTGCTATTTATTATGCTTTTATAAAGGCCGTTTTCATTTTTTGCAATAGACATTCCGTTATCGTTAAGCACAACTATAAAGTTGTCAGGTTTTTCTTCGGTTGAATTCATTGCTTCAAGCGACAAGCCGTTTGTTAAAGAGGCGTCGCCCACAAAACTTATTACCTTATAATCTTCGCCAAGCGTATCTCTACCAAAACATATGCCAAGCCCACCGGCAACGGCGTTACCTGCGTGGCCGGAAGTTAGTGTATCGAAAGGACTTTCGTCGCTGTCAGGAAAGCCTGAAATTCCGTTTTCTGTGCGCAAAGTAGAAAATTCCGATACCCTGCCCGATAAAATTTTATGGGTATAGCATTGATGCCCCACGTCAAAAATTAACTTATCGGACGGAAAATCAAAGACGTAGTAAAGGGCAAGCGTAGTTTCAACTACACCCAAGTTAGACGCCAAATGTCCACCGTTTTTGAGCGACGTTTTTATTATTATTTCCCTAATCTCTTGACATAAAAGTTCAAGTTCACGTATGGAAAGTTTTTTAATATCGGAAGTATTTGTAATAGAATTTAGAACTGACATTTTTCACCTTATATAAAATATAATTAATTATACTATTAAAATATGCACGTGTCAATGTTTTAATTATTAATCAAAAAGCGAAAAATCATACGATTGACTTTTGGCAATATATGTGTTAAATTATAAAATATAATTTATAGGAGCAATTATGAAAGATTTTTATACTAAATATGCCGAACTTGCCATTAGGTTTGGCGTCAATTTACAAAAAGGACAACATCTTGAAATTATTTGTCCAACTGAATGTGAAGATTTTGGTTTAATCGTCGCTGAAGAAGGGTATAAACGTGGTGCTAAAACCGTTCATATAACGTGGCAAAATCAAAAAGCAGATAGGCTTAACTACATCTACGCTAAAACGGAGGATTTGTGTCAAATTCCTAAATGGTTTGTGATGCAAAAAGAGGCGCTTATTGACGAAAACGCTTGTTACGTTTGTATAGATTCCGACGACCCTATGGCGTATAGTGGACTTGATGAAGAAAAAATTTCAAAACACATTAGCGCAAAAGTCAAAGCAATAAAAAAATATCACGACGGAGTTATGGCGAACGCTATCCGTTGGTGCGTGATTTCTGCTCCAAGCAAAAAATGGGCAGATATGGTATTTGACGGCGACGTGAATTCTGTTGAAAAGTTGACTAACGCTATCGCTATGACTATGCGATTAAACGACGCTGACCCCGTTCTATCGTGGACAAATCACGTTAAAAAACTCAACGCTCACGCCGACTATTTAAATAGCAAAAACTATTCCGAACTCCATTTTACTTCAAGTAACGGAACAAATTTACACGTTGGGCTTTGCGACGACCACGTGTGGTGTCCTGCTGTAGAAAAGGCGCAAGACGGGGTAGAATTTATTGCTAATATGCCTACGGAAGAAGTCTTTACAGCGCCACACAAAAATAAGGTTAACGGCGTCTTAAAAAACGCTTTACCCCTTGCCGTAAACGGCAACGTAGTAGATAATTTTTCGATTACTTTTAAAGACGGTAAAATTACCGACTTTACGGCTGAAAAAGGTTATGAAACGTTAAAACAACTTATTGAAACGGACGAAGGAACGCATTACCTTGGCGAAGTTGCTATAATAGGCAAAAACTCACCTATTGCAAAGTCTGGCATACTATTTTACAGCACGCTTTTTGACGAAAATGCAAGTTGTCATTTAGCAATAGGCAAAGGCTATCCGTCAAGCGTCAAAAACGGGTTTAATTTGAGCGAAAAGGAGCTTTTAGAAAAAGGCTTAAACGACTCTGTTGAACACGTTGACTTTATGATAGGCACAGCCGATACTAAAATTGTTGCAACAACAAAAACTGGCGAAAAGGAAGTTATTTTTGACAATGGTGAATGGACCATATAAAACATATATCTTAACCAAAAAAGGCAGTCCAAGTGGACTGCCTTTTACAATTTTTTATTTGTTAAATTATATAATTTTTAACTCTTAAAAGTCTATGCTTTATATAATAGTCTGGCATAACTGATAATAAAACACCGTAAAATTGCTTTGAGTGATTTCCATAAATAAGATGCGCTATTTCGTGCGCAACAACTGCCTCTATAGCCTCAATCGGAGCGCATACAAGGCAAATATTTAAGTTGATTTTCCCTTTAACAAAGTTACAACTCCCCCAACGCGTCGTCATAAACTTAAATGATAATTGTGGCTTTTTAAGATTAAAACTTGCAAACTTATTAAATACGCTATCAAAGATTTTTGGCAACGTTTTTAATGCCTCTGCTTTTATATAATCTTTAAAATTCGTTACACCATTTAGGGCTAAATCTTCTCTATAATATTCCTTTCCGTATAAAAACAAAACGTCGTCCTTTTTACTATATTTGTTTTGTAATTTTATAAGTTTATCAAAGTTCTTTTTAATAACTTTTTCGACAAACGTAAGTTTAATGCCATTTGGTGCTGATACATATATCTTTCCGTCGTTTTTTAACCTAATATTGACGTTTTTAACTCTTTTATATGTTAACTCATATTCAATTTTTTGCCCGTTAAAAGTAAATATATGGTTCATTTTCATCATACCGTTGTCTATCAATATGCTCCATAAAGAGCGAGTTTTTTATTCGCTTATATACCTTTTTAAGTAGGATAAATCTAACTTCCATTCGGAAATTTTGTTCCGTCTAATATGGTCGATATTTGCTCTGCCAAGTTCAGCGCGCATATCTACGTAGGAGCATTTATTGACGCGCATAAACCAGTCTTCAGCCCGTTCTCCTTTGCCCATAAGTTGCGTCCTTCCGATATGGATAACTTGATGGCACATACTACAAACTGCTATCACGTCCGACAAAATGCAAGTGGCAGTGTCTTCATCATAACTCCAGCGTTCGTGCGCCTCTAATCGGTTGACCTTTCGCCCACAAATCATACACCTACCGTCAGCTTCTTTGTACGCAACGTGGCGAATATAATCCCATTGTTTTTTTGACAAAATGCTTCTTAAGTTATAATGCCAACACCCGTCGGGAACTAATTCAAATTTTAACTTGTAATCTTTTTCCATATAGTAACTATATCATTTTTTACCGTTAAAAGCAATAAAATAATCATATTTTACTATAATATGGTCAATTTTCACACAACCGTTAGCCTCAAACAAGTTCAATAAATTAATTTTCTTGACAGTATTACGTATTAGGTGTATAATGTATTAAAGGTGAAAAAATGAAGATAAAAAGTGTTTTATTTGCGATTTCGATAGTATTAATGACGATAGGTTTTTTCCTATTATCGGGCTTTGTAGCAGTAATTGCCCCCTCTAATTCAAGGGCGTTTTACGCTAATCAATTTGAGAAGAACAATACTCTTGAATTTGTGCAAAACCAGCGCTTTTATCTTAATTATTATACGCACCATAAAGAATACGATTATCTTAAAAATTTAACAGACGAGCAACTTCTTGACCTTATGGATCACACAATGCTTTACTGTATGGGGTTTGAAGAAAACCTTAACCCGACTATTAACGGGGAAGAATATAAATTATTTAATGAAAACGAACTTGACCATATGGCTGACGTGCAGGGTGTTTTTAAGGGTGGCTTTACACTTGTAGGCATAGGTGGTGTGTTCTTTTTATTAGGACTTACGTTAATTATAATATTTAGAAAAGAATATTGCAAATTACGTAAAACCCCTTTCATTACACTTATTTGTTTATTTGCCGTACTTGCCCTTATAGGGTTGTTTGCGCTAATAAACTGGAACCTTGCCTTTGAAATTTTTCATATGATTTTCTTTGAAGGCAACTGGACGTTTGCCGACGGCGTAATGATTGCTATGATAGGCGACATTTTTACTGGGATAGTTCCTGTTATAATTGCGATTTGGGTGGGGCTACTGCTACTTTTTTTAGCAGGCATATTTACGTATAATCATTTTATTAAAAAGAATTACTTGTTAAAGAAAGATGGAAACGAAATTAAGTAACAACTACTTGGCTATATTTTCAGCCGTTTCATATAAGAACTTGGCATTTGTCTAGGTTCTTTTTTATTTATAAGTATTGTTTTTTTAATTTTTACAATT
>JAZNVV010000019.1:0-17126 GCA_045593005.1 Christensenellaceae bacterium | reverse complement strand
TTAAGTGCAAGGCTGATAAACAACTCATAATTGCCAAGTAAGTAAAATTGATTGAAAAATTTTTTTGTTTTTGCAATGCTTTTTTATATTTACTAATAACTTGATACAAATTAAGTGCGATACATACTTAATAACTCATAGTAAACACCTGAATAAAAAAGATTTTGCTAAAATATTATTAAAATGCAATTTTACAGATGCTAATCACTTGATACAAGTTAAGTGCAAGGCTGATAAACAACTCATAATTGCCAAGTAAGTAAAATTGATTGAAAAATTCTGCTTTTTGCAATGCTTTTTTATATTTACTAATAACTTGATACAAATTAAGTGCGATACATACTTAATAACTCATAGTAAACACCTGAATAAAAAAGATTTTAAATTGCATTTTTCAAATGCAATTTAAAATTCAAAAAGCAATCAACTCCTGTCAATTGCTTTCTGAATAATATATGATAAGGGGGAAAATGATGAGCGATTTTGCGTTGTCAAAAGCCACTTGCCTTTGACACGTATACTTTACAACAATTAAATTTTTTTGTAAAGTAATTTAATAAAGAATTTGTAAAATAATGTAAAAAATTTTCATATTTGTTATGATTTCGCTTGAAAATATTACAAATTATCAAAATAGTGAAAATTATTTTCATTTTGTAAATTTTTACAAATTTTTATCTTCTATCATCCTTAATCCAGCCTTTATTAATTGCTATTTCAAGATTTTCTTCAACGTAATTCCAAACGATAGGAAGGATATCTTTAATCATACCAAATCTACCGATTGCTTGCGTAAAAGTAGTGTTTGCAAGGCGCCAAGTGTGTCCCTCGGTGTGCATATTAAGTATGAACGGTTGTAGCCTATCCATAGCGTTGGCGTAACGTGATTCAGGGGTAGACATGCTGTCAAATTCTTCCCAAAGGGAGCGAATTTCGTCGCCCTGACTGCCTAATAGAGAGCCAAAAAGTTTATCGGCAGCAAGTTTTTCTCTTTCTGCTTTATTTTCGTTGGCTTTTGCATCCCAGCAAAAAGTATCGCCAGCGTAGACTTCAACAAGGTCGTGAACGAGGCACATTTTAACTGCTTTATCATAATCGACTACTTCGCTTGAATATTCCTTAAAAAGCATAGCCATAACTGCTAAATGCCAACTGTGTTCAGCGTCGTTTTCACGTCTATTAATGGAAATATTAATATTACGTCTTAAAACGTTTTTCATTTCGTCAATTTTTACAATAAAATCAATTTGATTTAGAAGTTTTTCGTTCATAATTAGCCCCTTTAAGATTTATTTAATGTTAGCATAAAAAAATTCTTGACGCAATAAAAATGATATAGTATAATCTAATTACAAATAAAATATTCGCTATGGGTGCCGAAAGGCTGAGATTATACCATTGAATCCGCAAGGTAATGCTTGAAGGAAAGTTGTCGTTTCGTCCACCTTATTTTTAAGGTGGCATTTTTTATTTTGACCGACTGCATTTGTGGCGAAGAGGAGTTTTTTATGTTTTTTAATTTACTTTCCACCTATGCTGTGGACAAAGCAGAGCCTATTGTTAAATGGCTCACGATAGGGGTAATTATAGGCGTAGTTTTAACTTGCCTTGTAACGTTTTTCGTTAAAAGAGAAATTTTCTCTTCTGTAACGAAAACGGCATTAATAGGGCTTGTGGCGTATGCTTTTGTTGTTGGAATTACAATGCTTATTCTTGACATTATTAAGCATTACGACGCCAGTTATCTTGAAAATAACTGGGTAAGCAAGGATATAATTCCGTTAGTGTTTATTCCCGTTTTAATTACGCTTGTTTTATCGCTAATTTCTTTCGTAACGCTTTTTATCATAAGCAAAGTTTTGCCAAATCTTTCTAAAAAAATAGGTTACCTTACTGGCGCTATATGTGGCGTTTCGCTTATAGTTACTCTCATTACCATTGCAATTTTTTATTCACGCAATATTGAAGGGGACGGCTATTACACCGACGGGTATGGCAATCTCAACCAGACGGTGCTATATATTTCTGCCGTTTTGTTAGTTGTAGGGGCTATCGTCTGCGCTCATATTTTTGGAAATCATGATGAAAAGCCTTTTAATTCTAAAAGCATTGTAATGGCAGGCGTATGCGTTTCGCTATCGTTTGCGTTGTCTTTTATAAAGTTGTTTGAACTTCCTTTCGGAGGCTCTGTAACACTTGTTTCTATGTTGCCTATAATGGTGTTCTCGTACGTTTACGGCATTAAAAAGGGTTTAATCGTCGGACTTGTTTACGGACTTTTGCAGGCGTTACAAGACCCGTTTATCGTGCATGGTGCGCAGTTCCTTTTGGACTATCCTATCGCCTTTGCAATGACTGGTTTTGCTGGTATTTTATCTAAATATCACAAATTAGATAATATTCCACAAGTCAAATTTGCGTTAAGCGCCTTTATAGGAGGTGGCTTAAGATACGTTGCACACGTTTTATCGGGCGTGTTTGCTTTTGGTGCGTACGCTCTTGATGCCGGCGCTGAAAACATTTGGCTTTATAGCGTCGTGTACAACACTTACGTATTAATTGACGTAGTTTTAGTAACGATAGTTGGAGCAATAATCTTTTCTTCAAAAAATTTCCGTAACGAAATAAAAAAGCTATCCTAAACTTCATTTGATAGAGAATAATAAACGTAGCCCCTTGCAAAAGAGGGGCTTTTATGTTACAATAAATATCCAAACAAAAAAGAGGGAAGGAATATGTATAAATTTTGGGCTTTCTTAAACCGTATGAAGCACATTAAACGCTGGTCGCTTATGTATTCGGTCAAAGAAGAAAATATTATGGAACACAGTTGGCAGGTTACGACCATTGCGCACGCATTAGCGTTACTTAAAAATAAAAAGTTTGGTGGTAACGTAGACGTGAACAAATGCGTTCTGTTAGCGCAGTATCACGAAACGGGCGAGGTTATAACTGGCGATTTGCCAACGCCTATAAAATACTTCAATCCGGAAATTAAAACGGCGTACAAGGGGCTTGAACGCACAGCTTGCGAGCGTCTATTGAAGATGCTCCCTGAAGAAGTTAAGGAAGATTACGCCACGTACGTTTTACCCGACGAAGATACTGAAGAATATCGCATTGTTAAGTATGCAGACAGGATTTCAGCCTATTTAAAATGTATAGACGAGTTAAAGTCTGGCAATAAAGAATACGTCAAGGCGTCAAAATCTATAAAGAAGGAACTTGACGGGTGCGAGAGACAGGAAGTTAAATTCTTTATGAAGGAAGTCGTTCCTTCGTACGAACTAACCTTGGACGAACTCGATTAACTGACATAAATAGTCAAAAAACCAGCATTTTACAAAGGGTTTGTATAAAGCAGATTAGTTTTTATATCGTTTTATTCCGTTTTTGTGCAAGTTTACAGAATTTACTGCTTATATTTTGGGTAATTTGTAATTGAATATATTCTAGATATGTAGTAGAATAATATTGCAAGAAATAAACTATTTAATGGAGATGCTAATATGGCAAGTTTACAACTTAAAAACATCTATAAAGTATATCCTTCTGGTAACGTTGCAGTTACTGACTTCAATCTTGATATTGAAGATAAGGAATTTATCGTATTCGTAGGACCATCTGGTTGTGGTAAGTCAACAACTCTTCGTATGATAGCTGGTCTTGAAGAAATTTCTTCAGGCGAACTTCGTATCGGCGACAAGGTTATGAATACGGTTTCCCCTAAAGACAGAGATATCGCATTCGTATTCCAAAGTTACGCTTTGTATCCACATATGTCAGTTTATGACAATATGGCTTTCGGTCTTAAACTTCGCAAGATGCCAAAGGACGAAATTGATGCAAAAGTTAAAGAAGCAGCAAGAATTTTAGGTATTGAACAATACCTTTCAAGAAAACCAAAAGCATTATCTGGTGGTCAGAGACAGCGTGTTGCGTTAGGTCGTGCTATCGTTCGTGAACCAAAAGTATTCTTACTTGACGAACCACTTTCAAACCTTGACGCTAAACTCCGTGCGCAAATGAGAACGGAAATCACTAAACTTCACCACAGACTTGCAACGACGTTTATTTACGTTACCCACGACCAAGTAGAAGCAATGACAATGGGTACGAGAATTGTTGTTATGAAAGACGGCTTTATGCAACAGGTTGACGCTCCACAAAACTTATACGATTATCCTATCAATAAGTTCGTTGCAGGCTTTATCGGCTCTCCACAAATGAACTTCTTTGAAGGTACGCTTGTTGGGGATAGCAAGGCTGTTTACGTTCAATTCGGTACGGATAAAGTTCTTGTTCCAAAGAGCAAAGTTAAACTTATGTACGAACCTGAAAAGTATATTAATACAGGCAAGCCTATTATTTTTGGTATCAGACCTGAAGATTTACACGACGATCCTCAATATATCCAGATGACGGGCGCTCCTACGATTGAGGTTAGAGTTGACGTTGCTGAAATGCTTGGTGCAGAAACTTTACTTTACTGCAAGACAAAGGCTGCTCAAGAAGCTGAAGGTGACGAAAGCTTGTTAGTTGACGATACTTCTACTTTAATTGCGCGTGTTGATAGCCGTTCAAAGACAAGAAAGGACGACATTATAAAACTTGGTTTAGATATGATTCACGCTCATTTCTTTGATGCTGAAACGGAAATGACGCTTTCTGCAAGAAGTCTTGAAGAAAAAGAAGCATATTTAGCAAAATAATGTATAAAAAAGCCAACGTTAGCGTTGGCTTTTTAGTTGCAAAAAATTTACAAATTAAAAAGCCGTACAATAGATACGGCTTTTTATTGTATAGCGAAAACCCCGTGTTAGACACGGGGTTCAAAAAAGGTTAATCCTATGATTCTTGAACAAAAAAACTCCTTTTGATATAATAAAGTTGAGGTCTGCAAACCCAACAAAAAATCAAAAGGAGGTCATCAAAGTATGAATGACATACATAGTTTAGCACATTCGAAGTGGAATTGCAAATATCACATAGTATTTGCACCAAAATATAGGCGAGTTGCTATGCTTGGAGAAAAGGGAAGAGAAATAGGGGCAATTCTACGAGAATTGTGTAAATGGAAAGGCGTAAATATAATTGAAGCAGAAATATGTAAAGACCATATACATATGTTGCTTGAGATTCCGCCAAAAATGGCAGTGTCAAGTTTTGTAGGATATTTAAAAGGTAAAAGTAGTTTAATGATATATGAACGATGGGGGAATCTCAAGTTTAAATATCGCAACAGAGAGTTTTGGTGTAAAGGATATTATGTAGATACGGTAGGCAAAAACACCAAAGCGATAAAAGAATACATAGCAGGTCAGTTAGAAGAAGATAAACTAGGCGAACAACTACGGATAGATTATCCAGAAAGTCCGTTTAAGTAAATGCAAATGGCAGACCTCAATACCCTTGCTCAAGGGTGGCTGGTAACGTAGGGTTTTACCCGTTAAAGAAAAACCCCACGTTTGACGTGGGGATATTTATTTATTAGTTAATTTTTCTTAAATGATTTAATTTTATTTGCAATTATATTATACCAGCGCTTGCCTTTTTCAACGGCAAATTGTTCGTAAACAACTGTAAAAATAAATAAGATTAATGCAGAAGCCCCACCTAAAATCCAAGAGTTAAACCAAGGAATTTGAGGGAAAGGGTTTTCGAGCAAATACATACAGTTTGGTGGATTAATATGAGGAATAAATAATCTAAATAAGCCTATCATAACTAATCCGTCTAAAAGAAGAAATAGCAGTCCACCGATAATGGCTGGCATATTAGATACTCTTATTTTAATATATTTTCCGACCAGTAAATAAATGCAACCTATAAGCATTGTAGAATGACTTAATAGTCCTTTAAGTACGTTATAATCGGCTAGGGAAGGATTGCTGATATAATTTTCGTTTAATACTATGCCAACAACACCACCGATTACTCCCAAGTAGAAAGTTACAATAGCAAGTGGTGTAAAAATCTTACGATCTTTTCTAATGAAAGCAACAATAACAAGCATCCACATTGCGATATTGCAAGGATATACCGGCAGTAATAAACTATCGCCAGCTTTTGCCGTGCCTACGGTAAAGAACTCAACGTATAAAATGCTATAATGTATAATTACGGTAATTATTGCCCAAAACTTTAAAAATCTATCTTTATTTTTATCGGTTTTGATAAAGAGGCCTGCTAAAATAATTAGCACGGCTGATATTACACTAGATATGCACGTGTATAAAATATGCGTTAAGTCGCTCATTGAAGAGTTTTCCTTTGTAAAAGTTTTATTTTTAAAATAAATTAATCGGTTAAACCTATAATTTCACCAACGTCTTTTAATACGTATTTAGGACGGTAGGAAAATTTATTTATATCTTCTAATGACGTAATTCCTGACAATACCAAAACGGTGTCAAGTTCGCTTTCTATCCCAGCAATCATATCGGTGTCCATTCTATCCCCGATAATAACTGCATCAACTCTATGGCAATCTAACTTTTTAAGTGCGTGGCGCATCATAAGTGGGTTAGGCTTACCAACGTAGTATGCAGTTTTGCCCGTCGTCAATTCTATAGGAGCAATAAGCGCCCTGCACGCAGGAATTATTCCATGTTCACCAGGATCGGTTAAATCGTTATTTGTTCCGATAAGTTTTGCTCCGTTAAAAATAAGCCTTACAGCCTTTTCAATCTTTTCGTAATTAAGCGAAGTCGTTTCTCCAAAAACAACGTAGTCAGGGTTAACGTCGTTAATAGTAAATCCAGCCTCTAAAAGTGCATCAGTAAGCCCAGCGTCGCCGATAACGTACACAGAGCCGTTAGGACATTGACTTTTCAAAAAAGACGCCGTCGCTAAAGCGCTTGTGTAAAAATGGTCCTCACCAACGTTTAATCCCATACGAGCAAGTTTTTGAGCAAGCTCTTTTGGTGAACGCCCCGAACTATTTGTTAAAAAAAGATAGTTTTTACCACTTTTTTCCAACCATTCTACAAATTCTTTAACGTGAGGGATAATTCTATTACCGTGATAAATTACACCGTCCATATCGCAAATAAAACATTTTTTTTCGCGAAGTTTTTGTAAATCCATTTTATTTTCCTTTATTTTTATAAATCGTTTTTTATAAGGTCGTCAAACGTTTCGCGTTTTATTATTTTGAACGGTTTACCGTCTTTTATACCTATTACCATAGGTCTGCAAAGTCTATTATAGTTGCTTGCCATTGAATAATTATATGCGCCCGTAACCAAAACGGCAAGGATATCACCACGGCACGGTTTAGGAAGAATAACGTTTTCCTGCAAAAGGTCACCACTTTCACAACATCTGCCAGCAACGGTACAGTTAAAAGTAGGTTTTTCGTTCATCTTGTTAGCAAGCAAAACGGTGTAGTCCGATTGATATAATGCGTATCTTGGGTTGTCCCCCATACCACCGTCAACCGAAACGTAATTTTTAAACCCAGGTATTTCTTTAGTGCCACCTACGGTGTAAAGTGTCAAACAACTATCTGCAACAATACTTCTACCAGGTTCCATAATTATAGTCGGCATTTTAATGCCACTTTTTGAAACTTCCTCTTTAATATACACGGAAACGTCTTTAATAAATTGAGAATAATCAATGACAGGTTGACTTTCAATATACCTTACGCCAAAGCCTCCACCTAGGTTTAATATGTTTGTGGTAAAAGAAAAATCTTTTTTTAGGTGAGCAATATATTTTATCATAATTTTAGCGGCGTCGGTGAACGGTTTAATTTCAAAAATTTGCGAGCCTATATGACAATGGAAACCGTCAAGACGAACGTTTTTCTTATTTAAAATATATTTTACAGCCTCGTCGGCTTGTCCCGTTTCTATCGCTACGCCAAACTTGCTGTCAACTTGACCGGTCGTTATAGCTGCGTGCGTGTGTGGGTCAATGCCTGGCGAAAGTCTTAATAATATCGGTTGAATAATCCCGTGTTTAAGAGCAATTTCGTCAATCTTATCAATTTCGTTAAGGTTGTCGGCAACAAAGTGGCCTACGCCACATTCGATAGCGTAGTTAATGTCCCAGTCGGTTTTATTGTTTCCGTGGAAGTATGCATTGCTGACGTTGTAGCCAGCAGATAAAGCTGTGTAAAGTTCACCACAAGAAACAAGGTCAATGCCGACGCCTTCTTCCTTTGCAATACGATAAATATATTTTGATGAAAAAGCCTTGCTAGCAAAAAGAGGGTGACTATCGTTACCAAAATATTTTGCCATAGCAGTTTTATAAACTGCAAAATTATTGCGAATTCTTTCTTCATCCATAACCATAAGTGGTGTGCCGAATTCTTTAGCAAGAGTGGTCGTGTCAACGCCAGCAAGGGTTAAATGACCTTTTTCGTTTATCGATAAATTTGTGTGAAGCATATCGATTAATCCTTAATGTAAAAATTAAAATGGTAGCATTTTGAGCGCAACGGTTTGGTCAAGCGCTACCAAAATTGTAATTATTCGTTAAATAATGACGTCATGTCGTATAAAGCAGGGGCTTTGTCTAAAATAAATTCAGCCGCTTTAACAGCCCCTTGTGAAAACATTGCTCTATCAAATGCCTCGTGTTTTAGGGTAATACATTCGTTTTCGGTACAAATTTTAACTTCGTGTATGCCGACTATATTGCCCATACGGATAGAGTTTATGCTAACGTCATCAGACGCTCTTTTTTGCATGCCAGATCTACCGTCAACACGAACGGCGTTTGGTCTAACTTCTTTTACGGCGTCAAATAGCATTACTGCCGTTCCACTTGGAGCATCCACTTTTCTGTTGTGGTGCGTTTCAATAATTTCAATATCAGCGTTAGGGAAGGCCGAAACAACCTTCTTTACAACCGAGCATAGCGTTGCTATGCCCAAAGAATAGTTGCCCGAACGAAATATTGCAACCGATTTAGACGCGTCGTTAATTGATTTGAGTTCGTCCTCGGTAAGCCCCGTAGTAGCAATAATTGCTGGAACGTTGTTTTTAACAGCGTATTCGCATATCGCAGGGACTAACGTGTGGAAGGAAAAGTCTA
The DNA here is from genome assembly GCA_045593005.1 of Christensenellaceae bacterium. Classification (GTDB taxonomy): domain Bacteria; phylum Bacillota; class Clostridia; order Christensenellales; family Borkfalkiaceae; genus UBA11475. Next base: position 8,075 of record JAZNVV010000019.1, on the reverse strand, counting down.
TAATAACGTCCGCGCCTTGTGGAACGTCTGCAATATTTTGGTATTTATTACCTTCGTTTTTTTCATAAAAAGCGTCAACGCAAGCAAAAACTTCGTGTCCAAAAGCTTGCACGGTGTCTATCGTGTGGCCACCCATTTTGCCTTTAGCGCCCGTTATAATAACTTTCATAATAACTCCTTAAAATTTAACGCCTGCCTCAATCATGCGTTTTGTTAAAATGCTGTCGTGATCAGGTTCGATAGGATAAAGTGGTGAACGTAAAACGTTTTCAGTAAAGCCCATTTTTGCCATAGCAGCCTTAACAGGAATAGGGTTAACTTCACAAAACAACGCGTTTATAAGTGGCAATAATTTGAGCTGTAATTCACGGCTACCAACGACGTCGCCCGATAAAAACTTTTCGCAAATTGCAACAGTTTCTTTTGGAAGAACGTTAGAAAGCACGGATATTACGCCCTTGCCACCAAGCGACATTACTGGAACAATTTGGTCGTCGTTACCACTGTAAATATCAAGTTTATCGCCAACCAAAAGGGCAGTTTCGGCAATTTTTGAAATATTACCACCAGCCTCTTTAATAGCAACGATATTAGGGTGTTTTGCAAGTTCTACATATGTAGAAGGCTCAATATTTACCCCCGTACGTGATGGAACGTTGTATAAAATTATAGGCAACGAAGTGCTGTCTGCAATTTCGTTATACATTTTAATAAGCCCTTTTTGCGTTGCTTTATTGTAGTATGGCGTAACTAAAAGTATAGCGTCAGCGCCCTCATCTTCGGCGTGCTTTGTAAGGGAAATAGCGTAATCGGTGTCGTTACTGCCCGTTCCTGCGATAACAGGAACTCTACCTGCAGATTTTTGAACGACGAAAGAAATTGCCGCGCGATGTTCTTCGTCGGAAAGGCAAGACGCCTCGCCAGTAGTTCCACAAACAACTAACGCGTTAATCCCTTGTGAAATTTGCCATTCAACAAGTTCACCAAATTTATTGTAGTCGATTTTACCTTTTTTATCGAAAGGTGTGATGAGCGCAGTTGCAGCGCCCGTGAAAATAGTTTTTTTCATAACATACTCCTTATAGTTTTTGGCAGTTTGTCATTTTGCAATAAAAATACGTCCGATAACGGACGCTGTGCTTAAAATTTAGGGAATAAATAAAAAATATTCCTTAAAAAATGAACACATAGCCCTCCGCAAAATGCGACAGTCGGTCAGATATTATCTGACAAACCAAGACGTGGATTGCAAAACCACATCTTTCGGCACTTAATCCTTTTGCCACACGCTAACCTAGCCGTTATGACGCGTAATGGTTACTCTTATTAAAGTGCGCCTCTATGATTGTTAATGGTATATTACCATACGACGCAAAATAAAGTCAAGCAAACTGTATAAAAACTTATTAAATCTTTCACTTTTATATATGAAAATATTATTTTTTTAGTTAATAATCGATAAAAAATAGACATTTTGCATTTTTTAACCCTTATTTAACGTTTGTTTGCAATAATTAGGAAAATTAACAATTATTATCAAAATTTATATTTATTAATACGTTGTTGAAAATTTAAAAAGTTTGTGATATAATATTTTGCACGTGGATTATTATGAAGAGAGTTATACGATATAAACTTAATAAAAAAACAGTCGAAAGGGAAATTTCATATATTCCTGGAAGATTTATCGTTGCTATGCTTTTGACGGTTTTAGAAATCGTTGCAATTATAGGGATAGTCGTTGCTTTATGTATGTACGTTCCTTATTTTTATATACTTGCAATGATAACTTCTGGAATGTGCGTATTAAAGATAATATCTTCCGACGATAACCCTGACTATAAAGTTCCGTGGATACTATTTGTGCTTATTCTTCCCGTCGCTGGATTTATGCTGTATTTTATGTTCTATAAACGCAGTTTTAAGAAGAAGTTTATAAAAAGAGCGCAACTTATTGCCAACAACTTCTACAAAAAATCAAACGACGAAATTATTGAAGAAATTGACACCCAAAGCGTTGAAGCCGGCAGTCTTTTTAAAATGACTGTAAAAATTTCTTCGGCGAACGTGTTTAAAAATACCAAGTTGCAATATTTTCCACTTGGCGAAGATATGTGGAAATCGCTTCTTGAAGACCTAAAAAAAGCCGAAAAATTTATCTATATGGAATATTTCATTATAGAAGAAGGCAAGTTTTGGGATTCGATACTTGAAATTTTAATTGAAAAAGCCAGTCAAGGCGTTGACGTGCAGGTTTTATACGACGATATAGGTTGTATGAAAACTTTGCCAGGGGCATACTGGAGGGAATTAAAAAAGCACGGGATAAAAGCATCACCGTTTGCTCGTTTGCGTGGACAAGCCGATAATGAATTTAACAATCGTAACCACCGTAAAATAACGGTAATTGACGGCTATATAGGTTACACAGGTGGTATAAATATTGCCGACGAGTATGTCAACGAACGCAAGCGCTTTGGACATTGGAAAGATACTGCCGTTAGGCTTGAAGGCGAAGCCGTGTGGGAATTAACTAAAACGTTTGTTTTTGACTTTGGTATTAACGTAAAAAAACTTCCACCAGTTAGGGATGACTGGTATCCTGCTTGTAGTGTTAATGGTAGTGGTTACGTAATACCGTTCACCGACGGACCACGACCATTGTTTGAACGTTACGTGGGTAAAAGCGTTATTCAACAAATGCTAAATAATGCAAACAAATATGCGTATATTATGACGCCGTATCTAATTATTGACAACGACTTGTCAAGCAGTATTGAAAACGCATCTTTACGTGGTGTTGACGTAAAAATAATAGTTCCACACATACCGGATAAAAAGTTTGTATTTGGCATGACAAGAAGTTTTTACAATAGATTTTTAAAATGTGGCGTTGAAATTTATGAATACGAGCCAGGCTTTATTCACGCAAAAAATTACCTTATCGACGACGAATATGCTATGCTTGGCACGATAAACCTTGATTATCGCAGTTTGGTCCACCACTTTGAAAACGGCGTATTAATGTATAAGACCGATATAATAAAAGATATAAAGGCTGACTTTGACGAAACTCTTAAAAAATGTATAAAAGTTACCGAGGACGTAAATAAGATAGGCGTTTTTAGAAAACTTATAAGATCGTTTATCAGAATATTCGCACCGTTAATGTAAAAAAAGGCTACAAAAAAGTAGTCTTTTTTATTTGTTATGTAATTTTGAATTTCTATATTTTAACGGACTTACGCCCATATGCTCTTTAAAAACCGTGCAAAAATGACTTCGCGACGAAAACCCAGTTTCAAGCGCTATATCTTCAATACTGCGCGTAGTTTGGGTTAGCCACTTTAAAGATAGCCTAATTCGTTCTTCAAAAATTGTTTGGTGAAGATTTTTTTTAGTAACTTTTTTAAATACGGAGCTGACGTAAACGGGGTGATAGCCAAGCGCGTTAGCGACGTCGTCAATGCTTTTTATTGTGGTGGAATTTAACTTTATATAGCCATAAATTTTTTCGGCAAGAAATGTTTCGCTACTTACAGACTGAAAAATTTTCGTTGCAATTTGCGCTAACACTTCCTTTAATATAGCGCTTGTTGTTGCATCTGAAAATACGTTTTTAATAGTAAAAAATTCAACTATATTTAGCAAATTATTTTCATAACGTAAACCGTTGTCAATAATTACTTTGGTAGGCAATTCATCTATAACGGTATCGTCAAATACGTCCACTTTATTAAATGCACCTTCTTTTAACGGGCAAGGAGGGCTTTTTTTACTAATAGCGTTACGGGTAACGTCAAAGTTTATGAGTATAATCTTCATTTCCCCGTCAAAAGAAAATTTAGTCGCAGGGGATAAATACACAAGTGATTTGGAGGAAAGTATATTTGGTTCGCCATTAACAATTAATTTTCCACAGCCGTCAAGCACGTAAAAAATACGGTGCTCGCATGCTATTTTAATATCCTGCCCGTAAAGCGACGTGGGCTGAATTTCAGCCGTCCTAACAAACGGATTGCATTCGGAAATCTTCATATGTAACCTTTAATTTGTGAATTTTTATAATAGTAGTAACATTATTATATCTAATAAATTTATTAAAATCAAGGTAACGCAAAAAGTTTTAAAATCATATAGTAAAAGTGACTATAAAAATGAAGGAGATTTTATATGAATCCGTTTAACGAGAAACCACGCTCGATAGAAAAATTATTTCAAAACTGGGAGCAAATGTATCCAAAACCTTACAATAAAAGAGAGGTAGATCCGTACACAAAAACGCGCATTATTTTAATGAACGGTACGGAATTTGAGGCAAACTGGTTTTCGCATAATTTTGCGCGCTCGGTATGCGACAATGATTTAAGACGAGAGCTTGCAATGACAAGGGAAATTGAAAAACAGCAACAATTAAAAATTTCCTTATTAAAGCCGTGTGACGAAACAATTTTAGAACACACAATAGGTTATGAGCAACTTGCTGTAGACTTAACTGCCGAACTTGCTAAAAGAGAACTTGACTGTAACGTAAAAACGGCGCTTGACTTTGCGCTTTTAGAGGACTTTGACCACCTTTACCGTTACGCAAATTTGCTTGAAATGACAGAAGGCGTAGCAGCCGAGTGGCTAGTTGGCAGATATACTGAAATTATGCCAGGTAGACCAACAATTTCCGAACATAGATGCCCAAAAGACAACGTTCGTCGTTGTATTGACGCAAAAAATAGCGACGTTCAAACGGTGCTTAACACTATGATTATTACTGCTGCCGAACAGCAAACAATGAATTATTATATGAACGTTACTAACTTTGCAAAAAGTGATATAGGTAGACGATTATATCAAGAAATAGCGCTCGTTGAAGAAGAGCACGTTTCTCATTACGAATCGCTTATGGATAGCACGGCAACTCTGTTTGAAAAATTGCTCTGGCACGAATATTGTGAATGTTATCTTTACTGGTCGTGCTATATGACTGAAACCGATCCATACGTTAAGAACTTGTGGGAAGAAAATTTACAGATGGAAATTACTCACTTGCATAGAGCCGTTGATCTTTTACGTAAGTATGAAGGCAAAGAGTGGCAAGAAGTAATTAAAGACGGCGAATTCCCAGCGCCTATATCTTTGCACGAAAACATAGATTACGTTAGAAAGATTTTAGGTGATACCGTTCAGTACACTACGGTTTTAGATAGTTATAAACGTATAAATGATTTGCCTGCCGACAGCGATTTTTTTGCATATCAAAAGATTATAAACCCTACAACCGACATTGTTCCTTCACATAACGTTATTGAAGGTTTTATTAAACGTCGTGGTGCAGACTATCGTTATCAAGTAGCGCCAAGTCCCGTTCCTGAACTTCGCAATCGGCGCGTAGACAATACGTCTGTCGGTAGAAAACCAAATGCAGCAGAGTCGTCTGACTTTTATTGCAATAAATAAAATGGTTGACTTTCATACAACCGTTACATATAAAAAGCGCTCCTTTACGAAGGGGCGCATTAATTTTTAGTTATATAATTTTTCCATAATTTTTAAAATGAATTTAGTTGTAATAAATTATAATAAATAATTTTACCTTGTTTTTAGCCGTTCAATTTTCAGAATATAAATTTTAAGCTGATTGCTTAAAAAACACATATTGACATTTTTTGTTAAATAAAATAAAATATTTAAAAATTAATGCAACAAAAAAGGAAAATTTGCTGTTTAATAAACGAGGGAGCAAAAAAATAGTGAAAGCAAAAGAGTTAGATAAACTTCTTTGCGAAATTCAGTCAGGGGATAATAGTTCGTTTGAACGGCTATATCTTGAAACAAAACGTGGTGTTTACGCTTTTTTATACACCTATCTAAACCACCACGAAAATACTGAAGATGCAATGCAAACGGTTTATTTGAAAATTAAACAAAATATAGATAAGTATCGCGCTGGAACGAACGCAAGGGCGTGGATATTGCAGATAGCAAAAAACCACGCCTTAAACGAACTAAAAAAATCGGACAGAATAACGTACACAGACAACATTGATTGCGTTGCAGATGAAGTACATATTGAAGCCGAGGGAATAGCCGACCTTATGAAAAGGGTTTTAACCGAAGACGAACAGCAGGTTGTTACTTTGCACGTATTGTGGAATTACCGTCATCGTGAAATAGGTGAGATTTTAGGTTGTCCTACGGGAACGGTGACTTCAAAATATAAAAGAGCAGTTGAAAAACTGAAAAAATCTTTAAAGGGGGTAAAGGGATGAAAAACTGGAAAAGACAATGGAAAACTGAATTAGACACCGTTATTCCGGAGCTTTCCGATTCTGTAAAAAATGCTCCTATCAATAGAACGGAAAGTTCTACCCCCGTTCATTCTACTAAAAAGGTGGCAAGATTTAGTTTAAAAAGTAAAATTATTACGGCATGTGCGTCTATTGCAGTAGTAATGATAGTTGCGTTGTCGTGGGTATTTATACCTATAATAAACGGTGGTGGAAACGGCGATAACGGTGATGATTTTGTTCCTGCCGTAATTACAGTTGAAATTAATCCTAAAGCGACGTTCGTTTTAGATGAAAACGGCAATGCTATAAACGTTGTTGCAATGAATAGCGACGCTGATGTTATTTTGGCAGATAAGACAAGGTTTAAGTCAATGATAAACAAGCCTGTTTCAAAAGCAGTTGAAGTTTTTGTAGATTACGCTACCAGACTTGGTTACTTAAACGTTGATGAGCAAGATGCTATCCGATTAAGCAGAGTAGGTGGATGGAAGAAGGACTGGAATAATTCAATCAATAATGATTTAAAAGAATATTTTAAGAATAATAACTATAAAGTTGCTGTGTTAAACGAAGAGGTTGCATTGACTGAATTTTGTACCCGTACAGGAGTTAGTGATATTAAATCGGTTAGCGATTTAACGACTTGGATGGCATCTGCACCAACTTTATATGGCGCTAGAGATGTGGGGGATTTTGGCTTTGAAGTATTACAGCAAACCTATATAGATGAAGTTGTTAAAACGTTTGCTGTAAACGACCTTTCAGAAATGCTTAAAAGACTTATTATTGACGTATCTGACGCACAAACAAGTATTGGTCAGGCATTAATAAAAGGTGATTATGTTAAAATTAGTTACGTTAGAAGTCAGTTCAACCTAAAATACGGCACTAGTTTTAGGGGATATGACGACATGTTATCCTTTTTTATGAACGTTACAAATAATATGTCGGAATTAATAACACGCATATTAACCGTTGATTCGCCTTTAAATTTTTCATTAATATTAGAAGAGATAGAAAATAGTTTCAAAATAGACGTTGGTGCGTATAAAAAGTTAGCTATTGCACCGGAAAGCTTGTCCGACTATCTTAAAAAACAGGAAGTAGTTTGCAATATGACCTTCAATAAAAAAGTATCGGATAATCGCAAGGTTATAGATGCAGAGCGTGAAGATTTTGATTACGACGGATGGCTTTTGGAATTTGTTTCAAACGGTGGTTTGGAAGAAATTTGGTAAATTTTTCTATTTATTTGCAACAAAAGTGCAATCTTAATTGTTTAATAATCGAAATTAACCAAAACAGGAGGTTAAAATATGAAATCTAAATTAAAACTTTTCGTAACTATTATATTATCGTTTGCGATGGTTTTTACAATGATTGCTTGTCGTTCTAATGATGACGGCGACAACGATGGCGCTAACAATTCAGACGGGCAGAATACGCCAACGACTACAGCACAATCGTTTGTTAGTATAGACATTAACCCATCTATCGAACTTACTGTTGATGAAAACGACGTTGTAGTAAGCGTATACGGCGCAAACGAAGACGGTCAAATTTTATTACATGGCGAAACCGATTTGAAGGGCAAATCTGTAGATGAAGTTGTTGAAAAAATTACCGACCTTGCCGTAGAATACGGTTATTTAACTGAAGATAATAAGGTTGTAAATACAAGCGTAACTTCCGTTAATCAGCAAGTTGCCGACGCTCTTAAAAACAAGGTTAATGCAAAAATAAGCGCACGTGGCAATCACTTTGGTTTTGAAATTAAAACGGACGGCGAAG
>JAZNVV010000018.1:0-26777 GCA_045593005.1 Christensenellaceae bacterium | reverse complement strand
ATCGTTTTATAAAAAGGAGTAAAAAATGAAAAAATTATTTACAAGAATTTTGGCATTAGTGCTTGGCATAACTTGCCTTTTCACAGCGACGGCTTGTGGTGGTGGAGATAAGGGCGACATGCAAGCGATAAAAGACGCTGGTAAAATCGTCGTTGGTGTAACTGTTTATCCACCGATGGATTATATTGATGAAGAAACTGGTGAATGGACTGGTTTTGATGCAGAACTTGCTCAAATGTTTGCTGAAGAACTTGACGTTAACTGTCAAATTGTTATTATTTCTTGGTCGGCAAAAGTTGCTGAAATTAAATCAAAACAGATTGATTTAATTTGGAACGGCATGACGGCTTCTAATGAACTTGGTGAACAAATCGATTTCTCTGTTTCTTATGCTAAAAATACTCAAGTTGCAGTAGTTAAGACAGACAGTTCTATTGCTACAAAAGAACAAATTGAAAACGCAAAAGTTGCAGTTGAACAAGGTTCTGCAGGTGCAGCTGTAGCAGAAGATGAAGGCATGACTAACGTTTCAAAGGTCGAAAAACAAATCGACGCATTAAATGAAGTAAAATCAGGCACTTCTGAAGTCGCTATCATAGATTTCACCATGGCGAAAAGCATTGTAGGTAGTGGTGAATATGCTAACCTTAAGATTGTTGAAGGTGCAAGTTACGGTGATGAAATTTTTGCCGTTGGTTTAAGAAAGGGTAGCGATATCAAGGCTGAACTTGATGCCTTCTTAAAAGCTAAATATGCTGACGGTACGTTAACTGCGCTTGCTACAAAATATAACGTTGATCTTAATACAGAGGCTCTTGCTCAATAATTTTACACTACATATTTAAGGTAATTATAAATGTTTTTTGAAGTAACCACATCTTTATTGAACGGGTTTACGACTTCAATATTATTATTTTTGTTTACGTTAATTTTGGCGTTACCATTAGGCTTACTGATATCTTTATGCACTATGTCGAAGTTCACTCCGTTACGAGTGTTTTTTAAGATTATCGTTTGGGTTTTACGTGGTACGCCGTTAATGTTGCAAATTTTCGTAATATTTTACGTTCCCGGCTTATTGAATTTATTCGTATGGCCTACTATGAATACTGGTTGGGCTTGGTTTGACAATACGATATCAACTCGTTTCATTGCTGCGTTAGTGGCTTTTGTGATAAATTATGCGGCGTATTTTTCTGAAATCTTCCGTGGTGGAATACAATCTATTTCAAAAGGACAAACGGAGGCCGGCCAAGTTTTAGGCTTATCTAAATCGCAAATCTTTTTTAAGGTTGTTTTAATGCAGGTTGTTAAGCGTATTATTCCACCTATGAGTAACGAAATTATTACGCTTGTAAAAGATACTTCTCTTGCGAACACTATCGGTGTAATAGAACTTATCTTTAATGCAAAAGAATTTATGCTTGAAGGGCTTATTTGGCCGTTATTCTACGCTGGCGCGTTCTATTTGTTGTTCGTCGGCCTATTAACGCTTATATTTGGCTGGATAGAAAAGAAATTGTCTTATTATAAGGTGTAGTTATGGCGTATTTAGAAGTAAAAGATATATATAAAAATTTTGGCGATACTAAAGTCCTTAAAGGCGTTTCCTTTGAAATGAACAAGGGCGAAGTCGTGTCTATTATAGGGTCTTCCGGTAACGGTAAAACCACTCTTTTAAGATGCCTTAACTTTTTAGAAATTGCCGATAGTGGCTCAATCACCGTTGACGGCGACGTAATCTTTCCGTTTGAAGACAGCAAGAAAATTTCTAACAAAAAACTTACATTTGGCATGGTTTTTCAAAACTTTAATCTTTTCCCACAATATAATGCATTAAAAAACATTACGCTTGCTATGGATATTAAGTCGGAAAACGAACTTAAAGCGCAGGGCGTAAAGCTTTTTGAACGCAAAAAGAAAATGAAAGAACTTGCTAAAAGTAATGAGGACAGCGCGAAGGCTCTTTTGACAAGAGTAGGACTTGCCGACAAAATGGCAAACTACCCGTGTGAACTTTCTGGTGGTCAATGTCAGCGTGTTGCTATTGCAAGGGCGCTTGCTCTACAACCAGATATTTTGTGCTTTGACGAGCCTACTTCGGCGCTTGACCCTGAACTCACGGGCGAAGTATTAAAGGTTATTAAAGGACTTCGTGACGAGGGGAGAACAATGATTATCGTTACGCATGAAATGGGGTTTGCGCGCAACGTTTCGGACAAGATTATCTTTATGGCTGACGGAATTATTGAAGAAATGGGCACGCCTGAACAAATTTTTGATAATCCAACGTCGGAAAAGACTAAAGCATTTTTTATTAAAGAAGAGGTGTAGGATATGACGCTTAAAAATTATAAACCTATGCTTAAAGAATTATATAAAGAACTTATTAAAATTGAAACGGAAGAAGAATGCGAAAACTTTTTGAACGATCTTTGCACCATTAAGGAACTTGAATCAATGTGTCAACGCTTAAAGGCGGCAAAGATGTTTTTAGAGGGTAAAACGTATAACGAAATCATAGATGAAACTGAAATTTCTTCTGCAACGCTTGCAAGGGTATCTAAATGCGTGCGTTATGGCACGGGTGGGTACGAAAACGTTATTAAAAAGGATACAAAGTAAATGTCTTTATTAGATTTAATGAAACTTTCCGACAGCCTTGACGACGACGGCGTTATTCCTGAAGAAGAACTTGACGAACGTGAACAGTCATTGACCGATAAGGAAAAATATATGGACTATTATGACGACGTGAAACAGCCTTGTCGTTATATAAAGGAAGACTGGTAATTTTTGCCTTATAAACTTCGCAATACTTCGTTTGCTGTTTCGTTAAAACAACTTCGATGAACAGACGTTCTATCTCATCTGTTTTAACTCACGAGCCTTGTCTTGCTCGTTTCTAAAACCAAACAAAAAGACAAAACACTTGATGTTTATAAACTTCGCAATACGGCGCTACGTCAAAGTTTGTCCTTTTTATAAATATTCAAAATACCTATATTATTTATTATGATTGTTAAAGAAGAACTTTTAATTGACAATTTAATAATTTATCAAGATACTGATTTGTATCGTTTTACGTCGGACAGTATTTTATTAAGCAAATTTGCCGTTGCAAAGAAAAATGAAAAAGTAGCCGATTTGTGCTCGGGTAGTGGTATTGTTGGCTTACATTTTTATGCGCTTAACAAGGATAAATGCTTGTCGGTTGACCTATATGAAATGCAAGAGGAACTTTTTAACCTTTGCAATCGTACCATTAAAGAAAATTCTTTAACCGATAAAGTTACCACTTATAACGTGAAGGTGCAAGATATTTTGGTTGATAGGCACAATAGTTACGACGTGGTTTTATGCAATCCACCATATCAAAAGGTGGGGACGGGGGTAAATAATTTACCTTATCACTTGCGTGTTTGTCGTGAAGAGGTGTGCTTGACATTTTCTGAAATAGTACAAAAAACAGCCAAACTGTTAAAGCCAAAAGGCAGGTTTTATTTTGTCAACAAAGCAGAACGCCTTGCTGAAATAACACATTGTTTAGTTAGTAACGGTTTAGAACCTAAAACTTTGCAGTTTATTGCAGGGGGCGACAATCAAAAGCCGTATTTAATGATGATTGAAGCAGTAAAAGGAGCAAAATCGGGCTTAACGGTATTGCCAAACTTAACCAACAAACAATAAGAGGGATATTTATGCTATATATAATTTCAACCCCGATAGGTAATTTAAAAGACGTTAGTTATAGGGCTATTGAAACGCTTAAAAGTGTTGACCTTATCGCTTGCGAAGACACAAGGCATTCACTTAAATTTTTATCGGCTTACGAAATAAAAAAGCCACTTGTTTCTTACCATAAATTTAATGAAAGAGCAAGTAGCGCTAATTTGATAGAACAATTAAAAGCAGGAAAAAATATTGCTTTAATTTCAGATGCTGGGACGCCTCTTATTTCCGATCCGGGTAACGTTTTAACAAAAATGCTTGTTGAAGAAGGAATAGAGTTTACCGTTTTACCGGGCGCGTGCGCATTTATTCCTGCGCTTATATTATCGGGGCTTGACAGTGGAAGATTTTGTTTTTTAGGATTTTTACCAGAAAAACAAAAAGACCGTCGCGAGTTTTTGGATAAATATAAAAATATTGATTTAACCCTTATATTTTATTGCGCTCCACACGATATTGAAAAGACGGTGGGGTATTTATGCGAGGCGTTTGGCAATAGACGTGCTGTTGCAGTAAGAGAAATTAGCAAAGTTTACGAGCAAGCCGTTCCGTTTAGTTTAAAAGAAGGATACCCTGGCGAACAACGTGGCGAATTTGTAATTGTTGTTGAAGGTGCATCCACCACGTGTGAATTAAATAATCTTTCGCCAAAAGAACATATTGATTATTATATTGAGCAAGGATTAGACAAAAAGGACGCTTTAAAAAAGGTCGCAAAAGATAGAGGCGTTCCAAAAAGCGAACTGTATAAATACACTATAGAAGAATAATAAAAACGCACCATTTAGGTGCGTTTTTTAATTTATTGCGTTAATTTTAATATTACCACCAACGCCGTTAAAGTCGTAGTCGTTTATGCCCGTGCCAACACGTATTCGTTTATAGTTTTTGTTTACGTCGCTAAACCCAAGTACTTCTATTTTAGTGGTGATAGATTCCGTGTCGACGGTAAAATTTGAGGACGAAGGAATATAAATTTCATAGTCGCCCGAAACGCTGTTCGCCTCTATTGCATTGAGTTCAGTAAAACTGGTAATGGTCGTTTTTGACGATACCGTATCCCCCTCAAAACGGTAAAAATTACCCGTTGCATTGATGTTTGCGCTGACAGCATGGATGTTTATGTTGTATATTGTTGCACCCGAAATTTCAACGTCGGCAGATACGGAATTAATTTTCAATTCGTAAAGAGCCGTCTGGGGAATATTTACAATCAACATTTTTTCAGGAGGGTTAGTTGCCTTTCCACTTTTACGCTCTTTTATATAGAGAACTCCGTCAATGAATTTTACCCTCATTAAGTCGTCGCTCTTTAAGTCGTTTGTAACTGAAAGTGGAACGGGCTTTGACGGTGCGTCGGCTAATAAGCATTCTGAAATTATAACGTCGGGACTATCGCTAACCCTTACCAAAATTTTACCAGTAATCCAGTCAATTTCAATATCTTCAACTTTGTCAAAAATCGTTCGTCCACCGGCAGAGTAGCCTGTTTCGTCGTATTCAATATATCTATCGTTGCAACCTGAACACCCGTCTTTTTGACAGCCGTCCCCGTCGCACGCAAAAATAGGCAAGCAAAAACTTATTGCCAAAATTAAAGTAAAAAGCTTAACTAAAAATTTCTTCATTTTATTTTTTGTCGGTTGAGCCAAAGCCACCGTTTCTAACCAAATTAACCTCGTCGTCATAGGTAATGCCGTATTCTAAAAAGATACCTTGGGCAAAGCCTTGACCTTTTTTAACTTCTAAAACTTTGTCGCCCAAGTTCGTCATACGGATAAAAATATGACCTTCGTTATCGGAATAATAATAATCGCTGTCAATTATACCGACGGTGTTGTTTAACGTAAGTCTATACTTAAAACCAAGCCCACTACGTGGATAAATTTTAAGAACCCAGCCATCTTCAATCTGCGCTCTAACGCCGGTAGGGATAGTAATCGTTTCGCCAGGGGCAACGATAAAATCCTTGACAGCAAAAAAATCGTATCCGGCAGAACCAGCCGTTGCCCTTAACGGCAACTTATATTCGTTATAATCGTCTTCTGTGTAAATAGAAGTAGATAAAAAGTTTTCTTTTGCTATTTTTTCAAACTTTGCAATTCTTTTCATAAAAATCTTTCCGTTTTTGTTTAATTATAGCATTTTTGCGCCCAAATGTAAACACATTTTTTAAACTATAATTGTGGGCGTAAATCTTTTAATTATTGCTTATAACTGCTTGACTATTTTGTTATGATTATATATAATATAATCGTAATTAAAGAAAAGTTTTTTGTGACTGTCGGAAAGTGGGTTACCATAAGGGAGCAGAAAACGATTATTATGTCGTCCGACTGGGCAGTCCCGATTTTTTTGGACTGCCTTTTATTTTTTTAAATGAAGGAGAATTTTTGGTATGAAGAAAGTTGGTTTAATTATGGGTAGTGATAGCGATTTACCTGTTGTTAAAAAAGCAATAGACGTCCTTGTGGAATACGGCGTTCCACACGAAGTACACGTGTATTCAGCACACCGTACGCCCGTTCAAGCAAAGGAATTTGCTGAAAACGCAAGGGAAAATGGTTTTGGCGTAATTATAGCCGCTGCAGGGAAGGCTGCTCATCTTGCAGGTGCAATGGCTGCTAACACCACGTTACCTGTTATCGGTATCCCTGTTAAGAGTTCAACTCTCGACGGGCTTGACGCGCTTTTATCAACGGTGCAAATGCCAAGTGGTATGCCAGTAGCGACAGTTGCTATTGACGGCGCGGCAAACGCTGCGTTACTTGCCGTTCAAATTTTAGCTGTAACCGAAAAGGAACTTGCAGATAGTTTAATGGCAAAAAGAGTGGCCACAGCCGAAAAGATTTTAAAAAAGAACGAAGAAATAGCGAAAGAATTCAATAAATAAACAACATTTTTTAACGTAGGAGAATTATATGGGCGGTTTTTTTGGGGCAGTACGTAAAAAAGACGTAATACTAGACGTTTTTTTAGGAACAGATTACCATTCTCACCTTGGTGCAAGAAGGGGTGGTATGGCATCTTGCGACGAAGTTTTGGGACTTCAAAGGGAAATTCATAATATAGAAAACTCCCCTTTTAGAACGAAGTTTGAAAAAGCGCTGTCGGAAATGAAAGGAAACGTTGCAATCGGTTCTATAAGCGACACCGATCCACAACCGTTGATGTTCTATTCACAACTTGGCAAGTTTGCTATAAGCACGGTTGGCGTTGTGAAAAACGGTGGCGACATTATACGAAAAATCTTTGCTGAACACGGTGGTGGTTTTGACACAATGACGGGTGGCAAAGTAAATTCAAACGCATTAATAGCGGCGCTTATCAATCGTAAAGATTCGTTTACCGAAGGTATTCGCTATGCGCAGGACCAAATTAAAGGCTCGGCGTCGATACTTATTATGACGGAAAAGGGTACGATTATTGCGGCAAGAGACAAGTTTGGAAGAACGCCCGTTTTAATAGGTAAGTGTAGCGACGGTTATTGCGTTTCGTTTGAATCGTTTGCATATCAAAAGTTGGGATATACTGACGAAAGAGAATTAGGGCCTGGTGAAATTGTGGAACTTTCTGTTGATGGCATTACTCAACTTTCACCACCGTTAAAGGAAATGAAGATTTGTTCATTCCTTTGGTCGTATTACGGCTATTCAACGTCAAAGTATGAAGGTAAAAACGTTGAAATGATGAGATATGAAAACGGGGGAATAATGGCAGAGCAGGATGCAAAGACGATGGATTTAAGTAAAATCGACTACGTAGCAGGCGTTCCTGACTCTGGCACTCCACACGCGATAGGTTACGCAAACAAAAGTGGCAGGCCGTTTGCCCGTCCGTACATTAAATACACGCCTACTTGGTCAAGAAGTTTTACCCCTTCAAGCCAAAAGGATAGAAATAAAATAGCAAAGATGAAACAAATACCAGTACATGAACTAATCGCTGGCAAAAAGTTATTGCTTATAGACGACAGTATTGTACGAGGAACACAACTGCGTGAAACGGTGGAATTTTTATATTCACACGGCGCAAAAGAAGTTCATATGCGCTCGGCGTGTCCACCAGTTATGTACAGTTGTAAATATTTAAATTTTACTTCTTCTAGAAATGAAATGGAACTTTTAACAAGAACAATTATAATGGAAATCGAAGGGGAAGAAGGTTTTAATCATTTAGAAGAATATTTGGACGCAAATACTGAAAGAGGCAAGAATATGCGTAAGGCGATATGCGACAAATTCAAGTTTGCGTCGTTAGAGTTCCAGTCGCTTGAGGGGCTTGAAAAGGCTATCGGGCTTGATAAGTGTAAACTTTGCACTTATTGTTGGAACGGTAAAGAATAGTAAATAATTAACAGGTAAAAAACATACTTTTAAGGAGAAATTTTATGGAAAAGAGTTTTAGCGAAAGTTACAAAGCAGCTGGCGTAGACATCACGGCAGGCTATAAAGCAGTAGAACTTATGAAAAGTCACGTTCAAAGCACTATGACGAGTGGTGTTGTTTCAGATATCGGTGGTTTTGGTGGGCTTTTCGCACCGGATATGACGGATATTAAAAATCCTGTATTAGTTTCTGGCACGGACGGGGTAGGAACTAAACTTAAAATGGCGTTTTTGATGGACAAGCACGACACGGTTGGTATTGACTGCGTTGCAATGTGCGTTAACGACGTTATTTGTTGTGGTGCAAAGCCTTTATTCTTTTTAGATTATATAGCAGTAGGCAAAAACTATCCAGAAAAGGTTGCCGCTATTGTTTCTGGCGTGGCTGAAGGTTGCCGTCAGTCAGGTAGCGCGTTAATCGGTGGTGAAACGGCTGAAATGCCAGGTTTTTATCCTGTTGACGAATATGACCTTGCAGGTTTTTCGGTTGGTATCGTTGATAAAGATAAAATCTTAAACAATAAAACTATTGCTGAAGGCGACGTTTTAATAGCTTTACCATCTTCTGGCGTTCACTCTAACGGTTTTTCGCTTGTAAGAAAGGTTTTCGATATAGAAAACGCTGATATTAAAGCACCTGTTGCTGAACTTGGTGGCAAGAGCCTTGGTGAAACGTTACTTACACCTACAAAAATTTACGTTAAGCCTATGCTTGCACTCTTTAAAGAAATCACCGTCAAAGCAGTTTCGCATATTACCGGTGGTGGTTTTTATGAAAATATTCCAAGAAGTATTCCTAAAGGCTTTGGCGCAAAAATCAAAAAGAGCGACGTTAAAGTTTTACCTATCTTTAAGTATATCGAAAAGGTTGGTAATATTCCTGAAAGAGATATGTTTAACACCTTCAATATGGGCGTAGGTATGAGTGTTGTCGTTGCAAAAGAAGATGTTGACAAGGCAATCGAAGTGTTAAAGGCAAACGGCGTTGACGCTTATCGCTTGGGCGAAATTATTAAGTCTGACGACGGAGTTGTTTTATGGTAACGAAAATAGCCGTACTAGTATCTGGTGGCGGAACAAATCTTCATGCGCTTATCGACGCTGAAAAATCTGGCGTTATTAAAAGTGGTAAAATATCGTTAGTTTTATCAAACAACGCCACGGCGTACGCATTAGTTAGAGCGCAAAACGCAGGAATAAAAACAGCTGTCGTGTTAAAAAAGGACTACGCTGATAGAGCCGAATTTGATAAAGCAATGCTTAAAGTCTTAAAGGACGAAAAGATTGACATGATTGTTTTAGCAGGCTTTATGAGTATTTTAACCAAAGATTTTATTAAAGCATACGAAAATAGAATTATCAACGTGCATCCGTCGCTTATACCGTCTTTTTGTGGGGAAGGCTTTTACGGCTTAAAAGTACACGAAAAGGCGCTTGAATACGGCGTAAAAATAACGGGGGCAACCGTTCACTTTGTAAACGAAATTGCCGACGGTGGAAAGATTATCTTCCAAAAAGCCGTTTCAATTTTAGACGGCGACACGCCTGAAGTTTTGCAAAAACGCGTTATGCAAGAAGCCGAGTGGATTATTTTGCCACAGGCAACGGAATACCTTTCACAGAAAATTATTAATGGAGAATTATAATGAGCAATACATATAAGACCGATAAAATCGGCGACCTTTTAGTTAATAACGAATACGCAGGCAGGGGAATTGTTATCGGCAAGAGCGCCGACGGCAAAAAGGCTGTGTTTGCTTACTTTATTATGGGCAGAAGCGCAAATAGTAGAAACAGAGTTTTTAATAAAACTGACGACGGCATTATTATTTACCCACACAAACCTGAACTTGTTGAAGACCCTTCGCTTATCATTTATTCACCGGTAAGAAAATTTGCTGGTAAAACGGTAGTAACAAACGGCGACCAAACTGATACGGTTGTAGATTTTATTGCTGACGGTAAAACTTTTGAACAGGCTTTAAGAACGCGTTGCTTTGAGCCTGACGCACCTAACTTAACGCCAAGAATTTCCGGCATTTTAGAGTTTGACGACGGTTTCACTTATAAAATGAGTATTTTAAAAAGTGGCGACGAAGTTGGTACGAAGTGTTTTAGATATACTTTTGAATATGACGCAATCGACGGGTTAGGACATTTTATCCACACGTACGAATGCAACGGCAATCCTATCCCAACGTTTAGGGGTGAGCCTGAAAGAGTAGTTATTAGCGACGATATCGACGCTTTCACGAGCGAAATTTGGAATTCGCTTAATGAAGAAAATAAAATTTCTTTATACGTAAGCTTTACCGATTTACAAACGGGTAAGGAAGACACAAGACTTATCAATAAAAACGTTTAACAATAAGGAATAAGATAATGAAAGAATTTGAACTTAAATATGGTTGTAATCCTAACCAAAAACCTTCAAAAATTTATATGAATAACGGCGCTGATCTTCCTATTGAAATTCTCAACGGCAGACCGGGCTACATCAACTTTTTAGACGCTTTTAATAGTTGGCAACTTGTAAAGGAAATTAAAGAGGCAACGGGCATGGTGTGCGCTACTTCTTTTAAGCACGTTAGTCCAACTTCAGCAGCAGTTGGCAAGCCACTTTCCGATAAACTTAAAAAGGCTTGCTTTGTAGATGATATCGACGGTTTAGACGACAGTCCTTTGGCTTGCGCTTACGCTAGGGCAAGGGGAACGGACAGAATGTCGTCTTTTGGCGACTTTATCGCACTTTCCGACGAATGTGATGAAGTTACTGCAAAAATTATTTCAAGAGAAGTTTCCGACGGTGTTATTGCTCCGGGTTATTCAGAAAAGGCGCTTGAAATTTTAAAGGCAAAAAGAAAGGGAAGTTACAACATTATTAAGATAGACCCTAACTACGTGCCTGAAGAAAAGGAAACGAAACAAGTTTTCGGAATTACTTTTGAACAGGGTAGAAACAATTTTAAGATTAACGAAGAATTGCTTTTGAACGTAGTTACAAAAAATAAAGATATACCTGCTGATAAAAAGATTGACCTTATAATTGCTCTTATTACACTTAAATATACTCAATCAAATTCCGTATGTTTTGCAACGGACGGGCAGGCTATCGGGGTTGGCGCAGGTCAACAGTCACGTATCCATTGTACACGCCTTGCTGGGCAAAAGGCTGACCTTTGGCATTTAAGACAGAGCGATAAAGTTCTTAACTTACAGTTTGCAGAAGGCGTTTCCCGTCCGGAAATGAATAATATTATTGATATTTATTTATCTGACGATTATCTTGACGTATTAGGCGACGACGTATGGCAGAAAAATTTTGCCGTTCGTCCAGAACCTTTTACCAGCGAAGAAAAGAAAGAGTATCTTTCTAAAATAGACGGCGTTTCACTTGGCTCTGATGCGTTCTTCCCGTTCTTCGACAACATTGAAAGAGCGTATAAGAGTGGCGTTAAGTACGTTGCTCAACCAGGTGGCTCGGTTAGGGATGACGCCGTTATTGAAAAGGCTGACGAATTCGATATGGCAATGTGCTTTACCGGTATGAGGCTTTTCCACCACTAAAAACAATTTTGGCGCTATACGGTAGCGTCAAAACATACCACGATTACGTTTAGATGAGGATTAATTATGAAAGTTATGGTAGTAGGCGGTGGTGGTAGAGAGCACGCCATCATCAAAAGCCTTAAAAAGAATAGTTCTATTACAGAGCTTTACTGTTTGCCTGGCAACGGGGGTATTTCAGCCGACGCTATTTGTGTAAATATCGGCGCAAAGGAACTTGATAAAATTACGGAATTTGCCGTAAAAAATGAAATTGATTTTGCAGTAGTTGCGCCTGACGATCCACTTGTTTTAGGGCTTGTCGACCTTTTAGAAGAAAAAGGCATCAAATGTTTTGGGCCTAAAAAAGACGCGGCAATTATTGAGGGCAGTAAAATCTTTTCGAAAAATTTAATGAAAAAGTACGGTATTCCTACGGCTTTATACGAAGTTTTTGACGACGTAGAAAAAGCAGTTGAATATTTACAAACAGCGCCTATCCCAACCGTTATCAAAGCAGACGGACTTGCTCTTGGCAAGGGCGTAATAATTGCAACGACTAAAGAAGAAGCGATAGATGCCGTTAAAGAAATGATGGTTGGAGGTAAATTTGGTGTTTCTGGTGCAAAGGTCGTTATAGAAGAATTTTTAGAGGGACCTGAAGTATCGGTATTAGCTTTTACCGACGGAAAGTGCGTAAAACCTATGGTATCCTCAATGGATCATAAGCGCGCGCATGACAATGACGAAGGCTTAAACACGGGTGGTATGGGCACGGTTGCTCCAAACCCTTACTACACTCCAGCCGTTGCCAAAAGGTGTATGGAAGAAATTTTCCTTCCGACAATCGACGCTATGAATAAAGAAGGTAGAACTTTCAAGGGCTGTTTATACTTTGGTCTTATGATTACAAAAAACGGTCCGAAAGTTATCGAATATAATTGTCGTTTTGGCGATCCTGAAACGCAAGTAGTTCTTCCACTTATGGAAAGCGATTTATTAACGGTTATGCAAGCTGTTGCAAACGAAACGCTTACCGATACGGAAGTTAAATTTTCATCTAAATCAGCGTGTTGCGTTGTAATGGCGTCAAACGGCTATCCTGAAAGTTACAAATCAGGTTATGAAATTAAAATGAAAAATCCCGACAACGTATTTGTTGCAGGGGCAAAAATAGATGGTGATAAATTAGTAACGGCAGGAGGCAGAGTTTTAGGTGTAACTGAAACTGCTAGCTGTTTAGAAGATGCAATAAAAAAGGCTTACGAAAGCGTTAAAGGCGTTTCGTTCGAAAACGCGTTTTACCGTAAGGATATAGGCAAAAAAGCACTACAAGCAAAGGAGAATTAACGACTATGGTATATCGTATTTACGTTGAAAGAAAGGACGGTTTTGAAAACGACGCCGTTTCACTTTATAACGAACTTAAAAACCTTTTAGGCATAAAAGGTCTTAAAAAAGTTAGACTTATCAACCGTTATGACGTTGAAAATATCGAAAAAGAATTATTTGACCGTTCGGTAAACACGGTGTTTTCCGAACCACAGTCGGATAACGTTTTAACGGCTTTACCAACCGACGGTAACGCCGTGTTTGCAGTTGAATATTTGCCAGGTCAGTTTGACCAACGTGCAGATTCTGCAGCGCAATGTATTCAACTTATATCTGCTTGCGAACGTCCTTTAATTAAGACGGCAAAAGTGTACGTTTTATACGGCGATATTACCGACGCCGACGTTGAAGCAGTTAAAAAATACGTAGTTAACCCTGTCGAAAGTAGACTTGCGTCCCTTGACGAATACGCTACGCTTAAACAAAATTATGAAATTCCTACGGCAATCAAAACGCTTGATGGATTTATTGATTTAGATAGACTCGGTCTTGAAAAGTTCGGCACAGAATACGGTCTTGCTATGGATACGGACGACCTTGTTTTCTGTCAAAACTACTTCAAAACGGAAAAGAGAAATCCTACTTTAACCGAAATAAAAATGATAGATACGTACTGGTCCGACCATTGTCGTCATACTACGTTCTTAACTACGCTTGACAACGTTGAATTTGAGGACGAACTTATTAAAAAGGCGTACGAAGATTATTTATCGGTTAGAAAACAGTTAAATAGAACAAAACCTATCAACTTAATGGATATTGCGACTATCGCTGTTAAGTTTTTAAGAAAGAACGGCAAGCTTGATAAGTTAGACGAGTCGGAAGAAATTAACGCTTGTACAGTTAAGATTAAAGTTGATAACTTAACAACGGGTGAAAAGGAAGACTGGCTTTTACTCTTTAAAAACGAAACGCACAATCACCCTACGGAAATTGAACCTTTCGGTGGCGCAGCAACGTGTATAGGTGGGGCAATTCGTGATCCACTTTCAGGTAGATCGTACGTTTACGGAGCTATGCGTGTAACGGGTGCTGGTAATCCTCTTACAGCTGTTGAAGATACAATTAAAGGTAAACTTCCACAAAGAAAAATTGTTACAACTGCCGCAGCTGGTTATAGTTCATACGGTAATCAAATCGGGCTTGCAACAGGTATTGTGGACGAACTTTACCACGACGGCTACGTTGCAAAACGTATGGAAATCGGTGCAGTTATTGCAGGCGCGCCTGCTAAAAACGTTCGTCGTGAAGTTCCTTGTGCTGGCGACAAAGTTATTTTACTTGGTGGCAGAACGGGCCGTGACGGTTGTGGTGGCGCAACTGGCTCAAGTAAATCGCACACTTTAAGTTCGCTTGAAAGTTGTGGGGCAGAAGTTCAAAAGGGCAACGCTCCTGAAGAGAGAAAACTTCAAAGATTATTCCGTAACGAAGAAGCGACGTTATTAATTAAGCGTTGTAACGACTTTGGCGCAGGTGGCGTTTCTGTGGCAATAGGCGAACTTGCTGACGGGCTTGAAATTAACCTCAACGCAGTTCCTAAAAAATACGACGGTTTAGACGGAACTGAACTTGCTATTTCTGAATCGCAAGAAAGAATGGCTGTTGTTGTAGAAGAAAAGGATGCTGAAAAGTTTATCGAACTTGCAGGCAAGGAAAATTTAGAGGCGACAATCGTTGCAACCGTAACAGCAAGCCCACGCCTTGTTATGCACTGGAACGGCGCTACTATCGTTGATATTTCAAGAGAATTCTTAAACAGCAACGGCGCTGAAAAGCATATCGACGCTACGACGGCAAAACCACAAAAATACGACAAAGAAGTTAAAGGCAACTTTACTGATAATTATTTAAGTCTTGCAGGCGACCTTAACGTATGTTCTAAAAAAGGTCTTTCTGAAAGATTTGACTCCACTATCGGCGCAGGTACGGTGTTGATGCCTTTCGGTGGTAAATACCAAATGACGCCTATTCAGGCTATGGTAAACAAAATTTCAATGGAAAAATCTCATACCGACGACTGTTCGTTTATGGCGTGGGGATACAATCCGTTTATTACCGAAAAGAGTCCATACCACGGCGCATATTTAGCAGTTATTGAATCTGTTTCTAAACTTGTTGCTACCGGCGCAAAGTTTGAGGACGTTTATTTAACTTTCCAAGAATATTTTGAAAAGCCTAAAAAAGAAGCAAAACGTTGGGGCAAGCCTTTAGCTGCATTACTTGGCGCGTTCAAAGCGCAAATGGATCTTGAAATAGGCGCTATCGGTGGTAAAGACTCAATGAGTGGCTCGTTTGAAGATATTGACGTTCCACCAACGTTAGTTTCATTTGCCGTTACGACGGACAAGGTTAAAAACGTAATTTCTCCAGAATTTAAAAAGGCAGGCAATAAAGTTATTGTCCTTAAACCTATTTACGACGAAAACGGCTTGCCTAAAAAAGAAAGCATTATAGCGTTATTTGACAAAGTAAATTCGCTTATTGTAAGTGGTCAAGTAGTATCTGCATACACACCTACGTACGGTGGCATTGCTGAAGCCGTTATGAAGATGGCTTTTGGTAATAAAATAGGATTTAAATTTGCCGACGTTAAATTAGCTGATTTATTTGGTTATAACTACGGTTCGTTCGTTTTAGAACTTGACGGTAGTGCGAAAGTTGACCAAGAAATTCTTTTAGGTTACACCACAAGCGAGCAATCTTTCGTTTATGGCGACGAAAAGTTAGACCTTAATGAACTTTTAAAAGTATACGAAGATAAACTTGAGCCTATCTATCCTATGAACGCAAAAACTGCAACGGACAAGATTGAAAAGATTGAATATAACACGGCTAAAGAATTTACTTCATTTATTAAGACTGCAAAACCTAAAGTATTGATACCAGTATTCCCTGGTACAAACTGTGAGTTGGATACGGCAAAAGCGTTTATTGATGCAGGTGCTGATCCTGAAATTTTCGTCATTAAAAACCTTACGTCGTCCGACGTTGCTAAATCGGTTGATGAATTCGCTAAAAAGATTAAGAAGTCTAATATCGTATTCGTGCCGGGTGGGTTCTCCGGTGGTGATGAACCTGACGGCTCTGGTAAATTTATTACGGCGTTCTTTAGAAACCCTGCTATTAAAGAAAACGTTCACGAACTTTTAGGCAAAAACGACGGTTTAATGGGTGGTATTTGTAACGGGTTCCAAGCGCTTATTAAACTTGGTCTTGTTCCTTATGGTAAAATTGTTGATATGGACAGCGATTGTGCTACGCTCACTTATAACAATATCGGTAGACACCAGTCTAAAATCGTTCAAGTAAGGGTATGTTCAAATAATTCACCTTGGCTTAAAGGCGTCAACGTGGGCGATATTATAAACGTTCCTATCTCTCACGGTGAAGGTAAGTTTGTTGCTAACGACGAACTTGTTAAAAAACTTATCGCCAACGGTCAAGTAATGACGCAATACGTTGATTTAGACGGCAATCCTACTAATGATATAGCTTTCAACCCTAACGGCTCCGTTTGCGCTATCGAAGGTATTTTATCACCTGACGGTAGAGTGTTTGGCAAGATGGGGCATTCTGAAAGAAAGGATAACGGCTTATACAAAAACGTTTTAGGCGACTACGATATGAAGTTGTTTGAATCGGCTGTTAAATATTTCAAATAAAGAGGTGAAAACATGAAAACTGATATAGAAATTGCACGTTCTGCTAAAATGCAAAACGTTGGTGAAATTGCTCAAAAAATAGGTTTTACTGCTGACGACCTTGAATTTTACGGCAAATATAAAGCAAAAATTGATTTAAATAAATTTAACACTTCAAATCCAAAAGGTAAGTTGGTGTTGGTTACAGCAATCAACCCAACGCCTGCTGGCGAAGGTAAAACTACTACCACGATAGGTCTTGCCGACGCACTTTCACGTTTAGGCAAAAAAGTTGTTGTCGCTATGAGAGAGCCTTCTTTAGGACCTGTTTTCGGCGTTAAAGGTGGTGCTTGTGGTGGTGGCTATGCGCAAGTAGTTCCGATGGAAGATATAAACCTTCACTTCACGGGCGACTTCCACGCAATCGGTGCTGCTAACAATTTACTTGCTGCTATGCTTGATAACCATATTTTCCAAGGCAACGCATTAAATATTAACGCTGAAAAAATCACTTGGAAGCGTGCCGTTGATATGAACGATAGACAACTTCGTTTCGTTACCGACGGTTTAGGTGGTGGAAAGAACGGTGTGCCACGCTCGGATGGCTTTGAAATAACCGTTGCATCTGAAATCATGGCTATTTTCTGTCTTGCAACTTCACTTGAAGACTTAAAAGAAAGACTTTCAAAAATCGTCGTAGCAGAAAATATGGACGGCAAGCCTGTTACAGCAGGCGACTTAAAGGCTGTCGGAGCAATGACAGCGCTTTTAAAAGATGCAATCAAGCCTAACCTTGTTCAAACGCTTGAAGGTACGCCTGCGCTTGTTCACGGTGGCCCGTTCGCAAATATTGCACACGGTTGCAACTCTGTCCTTGCTACAAAACTTGCATTGAGCAAGGCTGATTACGCAATTACAGAAGCAGGTTTCGGCGCTGACCTTGGCGCAGAAAAGTTCCTTGATATTAAGTGTAGACAAGCAGGCTTAAAACCTTCGGCAGTAGTGCTTGTCGCTACTATTAGAGCGTTAAAAATGCACGGTGGCTTATTAAAGACAGAACTTTTAGAAGAAAACACCGACGCGCTCAAAAAAGGTATGCCTAACCTTTTACAGCATCTTGAAAACATTAAAAACGTATATAAACTTCCTTGTGTTGTTGCTATCAATAGGTTCCCAACCGATACCGATAACGAAGTTAAAGTTATCATTGACGAATGTCAAAAACTTGGCGTAAACGTAAAACTTTCTAACGTTTGGGCAGAAGGTGGCAAAGGTGGACTTGAACTTGCAGAAGAAGTTATTTCACTTTGTCAGCAAGATAACGACTTTACTTTCAGTTATTCACTTTCGGACAGTATTGAAGAAAAAATTGAAAAAATCGTTAAAAAGATTTATCACGGCGACGGCGTAGTTTATACAGACGAGGCTAAAAAACAAATGGCAAAACTTACCGAGGACGGCTTTGCAAATCTTCCTATTTGTATGGCAAAAACGCAGTACAGTTTTTCCGATAATAAGGACCTTTTAGGCGCACCAAAAGGCTTTAACGTTACCGTCAGGGGCTTAAAAGTTTCTGCCGGCGCAGGCTTTATTGTTGCATATTCGGGTAGCATTTTAACAATGCCAGGACTTCCAAAAGTTCCTGCTGCAGAAATGATTGACGTCGACAAAGATGGCAATATCACAGGCTTATTTTAATAGATTTGGTCGTGTTTTAGGGCAACGGTTCATTAAAACATTACCATTAAGGAGCAAATATGTTAGATTTTACAGTATTAAAAAACGCTGATGAAGAACTTTACTTATCAATAAAAGACGAGTTTGACCGTCAGCAAAACAATATTGAACTTATCGCAAGTGAAAATATTGTTTCAGAAGCAGTTTTAGCAGCAGCAGGCACACATCTTACTAATAAATATGCTGAAGGCTATCCAGCAAAAAGATATTACGGTGGTTGTAAGCACGTAGACGTGGCTGAAACGCTTGCTATTGAAAGAGCAAAAAAACTTTTTGGCGCTGAACACGCAAACGTTCAAC
The DNA here is from genome assembly GCA_045593005.1 of Christensenellaceae bacterium. GTDB lineage: Bacteria > Bacillota > Clostridia > Christensenellales > Borkfalkiaceae > UBA11475. The sequence continues at coordinate 8,042 of JAZNVV010000018.1, read as the reverse complement.
CACATTGTGGCGCAAACGCGAACTTTGCCGTTTACGTTGCTCTTTGCAAACCGGGCGACACGATTATGGGTATGAACCTTGCTCATGGTGGACATTTAACACACGGTAGCAAGGTCAACGTATCGGGCAAATATTTTAATATCGTTCCATACGGCGTTAGTCAGGAAACTGAAATGATTGATTATGACGAAGTTGAACGTATCGCAATAGAATGTCAGCCAAAACTTATTGTTGCAGGCGCAAGCGCATATCCAAGAGTTATTGATTTTAAGCGTTTAAGAGAAATTGCTGATAAAGTTGGCGCATATCTTATGGTAGATATGGCGCATATTGCAGGTTTAGTCGCAGCTGGTGAACACCCAAACCCTGTTTTATATGCTGACGTTGTTACCACGACGACGCATAAGACGTTACGTGGACCACGTGGGGGTATGATTTTATGTAAGGCTGAACTTGCTCAAGCGATTGATAAAGCAGTATTCCCAGGAACACAGGGTGGACCTTTAATGCACATTATTGCAGCAAAGGCCGTTGCTTTTAAGGAAGCTCTTTCTGATGAATTCAAGGCATACCAGCATCAAATTGTGCTTAATGCAAAGGCTATGGAAAAGGTATTCAAAAAGCACAAAATTAAGATGGTATCTGGTGGTACGGATAATCACCTTATCTTATTAAACCTTTTAGGTACGGGCATGACGGGTAAGGAACTTAACGATTTAACGGAAGAAGTTAATATCACGTTAAACAAAAACGCTATTCCTTGGGATCCAGAAAAACCTGCTATTACTAGTGGTGTAAGAATAGGCACGCCTGCCGTTACGACACGTGGCTTTAAGGAAGAAGATTGCGCGCTTGTAGCTGAACTTATCGTTGATATTATTAAAAATAGAGAAGAAGCTTTTGATCGCGTCAGGGCAGAAGTTAAGAAGTTAACTGAAAAATATCCTATTTATAAAAATTTAATTAGATAATTTTTGTAGACATAAAATTTGCATTTTAAATATAATAATATAAATATGTGGGATTTTACATTTTTCTTTAACAGCATATTACTTGGCGTAGGCTTGGCGATGGACGCATTTTCCGTTTCACTTGCAAACGGTCTGCACGAGCCTAATATGAGGGGTGGCAAGACTTGTCTTATTGCCGGCGTATTTGCAGTCTTTCAGGCGCTAATGCCTATGATAGGCTGGTTTTTGGTAAGTAGTTTTGTCAATTATTTTACTGTTTTTCAAAAATTCATACCTTACATTGCCCTTTTATTGCTAGCGTTTATCGGTGGAAAGATGATTTATGAGGGCGCAAAAGAAGACGGTGATGATAATGCTGAAAAACTCGGTTTTACAATGCTTATTGTTCAAGGAATTGCCACGTCTATCGACGCGCTGTCCGTAGGCTTTACAATTTCAAATTACATATGGTTGCAAGCAATAGTTTGCTCACTTCTTATAGCTTTTGTAACGTTTTTTATTTGTGTTGCAGGCGTATACGTAGGGAAAAAATTTGGCACGAAACTTGCTGGCAAAGCATCAATTTTTGGTGGTGTCATACTTATAATTATCGGATTAGAAATTTTTATTAAAAGTTTCTTTTAGAATATATCACAAATCAAAAAACAACATTAAAAAAGCACCCTTTTGGGTGCTTTTTGATTGCAACGGTTGTGCGAAACGTTACCGTTTTGCAGTTAAATCATAACTAATATCTATTAGTGATGTCAAAAGATTATTGTCTAAATTATCGTCAAGCAAAATCGAAATCCAGTGCTTTTTATTCATATGGTACGCAGGAAAGATTTTTTCGTTATCAACGATATTGAGTATAAGTGTTGGCTCGCATTTAACGTTTAATATGGTGCAAAGTTCGTCGCTATCAACGTTAAGTCTGCGTATAGGCAAATTGCAAATGGTTATTCCAAACCATTTTTTATTATTGTTGTGTCTAAAAACAGCGTTGTCATCTTTAAATGGATATTCGGGCGTAACGTTGTATTTTTGCCTTATATAATTGAAAATATCATTAGTTTTATTCATCTAGCAATCGTTCCTTTCTTTTATTGCTTTTGTAAATTATTGTAAATACTATTATTGCAACAAGTGGAAATGCCGTGCCTGCTAAAATACCGAAACGCATACCAAGTTGTTCAATGGTAAGTCCTAAACCTTGTGATAATGATAATGCTCCTGAACTTGCAGTAGTGGCGTCGGTAATAATGCCGATAAGTTGTGGCGCAACCGAAGCGCCCAAATCTCCACCAGCAGCCATCATAGCAAATATAAATACGCCCCCGTGAGGATTTTTCTTTTCTGCTACAATTAGACTTCCCGGCCAAAGCATAGACGTTGCAAACCCCGTCATTGCGCATGCTATAAGACCTATTACGGGGATAGGTGAAAGGACTGCAATAAGGTAACAACAGGTAGTGCCTATGGCGCAATAAAGTAAGACCTTTTCTATATTTTTGCCGATTTTAGCATAGATAGTTCTTCCAACGCCAAGCGTTAAACCAAATAACGCCACGCCGAATATGTCGCCCCAAACCTTTTCTAAATCAAGCGCTTGTTCAAGGTAACTTGAACTCCATTGACTCATTGAACACTCGCTTGCGCCACCTAAAAAGATTGCTATAAAACATATCCAAACTTCCTTGCGTTTAAGCATGCTTATAGCGCCCGAAACTTTTTCTGGTTTTTCCATTTCAGGCAAGGTCGTTCCTGCTGAAAACAAGAAAGTAACAAAAGGAACAAGCGTTAATATTAGCACTAAAATTTGCCAGCGCTCTCTGCCGAACACAAGTAAAAAGAGCGTTGCAAAGACCACAAACCCAACGACGCCCCAAGCGTAGATAGAGTGAAGTTTACTCATTTCGTGATCAGAATTATCGCTTGGGATAGACGCTATAATAGGGCTAACCAAAACTTCAGCAAGACCACTTGAAACGGAAAATATTATCGTGCCGATTGCTATACCAACGTAGACGTTGTTTGGGAAAACGTATGGCGAAATAGCGTAAAAAACTAGTCCAAAAATGGCGATTAAAGGCATTAATTTTACCGTTAGAGGTATATTGAATTTATGCGAGAAAAAGGAAAAAATAAAATCAATAATGAGTTGTGAAGTAAAATTTATTAACACCAAAAGTCCTAATAAAGTGTAGGAAATGCCGTAAGTTTGGCGAAAGGTTAAAAATAAAATAGGCGAAAGGTTGCCTATAATTGCCATTGTTACATTGTTGCCATAACAAGCGTATTTAACGCGCGCAAAATTTTTGTCCATTTTTTACCGAATACGTATTTTTTTTAATTATTTTATCACAATAAAATATAAAAGACAACAAGGAAAGTATTTATAATAAGTTTTGTTAAATATTATAGTGATTTTTATGGTAAAAAAATTATCGTTCTATTTCTTTGACAAAATAAAATTTTATTGTATAATAATATGGTTATATACTTTTTTGAAAAAGGGAGTAGAAAGCACTTTTTGTGCGTTACCTATCGTCAATACAGCGTTCGCTCGGTGGTAACTTAAATTTCAAGACTTTTTCCGTAAGGCGTGTGTCTAATCGGGAAAGGTCGTTTTTGTTTTTTATAAAAATTTAATTTTTACAAAGGAGATATAGTGTTATGTTCGATTTTATTCCGTCAGAGTATTTTTTGCTCGTTTTTGGGTTTGTTCTGCTCATTAAAGGTGGCGACTGGTTTGTTGATGCTGCGTCTAGCATTGCAAAACGTTTTCATTTGCCAGAACTTTTGATAGGAGCAACGGTTGTTTCTATCGGCACAACTTTGCCGGAAGTTATGACTTCTGCATTAGGTGCAATTAGTGGTGCAAGCGAAATTGCATATGGCAATGCGATAGGTTCAATTATTTGCAATACCTCCTTAATTGCTGCAATAACAATCGCAATTAAACCTAGCAAAGTAGATAAAAAAACAATGATTTTTCCTGTGATATTTTTCTTTGCAGCAGCAATTTTTTATTCTCTAAATGCATATATTGCGCAAGGTTTTGCTCTTTGGGCAGGCATATTTTTGCTCGTATGTTTTATCGTTTATATGATTATAAACGTCTTGAATATGCAAAAAAACCCTGTTTCGCCTGAAATGATAACTATTTCAGACGACGAACAATCGAAAGAAATTTCGAAATCAGGCTTTGTAAAGGACATTATTATGTTAATTGTCGGGGCATTAGTAATCGCTGTCGGAGCATACCTTTTAGTAGAAAACGCTACGCTTATTGCCAAGCAATTAGGCGTGCCTGAATCGGTTATAGGATTGACAGTCGTTGCGCTTGGTACGTCGTTGCCAGAACTTGTTACGGCAATTACTTCACTCGTTAAAGGACATGGCGCATTATCGCTTGGCAATATCATAGGCGCAAACATTTTTAACATAGTTCTTGTTTTGGGCGTGGCTATAACCATTAGTCCTTTTACCGTACCTCTTTCATCAATGATTTTTGGTATAAATGCTTCATTTATTTTAGATATTCCGGTTATGTTTGTAGTAATGGCAATAATGACTATTCCAACTATCTTTAAAGGAAAACTTGAAAGATGGCAAGGGATTTCGCTTTTATTAATTTATTTTTCATATTTAATTTTACAGTTTGCGTTTGTAGGATAATTTATTAACAAAACAAAAAGACGGCGATTGCCGTCTTTTTTTGGTGCACCCGGCGAGAGTCGAACTCACAGCCTTCGCCGTCGGAGGGCGACGCTCTATCCAGTTGAGCTACGAGTGCATATTTAACGTAATTATATCACAAATAATAGCATTTGGTATATATTATTCGTTAATTTTACTTAACATTCTAAATAAAGATTGCAAAAAGCCGTAACTTTATGATAAAATACTTTCATTAAGGAGAAAATATGACAAAGACAGTAGTTGTGGGTATGAGTGGTGGTGTAGACAGTTCTGTTGCCGCCTTGCTCTTAAAGCAACAAGGCTACAACGTAATAGGCTTATTTATGAACAACTGGGAAGAAACTGACGAAAACGGTTGCTGTACGGCAGAGGATGATTATTCCGACGTCCGTAGGGTGGCAAATCTTCTCGGTATCCCTTACTATTCAGTTAATTTTGCAAAAGATTATATGGATAGGGTGTTTAGTTATTTTATTGAAGAATATAACGCCGGCAGAACGCCGAACCCAGACGTTTTGTGCAATAGGGAAATTAAGTTTAAGGACTTTAAGGACTATGCGTTTTCACTTGGGGCAGACTATATTGCCACGGGGCATTATTGCGATATACTTCACGATATCGACGGAAAGCATTACTTGTTAAAGGCAAAAGACCAGAACAAAGACCAAACCTATTTTTTGAACCAACTTTCACAAAAGCAACTTGAAAACGTTTTGTTTCCACTTGGCAAGTTGGATAAGTCAGAAGTGCGTGAAATTGCTGAAAAGTACGGACTTGCAACGGCAAAAAAGAAAGATTCCACAGGTATTTGTTTTATCGGTGAAAGAAATTTTAGGCAGTTCTTGCAAAATTATATACCTAACAAAAAAGGTAAGATAATGACCTACGACGGAAAGGTTTTAGGCGAACATTTAGGCTTAATGTACTACACAATCGGTCAGCGTAGAGGGCTGGGCATAGGTGGACAAGCAGGAGATGAAGGTTCAAGATGGTTTGTTATCGAAAAAGACCTCAAAAACAACGTTTTATACGTCGCTCACGGCGCTGAAGACAAGCTCTATTCTTCTGGATTAATTATGCACGAATGCAACTGGATACCTTGTGCTCCTGATAAGACGGAATTTGAGTGTACGGCAAAGTTTAGATATCGCCAACCAGAACAAAAATGTACTGTTAAAATCGAAGAGGACAAAATCATTGTTAAATTTGCTGAAAAACAACGGGCTATTACCGAAGGGCAATATGCAGTTTTTTACGACGGCAATAAATGTATCGGTGGTGGCGTCATTGAAAAAGCGTTATTCGATTAATTTAAGCGTGGCTAACCCCACGTTTTTTATTGATTAAAAATTACTTGTCTTGCCCGTATTGCCTTTAATATCTGCACAAATTTACTTTTCCTTTATTATATAATATATATATTTATTAATATAATTTAAACAATAATATATATAGATTAATTAAATTTTAACGGGTGGGTGTAGCAAAAAAGTGGTCGATTTAAGCAAAAAAGCAAAAAATTTTCAAAATGGTATTGATTTTATCAAAAAGTAATGATATAATCTAAATCATTATAAGGTACAGGAACTCTGGTCGTTGATTTAGGGTTCACGGCAAAGGGAGATAAGATGGAATTCTGTTTAATGGAAGGTGTTTTTATCGCCGATAAATTATGGGGTGCTTACAATATTTGGCAGTTGCTTGAATTTCTGCTCCGTATTGTGATTGCGACAATCTGTGGCGCTCTTATCGGTATGGAAAGAAGTAAAAGACTTAAAGAAGCTGGCGTTAGAACGCATTGCGTAGTGGCTATGGCGTCTGCCGTGTTTATGATTTTGTCAAAATATTGTTTCGTCGACCTTATTGACCCTGCTATGTTTGGGGACAAGGGTGCTGACGGTAGCCGTATCGCATCACAGGTCGTTACAGGTATTTCATTCCTTGGCGCTGGTGCAATATTTAAAAACGGTAATATCATTAAAGGTCTTACTACGGCGGCTGGTATTTGGGCTGTTGCTGCAATAGGTATGGCTATCGGTTCGGGCTTTTACGTGATCGGTATATTTGCAACTTTCATTATTCTTGCAGTTCAGTTTATTATGCATAGATTTCACTTCGGTGTTGACAACGTTGTTAATTACGCTATTATTTTTACTGCGTATAATTCTGAAGAATTAAGACAGGCTATTAAAGCTAAATTTGCAGAGTGGGGAGCTATTGTTGAGGAGTATTCTGTCGAAAAGAGAAGTGAGGGCTTGGCAACGTTTAACTACTCTTTGAAACTTGAAAAAGTAGTTACGGATGAAATGAAGCAAGATTTCTTCGATTCGAGAAGTGATATAGTGTATTATAATATTAAAAGACAATAATAAATTTGGGCCGGTGCGATTTGCATCGGCTTTTTTAATTGTGTGCGATTTTTGTCATAAATACTATATTTAGTGGCATTTTTAAAAGTTTAAAAAAACTTGAAAAAATCTTTTAAAAATATTAAAAAAACACTTGACTTTATTTCATTTTAAAGATATTATATGCAGGCTATCGATAAAAAGCGATTGCAAGCAAAAATTAAGTTATGGTCGTCAGACTAGGAGACGTTTGATGATTGTAAAGAATTTAAAAAGTTTTTAAAAACCTTGCGAAATTTGCTTGACAATAAAATATCATTGTGATATTATATGCAGGCTGTCCAAGGTAAACGGTAAAATGTCAGTGCCAAAAACGGTGCAAAATTTAACCGAAAAAAGATTAAAAAATCTTTAAAATCTTTTGAAAATTGCTTGACATAAGATAAACGATTGTGATATATTGTTTAGGCTGTCGCAAGGATAGTGGTCAACCGGGTGTTGACTAAATGTAGATTAAAAATTGAATAGAAGGAAATAAGAAAAATTGTTTTTTGTAAAGTTTCTGTCAAATCAATGAGTATATATGTACTTAAAACAAAACAGTCAAATTGACAATGCGCTTTTTAGCGAAATCGTTAGAGCAGTTGAATCGTAAGATTCGGCTTTAAATAATTAAACTTAAGAGTTTGATTCTGGCTCAGGACGAACGCTGGCGGTGTGCTTAATACATGCAAGTCGAGCGGGGTTAAGGGGCTTGCTCCTTAACCTAGCGGCGGACGGGTGAGTAACGCGTGAGCAACCTGCCCGTATCTGGGGAATAACACAGAGAAATCTGTGCTAATACCGCATAAGACCACAGTAAGGCATCTTACAGGGGTAAAAGATTTTATCGGATACGGATGGGCTCGCGTACCATTAGATAGTTGGTGGTGTAACGGACCACCAAGTCGACGATGGTTAGCCGACCTGAGAGGGTGATCGGCCACATTGGAACTGAGATACGGTCCAGACTCCTACGGGAGGCAGCAGTAGGGAATAT
>JAZNVV010000017.1:0-4723 GCA_045593005.1 Christensenellaceae bacterium | reverse complement strand
TTAAAATTCATTTTTTATAGAGATAATAATGCTTAAATTTTAAAGAGAAATTTAATTTTTTACACACGTTTATTTAATAATAATCTATAAACAGTATACAAAAAACTAATATTGACAAATATTTAAATAATGATATAATTTAAATATTATATATAGGTGATTTTTATGGTTAAAGAGAAAAACAGATTTATTTTAGCAGTAATTATTTTTGGACTTGTAGGACAAATTGCCTGGGTTGTAGAAAATATGTATTTTAACGTATTTATTTACAAAATGTTTAATGCGTCTGCATCAAGTATTTCTCTTATGGTTGGGGCAAGTTCAGTTGTTGCAACTATTACTACTTTAATTGTCGGCGCATTGTCAGATAAAATAGGTAAGAGAAAAGTTTTTATTTGTGGTGGATATATTGTTTGGGGTATCTCTATTTTAGGATTTTCAATTTTAAGACTTGATATTATTAAGGGGCTTTTTCCATACGTTGCTATTGAAACGGCAATGGCAATCGGGGTTACGCTTGTAATAATTTTCGACTGTATTATGACGTTTTTCGGGTCATCAGCGAACGACGCTTGTTTTAATGCATGGCTAACAGATTCGACAGATTCAACAAATAGAGGAAAGATTGAAGGTATTAATTCAATGATGCCTCTTGTGGCTATTTTGGCTGTTTTTGGTGGTTTTATGGGCTTTGACTTAAATAAAACAAGCAGTTGGACAATTATTTTTATAATTATAGGCGTAATTGTTATTGCAATAGGTATTTTGGGTATTTTTATAATTAAAGATAGTTCAATTTCTACTGAAGACAACAAGCAATATTTTAAAAACATTATTTACGGTTTTAGGCCGTCAGTTGTTAAGGAAAATTATAGACTTTATTTATATCTAATTGCTTTTGCTATATTTGGAATTGCAATTCAAATATTTATGCCATATTTAATAATTTATTATGAAGTTTCACTTCAAATGACTGATTACGTTTTAATTATGGCACCTGCGATTATTTTAGCGTCGGCATTTACCTTCATTTACGGTCGTACGTATGATAAATGGCGCTTTAATAAATCAATAATCACACCTATTTCGTTGTTAATTTTAGGCTTTGTTATTTTATATATCTTTAAGGGCAAAGCTCTTGTATTTATAGGCTCGTTACTTATGATGTGTGGTTATTTATCTGGGGCTGCCGTATTTGGGGCTGTTATTCGTGATAATACACCTATAAACAAATCGGGAATGTTTCAAGGGTTAAGAATTGTTTCGCAAGTTTTAGTTCCGGGCATTTTAGGACCTATGATAGGCTCTATGATACTTGCTGATGCTAAATTAATGATAAATAATGACGGTACAACGTCATTTATTCCTAACCAAAATATTTTTATGGGTGCTTTAATTGTTACCCTTGTTTTAGTTGTTGCGCTTTTAGTTATAATATATTTTACGCGTAAAAAGAAAGAAGTTAACGTAAAATAGGAGTTAGTGTATGATTTTTTCACCTGAATTTACTGTTTCAGATATACCACTTGTTGAATATCCCCGTCCACAATTTATGAGGGACACCTATTTATCGCTTAATGGTGAGTGGGATTATTGTATAAAAAAAGATAAGGAAATTCCTTTACAATTTAGTGGTAAAATTATAGTTCCATATTCGCCTGAAAGCCAACTTTCAGGTGTTAACAGACAATTACAAGCTGATGAGTTTTTGTTTTATAGGCGAACATTTACGTTACCAGAAAATTTCAGGCAAAAAAACGTTATATTAAACGTTGGCGCGTGCGACCAAATAGCAACCGTAATTATTAACGGAAAAGTCGTTGGTGAGCATAAGGGTGGCTACTTATCTTTTTCGTATAATATAACCGACTATTTATTAGATAGTGAAAATGAGATAATATTTATTGTAACTGACGACGCCTCCTCCGACGTTTACGGCAGGGGAAAACAAAAATATAAAAGGGGTGGTATTTGGTACACGGCAACAAGTGGAATTTGGCAATCCGTTTGGCTTGAAAACGTTCCTGAAAAGTTTTTGACTTCAGTTAAGTTATTGCCGGAATATGATACGAAAAAGTTATTAATTACCCCGATTTCTTCATTTGATGGAGAGGTTTACGTTGAAATTTTAGACGGTAATAATTTAATAACTTCAAAATACTGTAAAGCAAATACAAAAACGGAAATTGACGTTTCAAAATGTAAAGAGTGGACAACCGACAATCCAGAACTATATCGTGTTGTCATGACTTTTGATGATGACGTTGTCGAAAGTTATTTTGGGCTTAGAAAATTTTCTTCCATTGTAATTGATAATAAAAAATATTTTGCATTAAATAACAAGCCGATTTTCCACAACGGTTTGCTTGATCAAGGATACTGGCACGACGGTATTTACACTCCTAAAACTAATAAGACAATGTTTAATGAAATAAAAGCAGTTAAAGATCTTGGTTTTAATATGTTGCGTAAACATATTAAAGTAGAACCTATGCTTTGGTATTACTACTGTGATATTTTAGGCGTGCTTGTTTGGCAAGATATGATAAACGGTGGTGGGGAATATCCTTTTTATAGAATTGCTTTATGTCCTTTTTTCAACTTAAAGATTGACGACACTAATTATAAAAAAATGAAAAGGAGCGAGCAGTCAAGAGAGTGGTATTTTAACGAGGCAATAGGATTAATTAACCAACTTTACAACTGTGTTTCAATCTGTTTATGGACACCTTTTAACGAGGCGTGGGGGCAGTTTGATGCTTTTAACGTTTGGAAGAAACTTGTTAAAATTGATAATTCACGTTTGTATGATCATGCGAGTGGCTGGCAAGATAAAGGTGGTGGTGACTTAAATAGTAGGCATATATACTTTAGAAAAATCAAAATTAAAAACGATTATCGCAGGATTTTATCATTAACTGAATTTGGTGGTTATTCATATGCACTAAAAGGGCACGTTTTTAGTAATAAAAAATTTGGTTATAAAGGCTATAAAAGCGCAGACGATTTGCAAAAAGCGTATGAAAAATTATATAAAACGGAAATTTTTCCAGCGATAATTAATGAAGGGCTTTCTGCAACCGTTTACACGCAACTTTCCGACGTAGAAGATGAAATAAACGGCTTATTTACGTATGATAGAATTTTAAAGTTCGATAGTGAAAAAATTAAAGAAATTAACTCTGAACTTTATAACCTTTTTATTGTGGCTATATCAAAATAAAACTATAATTCTATGTTTACTTAAATATGTTTATATGATATAATTAAGTATAATAGGAGTATTTTAATGAATAATTTAATTTCTACTGATGCTGAAGTTTTACTTGCAATAAAAGAAAATGAAAAATTTGGTTCAATAAATACCTCAATCGAAGTCATATTATCACAAGTTTACCTTACTTTTAATAATCTAAATTCATCATTAAACCGACTTTTAAGCGCAGGATTAATCAATATTATAGATGACGGGATTTTTTTATCGGACAAGGCAAAAGTTATCACTTGTGGCTATTTATATAATAAAAGGGACGTCTTTTTAGAAAAATTAAAAAATGATTTTTCAACCATAACCTTTACTGATTATATAAATAAAAATTGCATTTCGATTGAAAGATATAAATTTGCACTTAAAATTTCAAAAAAAGCAAATAACAAAGCAAATGACAACAGAACGTTATTAACAGAAACGTTATCCTATTTGTGCTACGTTTTAATAATGTTTTTTTTAGGGTTTGCTATCGGTTTTATTTTAGGTGGCAACGTTTTAGGTGGACTATTTGCCGTACCTGTTGCAATATTAATTTCCTTGGTTTTATATATAAAAACAAAATCAAAAATTAAAAATCAAAAGTCAAGTTTTGACGTTTTTTCGTTTATCAAAAAACCAGTTTTAATATCTATAATTGTCAATGCTTTTGTTGCTGTATTTTCAATTTTTGCGTTTATAATATGGGACGTATCTTACTTTATTGCATTGATTGTTGAAATAATTATTATTTCGGTGCTATGGGTATTTACTAGCGCAATCGCTAAAGAAAAAATTGCAAAAGGCAAATATAAATCAAAATATATTTGCGCTAAAATTTATACAGACAGTTATTTTATAGGTGGAATTAATATATTAGATGACAACGAACGTGTTTTGCAAGAGGATGTTTGTGTTTCACTTGTTAATCCAGAAACAAATAATATAATTTTTGAAACGTTTGACGTTTATAAGACGGTTGTAAATGGTAGACAAATATTTTATGCGACCGTTGTCAACGGGGAGAGCCGTTTAATTTATTTTTTAAGAAAAACAGACGTTTTATCAGCCGTACATTTAATCGACGAAGTTGATTTTATCTTATCAGCAAATTGTGAAAAAGCATTTTTAATGGAACTTGTTAAAAATACAGATAAATCATTTGACTGCAAATATTCACAAGACGGATTAATTAGAGCATATTCTTGCGTTGTAGAGGATAAAAATACCATTATAATTGAATACTTTGATTATTCTTCAAATGATAGTTCTTCTACTGACTATAAAACCTTTTTAACAGATGAAGGCTTATGCAGTCCATATTTTAAGCCATCTTGGAACAGGGTTTTGTCTGAAAGTTTTGAAAATATTGAGTTTGCTATGCAATTCTTAAATAAAATTATTGATGAAATTTCGTATGAAGACCTTGTAGTGAACTTATTTAATCAGTTAAATTAGATAATTTATTAATAATTA
>JAZNVV010000016.1:0-5773 GCA_045593005.1 Christensenellaceae bacterium | reverse complement strand
ATATAACTGTTTGCAACGCAAACAATATAACTTTTAGCCACAAGGCTAAAAATATCACTAATTTAATATTGTTTTTTGTGGACAAGAAAAGCACACTACATTTCACTTTTAGTGAAGTATAGTGTGCTATACTTTTATTTTAGATAAAAAATCCCTATGGGATACGCCCTTAAATCGGGCTTTTTTGTTGCGTTAAATATTTTTAATTAAACGTCGGAAATTTCTTAAATAAAAAACGGCTACTAAAAAGTAACCGTTTTTAAACATATTTAAATATAAATACGATTAGGCATTAACTTTTTTAGAAAGTTTTGCCTTTTTATTTGCAGCGTTGTTTTTGTGTAAAATACCCTTTGAACAAGCACCGTCGATGATAGAAAATGCTTCTGGAAGGTAAGCTTTAGCATCTTCCATTTTGCCTTCTTTAACTAAAAGGTCAATCTTTTTAATAGCAGTCTTAACCTGCGTTTTTACCATCTTATTAACTTCGTTCTTTTTTTGATTAACTAAAACACGCTTTTTAGCAGATTTAATATTTGGCACTTCAGTATCTCCTTACTATTGCTTTTTATTTACTTGGTTATTTTAGCACAATTTTTGTTTCTTTGCAACTATATTTTCAATAAAAATTAATTATTTTAACTAAATATCTTTAACTTTTCATATTATTTATTGAAGTAAATTGAAAAGGTAATATTTTATGCTTAAAATCGGCGTGTTTGATAGTGGTATAGGTGGGCTATCCGTTTTGAAGGAATTAGACAAAAATTTAGTAGACGTAGAATTTGTATATTATGGCGATAATGAACGCGCGCCGTATGGTAATTGTTCGATTTTAAGGCTTTTTCAATTTGTTAAACAAATTCTTGACGTTTTTATAAATGAAAAAGTTGATTGTATTGTGATTGCTTGTAATACGGTAAGCTGTACTCTGTTTCGCTTTTGCCAAGACTACGTAAAAGTCCCTGTATTTGGCATTTTTCCTCCAGTAGAAAGTTCGATTATAAGTGGAAAGAAAAGTATCCTGCTTTGTACAAAAAATACGGCAAGGACATATTTGGGGTATGAACGGTATTTGAAAATAGTGCCATTAAACGGGCTGGTAGAAGATATTGAAAGAGATCCGTGTTCTTTTATGGAGAAAATTGATGAAAAATATTTTTTAGGTATTTCAAATGATTATCAATGTGTAATTTATGGATGCACACATTATTTTTTTAGAAAATTTGGGATTAATGACCACTTTAACACCACTTGTAACCACTCTGGGGTAGAATTCGCTGTAAAAAAAGTAAAAAACTTTTGCAAAACTAAAAAACGTAAGATTAAATCTATTTATAATAGATTTAAGTTTTTAGGAGATAATTCGGTAAATAATCAAAATATTTTTGCAAGATTAAAGGCAAATTAATTATTATATTAGAAAATAAAAAAAATATTCAAATTTTTTCAAAAAAGTGGTTGACAGTGGTCAATATTTATTATATAATAAATTTGCGATTAATTAAAGGAGTATTCTATTTTGAACGAAAGGCTTTTCAAACATCAATTAGATGCTAAAAACAGAATGAGAATACCGGCCAAACTTAAAGAGGGACTTGCAGAGGGTTACACGATTATGTTAGGCGCCGGGGAATGCCTTTCGGTTATTCCAAAATCGGAATCACTCGCTATTCAGGCAAAGCTTGCAAAAGTTTCACGCTTTAATCCAGAAGCGCAAAGATCCATTAGAAAGTTTATTTCTAACTTATGGGATGCTGAAGAAGATAATCAGGGAAGAATACTTATTCCAGAACATATCAGAAAAGCAGCGCATATCGAGAAAAATCTTATAATCTTAAATAATCTTTCAGGGATTGAAATTTGGGCAGAAGAAGAGTGGAACAAGTTTATGGCTGAAGAAGAAGATTACGATACAATGCTTGCTAATATTGATAAGTTAATGCAGGAAGTCGAATAAGATGGACAACCTGAAACACTTTTCCGTAATGCTTAATGAATGTCTTGACGGACTAAACCTTAAGGTGAACGGCGTTTATTTCGACGGTACGCTTGGTGGCGCAGGACATTCATATCAAATTTTAAAAAGGACTTCGCCGACGGGCAGGCTAGTCGCCACCGATTTAGATGATTACGCAATAGATAGAGCGAAAAAAACCTTAAAAGAATTTGACGGGCGTTATACGTTAGTTAAAGACAACTTCAAAAACTTTGAAAATATTAAAAATAAATTAAATATAGATAAGTTTGATGGAATATTGCTTGATTTAGGCGTCTCAAGTTTTCAACTTGACGACAAGGCGAGAGGTTTTTCATACATGGCTGAAAACGAACTTTTGGACATGCGTATGGATAACACCAGCAATATATCGGCAATCGACGTTGTTAACGGATATTCGGAAAAAGATTTAGCTAGAATATTCAATGATTATGGTGAAGAAAGATTTTCAAAGCAAATTGCAAAAAAAATAGTTGAAATTCGTTCAAAAACGCAAATTAGAACGTGTGGACAACTTGTAGAAATAATAAAAAGCACAATACCGAAAAGACTTCAACAAGACGGACATCCAGCAAAAAGAGTATTTCAGGCAATAAGAATTGAGGTCAACGGTGAACTTGCCGAACTTAAAGAAACCGTTTTAACAATGGCAAGAAACTTAAATAAAGGCGGAAGAATTGTTATATTAACCTTCCACTCATTAGAGGATAGGTTGGTAAAACAAGCGTTTAAGGAATTAGAATTAGATTGTATATGTGATAAAAGTATTCCTGTGTGCGTATGTAACAAGCGCAAGGAGATTGAAATTATCACAAAGCATCCTATAACGGCGTCCGAAAAAGAATTAGAACTTAATTCCCGTTCAAAAAGTGCAAAACTTAGAATAGCGGAAAAAATATAAAGGGGAAGATTATGGTAACAGTAAAACGTAACGAAAGCGGAAGAAATAGTACTTTAGTTCTTGAAAGAACGGAAGTTTCTACTAATGCAAATGCAATAAGTGACGAACTTTTAGCAGAAAGAGTTATTGATGAATTATTAGCAGTTGAA
This sequence comes from Christensenellaceae bacterium, assembly GCA_045593005.1. Taxonomy (GTDB): domain Bacteria; phylum Bacillota; class Clostridia; order Christensenellales; family Borkfalkiaceae; genus UBA11475. Next base: position 2,724 of record JAZNVV010000016.1, on the reverse strand, counting down.
AAATACGACGACGCTTGCGACGTTGCTTTTGTTGACGAAAAAATTTCTAACCTTGATAAACAGGTTGAAAGTTTTAGTTTTACTCACGAAGATTTACAAACCCCTTCAAGCACGACAATGCAATTTAAGGGCAAGGAAAGCGCAGAAGACTTTTACAACGATTCAATCGCTGAAAGCAGTTTTTCTTATAAGCTTAACAAAAAAGGTAAAATGCTTATTGCAATTTATTCAATCGCTGTAGCGTTTATTTTAGCGCTTATCGTATTAAATACAGGCGTTATCAATTCTATTCAGGCAAGACTTAACGAAAAGGCTCAAGAAGTTGCTAATCTTCAAGCAGAGTACGTTCAAATTTCTGAAGAATTAGATTACGTAAGTTCTGACGAATATGTAATAGACAAGGCTGTTAACGAATATAATATGAGTAAATAACATATTCGGTGGTGATATAAATTAAATCAAAATTTTCAATATCGATTTTACGAAAGAGGTTATTCGCAATTTTTTGCGCAATAACCTTTTTATTTTGTACGGTAATAGGAAGACTTTTTTACGTACAAGTTATCTGGGGTAACGAACTTCAAGAGAAAGCAATAGATCAATGGACAAGGGAAATTCCTATAATTGCTAGCCGTGGTAAAATTGTTGATAGAAACGGCGTCCTATTAGCAACAAACGACGATACGTATACCGTTTTTGTCAGAAAGAAAGCTGTGGAAAATATTGAGGAATTATCAAGCGTTTTATCAAATACACTTTCGCTTGATTATTCGTACGTAAAAACAAGGTTAGAAAAAACAATTTCATCTGAAATAACAATAAAAAAACAGGTTAAAAAGTCGGAACTTAATAACCTTTTATCGCATGATATATCGGGCGTATATTATGCACGTGACAATAGCCGTGTTTATCCTTACGGTGATTTTTTATCGCAGGTTTTAGGGTTTACTTCTTCAGACGGGTTTGGGCAGTCGGGGCTGGAATTATATTACGATAAATATCTTAAAGGCGAAAACGGCGAAATTTTATATGAAACCGATATTGTCGGGATAGAAATTGATAATTCAACGCCAACTTACGTGAAAGCAAAAGACGGCTTAAACGTTAAACTTACGATAGATTATGAAATTCAACAAATTGTCGAAGGTGCAATGCAAGCCGCTTATAATGATTGTAAAGCGAAATCAGCGCAATGTATAGTCATAGATCCATCAACGGGCGAAGTTTTGGCTATGTCTGTTAAACCTTCGCTAAACTTAAATGAATTGCCTAGAGATGATTTGTCTACATTAAATTCATTAAGCAGAAATTCTATTCTTTCCGACGTGTACGAGCCGGGGTCTACTTTTAAAATTTTGACAGCGGCGGCTAATATTGAAGAAAATTTACGCAATAATTCAAAAGCGTTTAGTGTAAATCATATTTTTAATTCATCAAGATACCGTTTTATTGACGGAACAAGGGTAAAATGTTGGAGCAACCACGCAGGGGGAAAACACGCGTGTTTAACGCTTGGTGGGGCATTAAATAACAGTTGTAACCCGATTTTTGTCGATATAGCCGTATCCTTGGGAAAAGAGAAGATGTACGAATACATTAAAAAATTTGGATATGGCGCAGTAACAGGGATAGATTTTACGGGCGAAGCACAAGGTATGGTTTTGCCTGAAGGCGCAGTAAAAAACGTTGATTTAGCAAGAATTGCTTTTGGTCAAACAATAGCAGTAACGGCGTTACAGTTGGCGTCTGCAACAGCGTCTGCAATAAACGGTGGATACTATTATCAACCACGTCTTGTTAAAGAAATATATTCTAACGACGGCTTGACTGCTGAAATTTTTAATCCAACGGTAAAAAATAGGACTATAAGTGAAAAGGCATCTTCAATTTTAAATGAAATGCTTGAAAAAGTTGTTTCTGAGGGTAGTGGAAAGCACGCCTACATAGAAGGTTATCGCGTAGCAGGAAAAACTGGTACGGCGCAAAAATATGAAAACGGTGTTATAGCACAGGGGAAATACGTTTCATCATTTGTTGGGTATTTTCCAGCAAATAACCCAAAGTATCTTGCATTAGTGATTATTGACGAACCAGAAGGGCAATACTACGGAAGTACGGTTGCAGCGCCATATGCAAAAAATATTTTTAATGGAATTATTCAAACAAAAAATTTGTCGAGGGAATTATGAAATTAGAGGAAATATTAAAAAACGTAAATGCTAAAGAAATACACGGAAAAACTGATTTAGACGTAATATCGGTTGAAAATTATCATAAAAACGTAAAAAACGGCTCTTTATATATTGCAATTTCAGGTGAAACAGTAGACGGGCACAATTTTATTAATCAAGCCATTAGACAGGGCGCTGTTGTGATAGTATGTGAAAAATTTATTAGCGATTTGGGCGTATGCTGTGTAGTTGTAGAAAATTCAAGAAAAGCAATGACGGAAATTTTATCTAATTTTTATAATAACCCCGAAAGAAATTTAAGATTAGTGGGTGTTACTGGGACAAACGGCAAGACAACCGTAACTTACATGATAAAACACGTACTGGAAAGTTACGGAATTAAAACGGGAATTATAGGAACGCTAGGCTGTAAGTTTGGTGATAAATGTATTGATACGGGACTTACCACGCCCGATCCTTCCGTTTTATTTAAAATATTAAAAGAAATGGTTGAAGAAGGCGTTAAAGTAGTAACAACAGGTGCAGGAAATCC
>JAZNVV010000015.1:0-9828 GCA_045593005.1 Christensenellaceae bacterium | reverse complement strand
TCATTCTGAGCGACAGCGAAGAATCTCTTTTTTATTATATTCTAAAACGTTTTAGATTCTTCAGTCGCAAATGCTCCTTCAGAATGACATTGATAAGTATTATAGACATTAAAAAAACACCCAAACGGGTGCTTTTTGTCATTCTGAGCGACAGCGAAGAATCTCTTATTTATTTCTTGTACCAGTAGTGACTACTATACGTTGATTGAAGATAAATGTCGTTTTTGTAAGGTTGGTTACGTTAACTTTCGTGCCGTTTTCTTTATTTTGACAGTCCGTTTTATTTGTTGTAACGTACCAGTCTGTCGTAAATGATTTTTCTGATAATCAATCGTCAGGTACGGAGTAACAAACACAAGAGATACGTTAGGGTGTGTTTCCTTATATTTCTTACAACAGTCGTATGCAAAACTATCAAAGCTGCCGTAACCGCCTAAATACATATCGGCGGGCTGATCTCCTACCTTTTCTTCCAAAAAGGCGAGTATTTGTTGCTCATATTCCTCTGATTTAGAGAATTGAGTGTGTCCGCAAAAAGTCACAATCATATCTCAATTCTCCTTTATGTAGGTACACCTACATATTATACTACGTTTTCTGAAAAAAGTCAAGGGTATGTAGGTACACCTTCTTATAATTTTTCAGTTTCTTGATAAAATATATATGTAGGTAAATCTACGGAGTTAAATCTTCTTATCGGGGGTATCAACTTGACAGTAAATGACGCAGTTGCAAAGCTTATTTCCAAATTGTTGCGTGAAAAAGATATGTCCCAATACCGCTTGGAGCAGGAATCGGGAATACAACACGGAAGTATGCAATGTATAATGAATGGACGAAACAAAACGGTAACTTTGAGTACCGTAATTATGCTTGCAAGAGGTTTCAATATGCCTCTTACAGAATTTTTAGATGACGATATTTTCCGTTCGGAAGATTTAGAGGCAGAACAGTAAAAGCCGCCTTGTATGTAGGGCGGCTTTTGTCAATATAAAGAGATAGCCGGTGAGCCTTTCGACACACCGGCTTTTATATTAAAGTTATTCTTCCAATACTGCATCAAAATATGTTATATCATCAAGACTATCTTTATCAAGAGAGAGTGCTATAAACCAACCGTCCTTTGTTTTATTTTTATCATCAGATGCAATGTTTTGCTCAATGTGAACACAAAGAGTTCCATTGTCAACATACACCCCATACACATCATAGCGTAACGAGGTATCTGTCGTAAACTTATAGACAAGCAGTAATGACTTGTCAGCAAAGTAAGAGTCATCAACGATATTTACTGCGTTTGTAAGTTCTTTAAAAGACAATCTGTCTTGATACTGTAATTTGAAATTTTCAAATTCCGTCGGAGAATCGAATTTGTAAATTATTAAATGCTCTTGCCGTCTGATGCTGAATTTATCAAAATTTAAGGATTCGCTCACTAAATCATCATCTGAACAATAGCCGGCATTTGCAACAAATGATTCTACTGTTGCAATTTGGTCAGTATGCCCACAAGTGTTTTGTTCTTCAAAACATACATTCAATCCTAAAGAAAAGTCATCAACTTGCACATCGAGGTTAGCTGTTTCGTTTATTTTTTTACACTCGACAAAATAAGAGGTATCCGTTTCGTTATCATTACATTTTTCTACGACTATCACTTCGTTATTGTAATTCCAAACAATAGCATTAGAAAGGATATTGGCTTTAGCACTTCCTCCACTTTGAACAAGCCCTACCTCAACAATATATCTTTTGTTTGCATTAAACGAAAGTTTTGTGTCTTCGTTGGCAGTCACAGAAGAAATCGTGTCGATTACTTTGTTATCCTCATCATATACCGTTAACTTGATACCTACCACTTTAGTTTGATTGCTACCATTCGGATTGTACGAACTATCACCACAGGCAGTTAAGCCCAATGATAGAACACACAATCCCAATAAAAATGCCAAGATAACAATTTTTTTCATTTTCTTTAAGACCTAAACCCTTTCTTTTAATTTAACACACAGAAAGAGATTGACGGAGCTGCATCTGTATTTGGATCAAAATACATAGCCGTATCGTTCCAACCATCAGCAACCTGATAGAAGTAAACATAGTGCGTTTGCGAGAAAATCCACCAACCCGTAGTGTATGAATACTCTTGATAGCCAATTAAAGCAACAGCGTGATTTCCGTATGTGCTTGAATTGTTAATTGATAGATATACTGCTTTTCCGCTATCCAATGAACTAATCGCAGTAGAAATTGTAGATGTATGTGTAACATCAATCGTAATACCATAGTTTGTTCTTGCCACATATTCTAATGTATCTGGAACATTACTTGCATAGTATCCTAATTCGGGAGTATATCCGTATTGACTGATAGCATAAGCCCTAATATTTGTATAGTACACTTCTACCAAAAAGTATACTTTTAGGTGAATTAAGTTTTTGGTCGCAAATTTATTTTATCACACGCAATAAGTTTTTGCAACAAAATAAACAATAAAAAATAGCGTCCTAAAAAGAACGCTATCCATCTTATTTACATTACTTCTATTTAGTTACAAACTCTTTATAGCCCTGCCGATATATTGTGGTAAGATAGACGCCACTACTGAATATTCGCTATGTTCGGCGCTGGCAATTTCACCTGCAATACCGAATATATACGCGCCCACGCACGTAGCGTCGAATAAGTCTAACTTTGTAGCTACGCCCGAAATTAGCCCTGCTAATACGTCGCCACTACCAGCCTTTGCTAGCGAGGCGTTACCCGTAATGTTTATGCACACCCTATCGCCGTCCGTAATGACCGTCGTGGAGCTTTTTAACGCTACCGTTACCCCGTATTTTTGTGCAAAAGCCTTTGCAAGTTCGATTGAATTTGTTATGACTTCTTCCGTTGAAACGTTATGTAAGCGAGAAAATTCCTTAACGTGTGGTGTAAGTAAAATTTGACACTTTTTATCCTTTAACACGTCAAGACCGAACTTTGCTAAAACGTTAAGACCGTCGGCGTCGATAATAAGTTTACCGTCGTACCCCGTGATAATGGTTTTAAGAAGTTCATAAACGCTTTCGCTCATAGACGCGCCCATGCCGAACACTACGCAATCAAGTCCCTTTATTTTACCTAAAACCGATTTATCGTCAATAAAGGTATTGCCGTCGTCCAAAAGCGTGCCTAAAATACACTCTGGGTTAAGCCCAGCGTAGATAGGATATAAACTTTCCGGCACGAACAAGTAACCGTATCCTGCGCCTGCTAATAGTGCTGAAAGCGCTGACTGCGATAAAAGTGGCGCGCCGAAAAACGCCTTGCTACCACCGATAACGCCTGCCTTGCCGTAATCTCCTTTATTAGTATTGTCAAACCTATGTGGGAAGTATTTTGCAACGTCCTTTCTTCTTAAACGGTAAGCAAACTTTTCGTCCCAAATACTTATACCTATGTCGCAGGCAACGACTTCACCCGAATAATACTTGCCGTCGTTCAAAAAATGCCCCGTCTTGTATTCCTGAATTGCTATGGTAAGGTTGGCTTTGACGCATACGTTCATAGGCAAACCTGTGTCAGAGTTAAGTCCACTAGCTATATCGCATGCAATAACGTAACAGCCCTTTTTGTTTATTTTATTTATTATTTCAGCAAGTTTACCTTCGATATTTCTATTAAGTCCCGTGCCGAAAATACAGTCGATAATTATATCAACGTCTTTATCCAAAAAGGAAATATCGTCATTATAAACGTCGTAGCAACTAACGGCAAAACCGTGTTTTTTAGCAAGCATATTTGCAATAATTTTGCCATCTTCACCATTGTTGCCCTTGCCGATAGCAACTAAAACTCTACCACCCTTAAATCTCTTTAATATTTCTTCTGCAACGGCAACGCCTGCTCTTTCAATTAAAACGTCTTTAGGAATTCCTAACTTTTCTATTGTGTATTTGTCTGCTCTACGCATAGCGTCAGAAGTTAATATTCGTTCCATTCTTCCTCCTTAAAACCTTTAAGCGCCAAATTTATTTCTTCATACGAAAAACCTTTCGATAGTAAATATCTGTACGCTTTTTGAAGATTTTCCTTATTAATTTCTTTGTTTTTTAAGTATTTTTCGGCAATACGTTGGGCGTTTTCAGTTCCACCAGTATATTCGCCGTCAAGCGCCTTGTCAATTAAATTAAAGTCAATGCCTTTACTGCGCAATTCCTGCTCCAAAAGTTTTGCGCCCTTGTTTTTCTTGTAGGAGCGAACGTATAATTTGCAATATTCGTCGTCGTCAACAAATTTATATTCGATAAGTTTTGACGTGCAATAATCGACGATTGTCGGCAAATATCCCTTTGAAGTTAAATAATCTTTAACCTGACGCTTTGTCTTCATTGATTTTGAAACGTATCCAAGCGCCTTATCAAAAGCTTGCGATTTTTCGCTGTCAAACTGAATTTCTTCAATCTCTTCCGGTGAAACGTCCATACCGACTTTTAGGTGAAAATTATAAACAGTTTCAAGCCTAATGCCACAGTAAAACGTGCCGTCAAGATAGATATTTGCCCTGTTTTTATCACGATTTTGAACGGAAATTTCGGTTATTTTTGCCATTTTACCCCTTTAATAATTGATAATCGTCCAAAAGGACTTCTACACGCTGTTTACCTAAAAAAGTTTCAGTTATTTCCTTAATAAATTTGTCGTATTTTAAGCTTTTTACGTGCGCTTTAACACAAACGCCGTCGTCAAAATTTTGCTCTACTATTTCACCGTAAAAACCCGTTTCAAACAACTTCAAAATGAGCCTATACTTATCATAATCGCAAGAAATTTTGACTGTTTTGCAAAGGCATTTTTCCCTCACGTCAGCGTTGTTTAGCGCAGACGACACGCATCCACTATACGCCCTAACTAAACCACCTGCGCCAAGTTTAATACCACCAAAATATCTTGTAACGACGGCTACCGTTTGGAATACCCCTTTGTTTTTTAATGCCTCAAGCATAGGCATACCTGCCGTTCCCTGTGGTTCGCCATCGTCGGAAAATCTCGCCATATTGCCTTCGCTGTCGGCTATAAAAGCCGAACAATTATGCGTTGCGTCAAAATGCTTTTTCTTTATTTCCGAAATAAAGTCTTTTGCCTCGTCCTCGCTCTCGACGTGTTTAAGATAACATATAAATTTTGATTTTTCGATAACGGTAAGTTCGGAAAACTCACCGACAACCGTTAGAAAGTTTTCCTTCATACGACCTCGTGGTTTTAACAAAAAACGACGGAATTTTCCGCCGTTTATGTTTATGCCGATAAACGGCTTGTTTTATAGATTATGTTGTATAGGGCTATTTGATAGCGCCTTATTTTAATATGATTTTTATATGGTTCTTTTTGCCTTTATGAAGTACAAATTCGTTACCAACTTCTTCTGGCACACCTGCAAATGCGCCTGCAATCTTTGTTTCATTTACTGAAACAGCGCCACTTTCAATTAAACGACGGGCGTCGCTCTTTGATTTTGCAAAGCCTACTGCCACTAATATATCTGCAACTGACGAACCTACTGCAACTTCAACAGCTTGCATATCTTCTACGTTGCCACCAAACGCTGCTTTTACTTGCTTTTGCGCCTCTAAAGCCTTTTCTTCACCATGAACAAGTTTAGTTACTTCAAACGCAAGACGTTCTTTTGCAACGTTCATTCTTTCGTCGTTGTAACGGGTAAGTTCTTCAATTTCTGCCATATCCATAAAGGTTAAAAGACGCATACATTCGGCAACTTTAACGTCTTCAACGTTTCTGAAATACTGATAGAAATCGTAAACGGAACACTTGTTTTCGTCAAGCCATAAAGCGCCTTTTTGAGTTTTGCCCATCTTCTTGCCTTCGCTATTCAATAAAAGCGTGCAAGTTAAACAAAACGCTGAAGTCTGTTCTTTACGACGAATAAGGTCAACGCCGGCAAGCATATTTGACCATTGATCGTCCCCACCAACCTGTAATATGCAGTCATACTTTTGGTTTAAATATAAAAAGTCATAACCTTGCATAAGCATATAGTTGAATTCTAAAAAGGTTAAGCCCTTTTCCATTCTTTGCTTAAAGCACTCTGCCGTAAGCATTTTATTTACTGAAAAATGCGCACCGATATCACGTAAAAAATCTACGTAGTTAAGGTTTAACAACCAGTCTGCGTTATTGCAACCGATTGCAGCGTTTTCACCTTCAAAAGAAATAAAGCGCGACATTTGCTTTTTAAAGCAGTCGATATTATGCGCAATAGTTTCCTTCGTCATCATTTGACGCATATCACTTCTACCAGAAGGGTCGCCTATCATACCCGTACCACCACCAAAAAGCGCGATAGGTGTATGACCGTAGCGTTGCATCCACGCCATTGCCATAATAGGAATATAATGACCGATATGTAAACTGTCAGCAGTTGGGTCAAAGCCTACGTAAAATTTAACAGACTTTTCGCCAAGTGTTTTGTATAAATCTTCATCATAAATTGTTTGCTTAATAAAACCACGTTCTTTCAATACGTCGTAAACGTTTTTCTTTTCCATTTTTCTGCCTTTATCTATTTTTTACTGTTGAATAATTGTAACACATAAAAAAAGGTTTTTCAAGTATTTATGGTTTGATTTTATATAATTATAAGTTATTTTAAATATTTAAGAACAACTGTTTTACCCTTTTTTTTGAATAATGGTCGACTTTCACACTACCGTTGCATCTAAAATGCTACCAAAACCATTTTTATAAAAATCATGTCTTTGAAATAACTAACAAAGTAAAATAAAATTTTTAACATAAAAAAAGGAAGTGCAAACACTTCCTTTTATCTTTTTATTTAATTGGGTTTTATTGCAAGCAAGACAAGGCTCGCAAAAAAATTTAATAAGGGGTTAGAAACAAGTGTGAGTAGGCTCGACAAGGCGTGGGATGAGATAGACCGTCTGGTCATCGAAGTCCACAACGCAGTCAGTAAACGACCTCACACGAAGTTTATAATCACTTATTTATTCATTGCTTCTTCAACAGAAACTGCACAAGCAACGCTCATACCAACCATAGGGTTGTTACCAGCACCGATTAAGCCCATCATTTCAACGTGAGCAGGAACTGAACTTGAACCAGCAAATTGTGCGTCAGAGTGCATACGACCAAGAGTATCAGTAAAGCCGTAAGATGCAGGACCAGCAGCCATATTGTCTGGGTGAAGAGTTCTACCTGTACCACCACCAGATGCAACAGAGAAATATTCTACCTCGTTATCGATAGCCCATTTTTTGTACGTACCAGCAACTGGATGTTGGAAACGTGTTGGGTTAGTAGAGTTACCCGTGATAGAAACGCCAACGTTTTCGTGTTGCATAATAGCAACGCCTTCTGAAACGTCGTTAGCACCGTAGCACTTAATCTTTGCTCTTTCGCCGTCAGAATAAGGTGTTTCCTTAACAACGGTGAGTTTGCCTGTATAGTAATCGTAATCAGTTTGAACGTAAGTAAAGCCGTTAATTCTTGAAATAATGAACGCAGCGTCTTTACCTAAACCGTTAAGAACAACTCTTAAAGGTTCTTTTCTAACCTTGTTAGCCTTTAATGCAATACCGATAGCGCCTTCAGCAGCAGCGAAAGATTCGTGGCCAGCCAAGAAACAGAAACATTTTGTTTCTTCTGATAAAAGCATTGAAGCAAGGTTACCGTGTCCTAAACCAACCTTTCTTTGTTCAGCAACAGAACCAGGAACGCAGAAAGACTGTAAGCCGACACCGATCATTTTAGCAGCGTCTTTAGCCTTTACGCAACCTGTCTTAATAGCGATAGCCGTACCAACTGTGTAAGCCCAAACAGCGTTTTCAAACGCGATAGGCTGAATACCTTTAACGATAGATTCAACGTCGATACCTTTATCTAAACAAATCTTTTTACATTCTTCTAAATCTTTAATGCCGTATTCGGAAAGAGTAGCGTTGATTTTGTCTATTCTTCTTTCATAACTTTCAAATAATGCCATAATTAACGTCCTCCTTATTATTCCTTTCTTGGGTCAATGTATTTAGCAGCGTTGTCGAATCTGCCATACTTGCCAGAAGCCTTTTCATAAGCTTCGTTAGGTGTCATACCCTTTTTGATGAAGTCAGTCATCTTGCCAAGAGAAACGAATGAGTAACCGATAATTTGGTCGTCAGCGTCAAGAGCAAGTTTTGTAACGTAGCCTTCAGCCATTTCAAGATATCTTGGACCTTTAACTCTTGTTGAATACATTGTGCCAACTTGTGAACGTAAACCTTTGCCTAAATCTTCAAGACCAGCGCCGATTTGTAAACCGTCTTCAGAGAAAGCTGACTGCGTACGGCCGTAAACGATTTGTAAGAAAAGTTCTCTCATAGCCGTATTGATAGCGTCGCAAACAAGGTCGGTATTTAATGCTTCTAAAATTGTTTTACCTGTTAAAATTTCAGCAGCCATAGCAGCAGAGTGCGTCATACCAGAGCAACCGATAGTTTCAACAAGTGCTTCTTCAATAATACCTTCTTTAACGTTGAGCGTGAGTTTGCAAGCGCCCTGTTGTGGTGCACACCAGCCTACGCCGTGCGTAAGACCTGAAATGTCGGAAATTTGTTTAGCCTGTACCCACTTTGCTTCTTCTGGAATAGGAGCAGGACCGTGGTTAGGACCTTTTTTTACCGTGCACATTTCTTTTACTTCTGTTGAATATTGCATAAAAATATGCCCTCCATAAATATTTTTTTAAGTTTATAGCAAATGCAATAAAGCATTTACGTTAATATCTTTTTAATTGTAACATAAAGTTACCACTTTTGCAAAACTTTTTTAAAGTTTTTAATTTATTTTTGCTGTGATTGTAAATTTCTTTTATAGTGAAACAAATATTGTTGCACGTAGCCCGAATTTTCCTTAAATTTATCGGTAAAAAATTTTGTAATTTTATTACGGTCGGTTATTTTTCCATTAAAATCTTCTCTGTAAAGTTTTTCTATCCACGTGTCAACCGGAAAACTGTCCGTTCTGTGAAAACCAAAAAGCGCAATGCAGTCGGCAACCTTTGGTCCTATACCACGTATAGAAAGCAAGCGTTTTTTAAGTTCTGCCGTAGATAAGCTTTCAAATTCAGATAACGCTAAACCGTCCGATAAAAGTTTTGCAGTATCTAAAATATAACTTGCCCTATATCCAAGCCCCAACGCCGAATAAAAGTTTAAGTCCCTATCCGATAACGATTTTGCCGTCGGAAAGGCTTTGTAACTTTTTTCGCCATAAGTTTTAGTTTCACCAAGGCTATCGCAAAGGGCGTTAATTATCTTTTTAATGCGTGGGATATTATTATTTTGCGAAATTATAAAGGAAAATAACATTTCTTCTTTATCTTGATTTAAGATGCGTATCCCCTTGCCAAGATTGACAGCCTGCGTTAAAATAGGCAAATTTTCACTTAAAGCGCTTGCCGAAATTTGCGAGTAATCTCTATTTAAGTCGAAGTAATTAAAAAAATAGTCGTCGTCGCTGTCGTTACACTCAATAAAAGCGTAATCGCCCTCGTTATAGCAAATCGCGCACTTGTCTTTTGTAAAAACTTTATATTTGCCGTCGGATAATGGAATAAACCTAAAAGTTTGACCACATTCTAACGTATCTTTAACTGAAAAATATTCTCCGTCGAATTTAATAACCATACGCTTATTTTATCACAATTAAAAGGAATAATCAAGTGTCAATTTTAGTATTTTTAGCCTAAAAAGACGGGCAACGGTATTGCGAAACCGTGCCAAACGGCAATTTATTCCACAAAATAAAATTGAGCAAGTTATTTTAATTAGT
>JAZNVV010000014.1:0-6823 GCA_045593005.1 Christensenellaceae bacterium | reverse complement strand
ATGGTTTATATTAAAAATTTCTTCTATAGCAATTAACGCTCCTCCTAAAAAAAATGTAAAAACCATAAAGCTAATAAAATTACATATGTAATTTTTAAAATTTGAATATTTTATAGAAATAAGAGAAAGCAAAAGCCCTATTAAAATCTTAATAAAAGGCAGTAAAAAGTTATTTGTAAAAGGTAAAATGATAGAGAAAATTGCACCTATTAATGAAGATATACTTAAACTTAAAAACGTAGTCTTACTACGTGCAATATTAGCGCTTGTTTTTAACAATATAAAATTTATTAATAAATTGTTTATAAATAAATATTCAATATAAACTGTCATACGGTAATATTATCAAATAAAAAAACGTTAATAAAACAAAAATATGCCGTAATAATCAACCTTTTGTCGATTATCACGGCATATATTAATCTTTCATAAAATCTACTATAATTCCGTTTTCTACGTACATATATTCAGCCTTAACCGAAAGTCTGCCCTCTTTTTGTTGCAAATATTCTTCGTTCTTTTGTAGTGAAAATTTATAATATTCATTAAAATCAATTTGAAATTTTTTGTTGAATTCTTCTATAGAAAAGCCATTTTCCATTCTCAACCCAAGCATTACCGTTTCGAACATTTGATCTTCTATAGTTAAATTTTCACTTGATATTTCTGGGCTTTTATTTGCGATAATACAATTCATATATTCGTTAATATTAAACGTATTCGTAAACCGTCTTTCATTTATCAGCGAAGACGCCGAAACCCCAACCCCGATATAATCACCCCTTTGCCAGTAATTTAAATTATGTTTGGACTGGTATCCAGGGATTGCAAAATTAGAAACTTCATATCTTTCAAAGCCTAAACTCTTTAAGTAAACGACTGCTTGTTCATAAATATCAGCAACTTTATCTGAAGATAAAAGTTCACCGTTTAAATAGTCGGTGTAAATCGGAGTACCCTCTTCCGGCGTTAAGGCATACATTGAAATATGCTTTGCCCCACCTGCAATAGCAAGGTCGATAGTCCTTTTTACGTGGTCATACGTTTGTTCATGCAAACCTATCAATACGTCAGCAGAAATATTTTCACCTTGTAATAATTTAGTACAATTCAAAAAATCAAGCGCTGTATGAATTCTATTAAGTCTTTTCAACTGTTCGTTAAAACCCGTTTGTAACCCTATACTAAATCTATTTATTCCAGCAGATTTGTATTCAGCAACTTTTTCTTCATCAATAGTGCCTGGATTGATTTCAATAGTAATTTCAGGATTAGCAGTTAGTTTGAAACATTTTCTTATCTGATTTAATGCACCACGAATATATTTTGCAGGTGCAATAGAAGGTGTCCCACCCCCAAAGTAGATTGTGTCAAAAACTATATCTTCACACAAAAGTGCTCTACCTTTTATCTCCCTATAAAGACACGCAAAATAAGCGTCTATTTTATTAATTTCTTTAGGATATGATGCAAAATCACAATAAGTACACTTTTGCTTACAAAAAGGTACGTGTACGTAAATCCCTGCCATTATTACCTCTTTTGGTCAAATTTAAGCCATAACGGTATTGTCAAAGTTGACCATTTAATTATCTGTATCTGTTTTTAGAATACTTATAAAGGCTTCGCCCGGGATTTCAACCGAACCGAATTGCCTCATCTTCTTTTTGCCTTCTTTCTGCTTTTCAAGTAGTTTCTTTTTACGTGTTACGTCACCACCATAACACTTTGCAAGAACGTCTTTTCTATACGCTTTAACAGTTTCTCTAGCGATAATTTTACCACCGACACACGCTTGAACGGGTATCTCAAACATTTGTCTTGGAATAACTTCTTTAAGTCTTTCAGCCATCGCTCTACCACGCTCGTAAGCTTTGTCGGTATGAACGATAGAACTTAATGCGTCACAAATTTCGCCGTTAAGCATAATATCAAGTTTTACAAGTTTGCTTTCCTGATAACCACTTATTTCATAGTCGAACGAGGCATAACCCCTTGTCCTAGACTTTAAGGTGTCAAAAAAGTCGTATACTATTTCGTTAAGTGGTAAAGTATATTTAAGTTCAACCCTAGTTTTGTCTAGATAGGTCATATTTTCATATATACCACGCTTATTTTGACACAATTCCATAATAGGACCGACAAATTCAGGTGGAGTATATATTCTGGCCTCTATAACAGGTTCTTCCATATGCTCTATTTCGCTTACAGGTGGCAAATGAGTTGGGTTGTTTACGGTAATCATTGTGCCGTCCGTCTTAAAGACTTTATATGAAACCGACGGTGCTGTCGTAACAATATCAAGGTTGAATTCTCTTTCAATTCTTTCTTGAATTATTTCCATATGAAGTAAGCCTAAAAAGCCACATCTAAAACCAAAACCCAACGCTTGTGAATTATCTGCTTCATATTCTAACGCAGCGTCATTTAATTTTAGTTTCATAAGGGCGTCTTTAAGATCGTTAAATTTTGATCCGTCTAACGGATAAATTCCACTAAAAACTACTGGCAACGCCTCTTTATAGCCAGGTAAAGGCTCTTTGGCAGGGTTATTGACGTCGGTAATCGTATCACCAACGTGTGTGTCTTGAATATCTTTTATACTTGCTGAAATATATCCGACTTCCCCAGCGCGCAATTCGTCTTTAGGGAAAAGCTTTGGGCTAAAAACACCAACTTCTGTAACGTCGAAAGTCTTGTCCGACATAAAAGTTTTAATCTTCGTACCAACTTTAACGCTACCTTGCATTATTCTAACAAAACATATAACGCCTTTAAAGTTGTCATAATAACTATCGAAAATAAGCGCTTTAAGTGGTTCGTCACTATCCCCTTCAGGTGCAGGAACGTTGTTAATAATGGCTTCCAACACGTCTTGAATATTAAGACCTGTTTTTGCTGAAATTAACGGTGCGCCTTCGGTGTCTAAACCTATTACTTCTTCAATTTCACTCTTTACTTCGTCAGGACGTGCCGACGGTAAATCAATTTTATTTATAACCGGTAATACTGTAAGATCGTTTTCAATAGCAAGATATACGTTTGCAAGCGTTTGCGCCTCCACCCCTTGTGATGCGTCAACAACTAAAATAGCGCCTTCACACGCGGCTAACGAACGGGAAACTTCATAAGTAAAGTCAACGTGACCAGGCGTATCAATCAAGTTAAGGACGTATTCTTTGCCATCTTTTGCCGTATAAAACATTCTTACAGGAGTCAACTTAATGGTAATGCCACGTTCACGCTCTAAATCCATATTGTCAAGCAACTGGTCTTCCATATCACGTTTGCTTACCTGACCAGTCATTTCGATAAGTCTATCTGCAAGGGTTGACTTTCCGTGGTCAATATGCGCAATAATACAAAAATTTCTTATATTTGAATCTGCTTTTTTTGCCATAAAATTCCTTTACTCTTTTATAATCTATTATATTTTAATCTATAATTTATTTTTTTGCAAGTATGTACAATTAATTATATTGATATTTTATTAAAAATTAAATAAAAGTAGATATTATCGCTTGATTTTATTTTTAAAATGTTGTAGAATATAAACACTTGTGGGGTTGAATATGAGAATTCCTAACGACCATTGGTTAAAAACTAAACCTATTGCACATAGAGGTTTATGGGGCAACTCTGTTGTTGAAAATTCATTGACGGCGTATGAACTTGCTGCTAAAAATAACATCCCTATTGAAATCGACCTTTATTTAACAAAAGATAGACATCTTGTATCTTTTCACGATACCACTCTTAAAAGAATGACGGGTATTGATGGTTACGTTTGGGATTATACACTTGATGAACTCAAAAAGTTAAAACTTTCAAACACAGAGGAAACAATTCCTACTTTTGATGAAGTTTTATCTATCGCACAAGGACGTTCTCCACTTTTAATAGAAATTAAAAAACAACCGTATGACGGTATTGTTGAAAAGATTTTAGAACGTTTATCAAACTATAATGTTGATTTTGCAATACAATCTTTTGACCCAAGATATATTATTAGGTTAAAAAAACTTGACAAAACGGTCATTCGTGGTATATTATCAACATCAGATGCTAGTGGCGCTACTAAATTAGAAAAGTTTGTCGTTTCAAAAATGCCACTTAATTTTTTAGCAAAACCCGATTTTGTTAGCATTGATTATAGAGATTACCCTATAAAAAAATCTTTAACAAAGAAATATGCTACGCTCGCTTGGACGCTTACAACACAAATCAATTATGATAAAATCAAATCCTTTGTAGATAACGTTATTTATGAGGGGTTTGAATTAAATAAATAATTTGCCTTTTGGCAAATGCTACTATGGCTCAGTCGGTAGAGCAGCTGATTCGTAATCAGCAGGTCGGCGGTTCGAGTCCGCCTAGTAGCTCCACATAACAGTCGTAGTTTATTTTACGGCTGTTTTTATTTACATTTATCTGCCGACCGTTACTTTCGTAACTTAGGTCGGACGGTGACTCGATTGACCTACGGTAGCAATCGCTACTCCGTCACTTCGTTCCTTACGAGTCCGCTCAAGTTCGCTCCAAAAAAGGTTGTACAAATTTGTACAGCTTTTATTTTTAATTTATATTGTAGACGTTTTTATAACCGATTATTAAATGGTAAGAAGGATTTACGTTATGAATACTACTTTATGTTATATTGAAAAAGACGAAAAATATTTAATGCTACATAGAACTAAAAAATTAAACGATATAAACAAAGATAAATGGATAGGAATAGGTGGCAAAATTGATAGTGAAGAAACAACGATTGAATGCGTTATTCGTGAAGTAAAAGAAGAAACAGGTTTAACTATCATAAGCCCAGAATATCGTGGAATAATTACTTTTAACTCAAATATTTACGGTACGGAAATTATGCACCTATTTACTGCTAAAAATTTTACAGGTAATATTAATTATAACTGTAACGAGGGTGAACTTTGTTGGGTGGATAAAAATAAAATATACCAGTTGAATTTATGGGAGGGTGATAAAATTTTTTTGGACTTATTAAACAAGGAACGTCGATTTTTCAAAGTTCAACTAAATTATGTTGGAGACACGCTCAAATCTTATAAAGTTGAATTTTAATGTATTTTGGTCATATTTCGGGCATACGTTACCCGTCAAATATGACCATTTTATTATTTTTAAAAAACTTAACTGTAAATTTTATTTTAATAATTTTTAGATATTTATTTCTATAATTTGACTATTATAAAAAATATTGTTATAATTTTAAAGATATTTTAATTAAGGAGCAATTTATGCCAAAGACAATTAAAGACGTTTTATCTATGATAAAAGAAAATGACATTAAAATGATTGATTTTAAAATGGTTGATATTAACGGTCAATTTAGACACGTTACAATTCCTGCTGAAAACTTTTCTGAAGATACAATGAAAAGTGGTATCGGATTTGACGCGTCAAATTACGGTTATGCTGTTGTTGAAAAAAGTGATATGGTATTTATACCTGACCCTGATACAGCCATTATTGACCCGTTTTGTGAAATAGCAACTCTTTCAATGACGGGTAATGCAATGATTATTGCTAACCCTGAAAACCGTCCACTTGCACAATATCCAAGAAATATTGTTCTTGCCGCTGAAAAATATATGAAGGATTTAGGCATTGCAGATACAATGCTTATTTTGCCTGAATTTGAATTTTATCTTTTTGACCAAATCGGTTGGGAAGTTCAGCCAAACAGCATAGGCGTAGCACTTGATGCCCGTCAATCTTACTGGAACAGCGCAACTGAAGGTAAAGGTGTAATAGTTCCTAAACAAAAAGCATATCATACGGCTAAACCTTTTGATACTTCATATGAATGCCGTAGTGAAATGTGTTTACATATGAAAGACGCTGGTATTGAAATCAATTATCATCACCCTGAAGTTGCCGCATCTGGTCAATTTGAAATTGAACCACAGTTAGGTCAAATGTCAAAGATGGCTGACGCTACTATGATGATTAAATATATTATTCACAATACAGCGCTAAAATATGGTAAAAGCGCAACGTTTATGCCAAAACCTATCTATGGTGAAGCAGGTAGTGGCATGCACGTACATATGCTTTTACTTAAAGATGGAAAGCCTGTTTTTTCAGACGATAACGGCTATGCAAGATTAAGTAAAGACGCTCATTATTTTATGGGTGGTTTATTAAAACATATTGCATCACTTTGCGCTATCACAAACCCAAGTACAAACTCATTTAAAAGACTTGTTCCAGGATTTGAAGCACCTGTAACAGTTGGTTATGCAACGTCTAACCGTAGTGCAGTTATTCGTATCCCTGCATACGCAAAAGCACCTGAAAAACGTCGTTTTGAACTTCGTAACCCAGATGCTACGTGTAACCCATACTTCTGCTATGCAGCAATATTAATGGCTGGACTTGACGGTATTAAGAATAAAATTGATCCACACGCAAACGGTTGGGGTCCATACGATATGAACTTATATCACTTAAGTGATGAAGAAAAGGCTAAACTCCACCACTTACCTACCTCTTTAGACCAAGCGCTTGATGCCCTTGAACAAGATCACGACTACTTAACCGTTGGTGGAGTATTCCCTGAAGAACTTTTGAAGAACTTTATCAAAACAAAACGTAATGAATGTAGTGAACTTTCTAAAATTCCACATCCTGCTGAATTTGATAAATATTACAACTTATAAAATTAACGTCCCCTCTTTAATGGAGGGGACGTTTTTTATTTAAACAAATATTAAATAGGTATTTATATAACAGAACAAAATTATTTGGTCAATTTTGATAAATACGTTCCATATTAAAACTATACCATAAT
>JAZNVV010000013.1:0-10480 GCA_045593005.1 Christensenellaceae bacterium | reverse complement strand
TGGCCTCCGACTTAATAGTTACCGTTCCGTTTGAATATCCTTTTTTACCGGTTGCAAGTACAAGGTAGTCACCGTTATCTAAAAGGTAAGCCGATTTAACCATACCCACGTCGCTGTTATCTAAATAGTTAGCAACCTTATCTTTAAGGTCAAGTTGTAAAGAAACTTCTTCTTCAATATAAATTTTATCGATAGCCCTTTGAATTCTTTCGTTATCGTCAACGTATAATAGGTCGGATAAAAGGGCTAAAAGCCCACCACATATAAGTATGATAGCAAGCATAATTGCAATATCTTTGAAGGCTTTTTTCATACTACAAATCCCCCTTTTTAGGTTTTTTGTAGCCAAAAGGCTTGCCTATTGTAACTTTATCTATGAGTGGAACTAAAAGGTTCATAATAATAATTGCAAAAGAAATTGTTTCATACCCAGTAAAATGACGCAATAGCGCTGTTAAGATGCCAAGCAAACCAAAAAACACGAACTGACCAAGCGCTGTAGTAGGGTTGGTAACAAAGTCTGTTGCCATAAAAAATGCACAAAAGATAAGACCACCACTTAATATCGAAGGTAAGAATACCATAAAATTAAAGTCGTTTAATAATACCGTTACAAGACCACATAAAACAATCGTCAAAATAGGCATAAAAACGTTAATGATACCTTTAACGACAAGGTAAGTAGCACCTATTAAAATAGCAATTTTACACGTTTCACCTATACACCCAGGGTTTCCTAAACCTAATAAAAGTTCCCAGTTCGACATATTATGAGCGCCCGTCGATAAAAAACTTTGCAAACTTGTTGCGCCTGCAATAATTTGTCCGTCAACCGGTGTAAAATTTGGGGTAACGAAAGTGTTCATAATCGTGGTAAATGAAATAAATGCAAAAATTCTACCAGTAACGGCAGGGTTAACAAGGTTTTTACCCGTTCCACCGAATAGCATTTTTACTACGACAATAGCAAAAATTGATGCAAGTGCTGGCACGTATAAATGCCAAGTTGCCGGCATTATAAGCGCTAATATAAGCCCAGTTACGCAAGAAGAATAATCAAAAGCATTAGCAATTTCCTTAATCTTTTTGCCCATTATAAGTTCGTATGTAAATTCAGAGAGAACTGCGCATATAACCGCAACGGCAATAACGGCAAGCGCTTTAAGCCCAAAATATATTATACCTGCAACCGTAGGAGGAAGGAGCGCAATCAACACGTCAATCATAATCTTCTTCGTGCTGTTTCCACTCTTAATATGTGGCGCATTTGAAAACAATAACGACATTATTTACCCTCCTTTGAATGTAATTGTTTAATCTTGCTTTTAGCAAACGAAAAGCTTTGTGTTAAAGCGCGTTTTGCTGGACAATTATACGCGCAAGAACCACACTCGATACAGCTCATAACGCCAAGTTTTTCAGCCATCGAGTAATCTTCACCCAAAATATAAAACTCCATAAGGGTAGGGGTTAAACGCATAGGACAATTTCTAGAGCAAACGCCACAATTTATGCAATTTGTAGGCGCATTAGAATTAGCCTCTTTATCGGTAAGCGCTAAAATGCCAGAGTCGGTTTTTTTGGTGTAAACGTCAAGGCTTACTATTGCTTTACCCATCATAGGGCCCCCTGCAACAAACTTAACCGTGTCTAAAGTATTTCCACCACAAAAATCTACAAGCGCTTTATACGACGTGCCAAATGGTGCAATAACGTTTTTTGGACTGTTTATACCTTTGCCAGATATAGTGATAACGCCTTCGTATAACGGTTTGTTTAATTCAATCGCTTCATACGTTGCAAAAGCAGTTTTAACGTTTTGAACAACGCATCCAACCGACGCAGGTAATTCGCCCAAGCCAACCTTTCTACCAGTACAGCAGTAAATTAAATGTTTTTCCGACCCCATAGGATATTGCTTTTTAAGAACAACCACTTGAATATCATCAAATTTATCAAAAATTTCAATAATGTCGGGCTTGTTTTCTTCAATACCTATTATAACGTTTTCAACACCAAGTGCTTTTTTGAAGTATCTAATACCTTTAACTACGTCGTCTGCACGTTCTAGCATAAGACGATAATCGCACGTTAAATACGGTTCACATTCAGCACCGTTTATAATAAGTGTGTCTACCTTTTCTTTTGGTGAAAGTTTAACGGCAGTAGGAAAGCCTGCTCCACCAAGCCCAACAATACCTGCAAGGCGAATACGTTCGATAATAGAAGACGGTTCATAATCAGGCATATCTGGAAGTTTAACTTCGGCGCAAAGCATATCATTTTTTATACGGATATGCGTTACTGGTACACCGGTTGCGTTAAAAAGTGTTTCAATAGCCGTAACCGTGCCCGAACACCCCGAATAAACGTTAGCACTAATAAATCCACCAGCCTCTGCAATAAGTTGACCTTTTTTTACGTAATCACCAACGTTTACAACAGGTTTTGCAGGTGCGCCGATATGTTGCGAAAGTGGTATAACCAGTTCATCTTGAAGTGGTAAAACTTCGATAGGCGAATTTTTAGATAAACTTTTCATCCCTTTAACGTGAATACCAAAGGGAAAGAATTTACCTTTTCTTAATGACATTTGTCCTAATTTCTCCTTGAAAAATTATGTAATATTTTTAGCCGAATTTATCGGTAAAAAATTTATAGCAATTTGACAAATAAAACCAACAAGCGCCCCCGAAAAGACAGATATTAGCGTCAAATATGGCAAGTAAACGATAAGCGACGACGTGTTAGTAACTAAAACGTAAACGATATTTTGAACGGTTGCGTTTATAACGGCAGCGCCTATTGAAAGCGCCACAAGCGAAATTTTTTTTGCAAAAAGTTTTAATATTAAAACTTCAAAAGTTAAACTTAAAACGCCGGACGGTAGGGAATAGATTATCATAGAAATATTCCCAGCGAAAATACTACCTAAAATAATTTTAACAGTAAAAACGGCGTAAGCATTTTTTATCCCTAAAACAATAAGCGCAATCAAAACGAATAAGTTAGAAAGCCCAAGCCTTGCACCAGGAATAATTATCGGTGGAATGAGCGATTCTAGCATAAACGACAGTAGGGCAAAAGCCGATAAAAGCGCCGTTAGTACGACAGATTTAACTGAACTTTTCATCTAATCCCCCCACTATTAAGCCACCGTCGTCATTTAACGGAAGGATTTTAATTGAATTAGGTAAACACATAATAACCCCGTTATTAGTTAGCTCACCAGAAGAAATACAGTCGCCCGTTTTGCAAGACGCATCAATTACTTTTACTGACATTTTATCGTCGTCAACGGTTAGTTTATTGTATTCATCACCAAAAAAAACAGTTATGACGTTGCCGTCGGTCGTAACGTTTAATTCGTACCCTCTATTGACGTTTAGCCCGGTGCCATAAGTGTACGTTAAAACTTCTTTCTCGCCACGCATAACGATAAACCCTTTAACGTCAGAATTTTTGTTGCAAGCGTATACGCTAAAAAAAAGAGATGCTAAAAGTATAGCAATTAATAGATAAATTATTAAATCGTATACGTAAAAAAACTTCTTTTTTTTGCAAACGTCTATAAAATCTTCGCTTGACTTTTTGTTCATTACAAACTCCAAACGTTCAGTAAACGTATTTACATGTAAACTATAATATAATTAAATATTATACATAATAAAGTAATATTTTGTCAACAAATATGCAATCAAAAGATTATTAACAAAATTTAACAATAAATACAATAAATAAAAGTAATTCTAACTGTAATAAGATAAATATTAATGGCGATTAACCCTTGCAAAAATCAAGTCTTTGTTGTATAATTATTTTTAGATTAATATGCCGTCTAAAAAGGAGTTTTATTATTTATAAAATTACTGTTACGACTGCTTCTGGGATAGAAACGGTCACTAAAAGAGAAATAGAAAAACTTGGTTATGGTGTAAACCCAGCGATAAACGGGGCAATAACTTTTGATGGAGACGCGCTTGCCGTTGCAAGAGCGAACATGTTCTTAAAAACGGCAGACAGGGTATATATCACACTTGGTGAGTTTACTGCAATCACTTTTGACGAACTTTTTGACGGAGTTTTATCTATTCCGTTTGAAGAATTTATGCCTAAAACTGCTTGCGTTTTAGTTGACGGTAAATGTGTTAAAAGTCAGTTGTTTGCCGTAACGGCAAGTCAAAAAATTGTCAAAAAAGCCGTTATGACAAGGCTTTCTAAAGCGTATAAAACTACCGATTTGCCTGAAAGTGGCGAGGTTTTTAAGATAGAGTTTTCTATTTTTAAGGACACGGTTGCTATTTTGCTTAATACAAGTGGTCAAGGTCTGCACAAGCGTGGCTATCGTGATTACGTTGCTATGGCGCCCATGCGTGAGAATATGGCGTCGGCAATGCTTATGCTTTCAGATTTTGGGTATAATGAAGAATTTGTAGATCCTTTCTGTGGTTCTGGCACGATTGTTATTGAAGGTGCAAAAATGGCGCTTGGTATTGCGCCCGGAATATTAAGAGATTTTGATTATACTAACTGGTCTAAATTTGATAGTTCTGTTTATAAACTTGCTTATGAAGAGGCAAAGGATAAAGAAAGACTTGATAAGAAGATAAATTTTCACGGCTCGGATATTGATCCTAAAGCGATAAAACTTGCCCAAAGGCACGCATTTAGAGCTGGGCTGTCGGATAAAATTTCATTTGAAGTTAAAGACGTTAAAGACTTTACTTCAAAAAATGCAAACGGTACGATTGTTACAAATCCACCGTACGGGGATAGGCTTTTAAGTAAAAGCGAAGTATCTTCTCTATATAAAACACTTGGAAAGATATATAGGGGGCTTGACAACTGGTCGTTGTTTTTAATTACGTCAGCCGACGGGTTTGAAAAAGACTTTGGTATGCGTGCTGATAAAAATAGGAAATTATATAATTCTGGTAAAGAGTGCCGTTTTTATGAATTTTTCAGAAAAAACTGCATAAAAAGATAGATTTTAAGGAGAAATTATGGTAGACGGAAAACTTTTGGTTGAAAAACTTTTAGTTTACGCAAAGGAATTTTTGCATTTAGAAGACCTTGACGTTATCTATAAGCGCAACTTATTATTACGTGAGTTTGGACTTGACTGTCCTTGTGACGAAACAGGCGACTTAAATTATATTAAGTCATATACCGTTCCTGACGAACTTGTTAAAGAAGTTGAAACTTTCGCTGACGAAAATAATCTTGCAAAGGACGGGCTTTTAAATTTATATAGCACGTATATTTTCGGTATTTTATCGCCACTTCCAAGCAAGGTTAACGAAACTTTTTTTAAGATTAAAGAAACCGACGGAATTCAAAAGGCGTGCGATTATCTTTACAAGCTTTCAATAAAAAACAACTACATACAAAAAACGGCTATTGATAAAAATATCGGTTGGGAATATTCTGACGGCGACAACGTTTTAGAAATTACTATTAACTTATCCAAGCCTGAAAAAGATAATAAGGAAATTGCAAAACTCTTATCTCTTCCTAAAAAGACGGCAAAATATCCTGCTTGTTTATTATGTAAAGAAAACGAGGGCTTTGAAGGCCACGCAAGCCATCCTGCAAGGGAAAATATTAGAACGATTTCTCTTTCATTAGACGGTAGCGACTGGTTTGTTCAATATTCGCCTTACGCATATTATAACGAACATTGTATCGTTATAAATAAACAGCATACGCCTATGGAAATCACGCCTAAAACTGTTAGAAATCTTTTGGATTTTGTTGACGTTTTCCCAAATTATATGGCTGGTAGTAACGCCGCACTTCCTATAGTTGGTGGTTCTATATTAAATCACGAACATTATCAAGGTGGTGGGCACGTTATGCCTATGCAAAAAGCAAAGTACAAGACGTTATATAAGTCAACAAAGTATCCTGAAGTTATTTGTGGTATCGTTGACTGGTACAATAGTGTTATAAGACTTACTTCTAAAAATAGAGAACAAATTGCCTTACTTGCAGGTGAAGTTATCGAGGCTTGGAAAACTTTTAGTTACGAACCAAGTGGGGTAAGGGCGTTCACGGGCGATACGCCACACAATACATTATCACCTATTGTCAGAATGGACGGCGATAACTACGTTATAGATATGATTTTACGTAACAACCGTACTGACGAAAGATATCCTGACGGAATTTTCCACGCGCATCCTGAATACCATAACATAAAAAAGGAAGGTATCGGGCTTATCGAAGCAATGGGCTTATTCATTTTACCAGCAAGGCTAAAACGTCAGCTTGATATGATTGCCGATATTTTGTGTGGTAACACACCTTATGACGAAAAGGCTCTTTCTGATAGCGAAAATTACTTATTTGCTCATAAAGATATGATTGCCGATCTTGTTAAGACGGTAAAAGTTTCTTCAAAAGAAGAGGCTGTAAACGCAGTTAAAGATAGAGTAAACGTAACTTGTAAAAATATATTATTTAATACAGCAGTCTTCAAAAAGGACGAAATCGGAGAGAAAGGTTTCGACGAATTTATGAAGGTTTGCAATATGGAGGCATAGTATGAAGATTTTAGTAACGGGTGGCGCAGGCTATATCGGTAGCCATACAATGATTAAACTTTTAGAAAAAGGTTACGACGTAGTTTGCGTTGATAATTTATCAAACAGTAAATATCTTGCCGTTGAAAGGGTAGAACAAATTACTGGTAAAAAAGTGGATTTTTATAAGGCTGATATTAGGGATAGGGAAGCCCTTAATAAAGTTTTTTCTGAACATAAAATTGATTCGGTTATAAACTTTGCTGGATATAAGGCTGTAGGTGAATCTTGCGCAAAACCTATCGAATATTATGATAATAATATTTACGGCATTTTAGTTCTTATCGAAGTAATGCGTGAATATGGCGTTAAGAGTATTGTTTTTAGTTCTTCTGCAACCGTTTACGGCAATCCACATACCGTTCCTATTACTGAAGATTTCCCACTTTCAACGTCAAACCCTTACGGCTCTACAAAGTTATTTATTGAATATATCTTAAAAGACCTTTATAAATCGGATAACGAATTTAATATTGCAATTTTAAGATATTTCAACCCTATCGGCGCGCATCCGAGTGGGCTTATAGGTGAGGACCCTAACGGTATTCCAAACAATCTTGCCCCTTATATTACAAAAGTATGCGTAGGTAAACTTCCACACGTTAACGTTTTTGGCGACGATTACGAAACGCCTGACGGCACGGGTGTGAGAGATTATATCCACGTTGAAGACCTTGCTGAAGGTCACGTTCTTGCAGTTGATAAGCTTATGACAAAGCCTGGTTTGTTTATAGTAAATCTTGGTACAGGCGTAGGCTATAGCGTTCTTGATATGATTAAAGCGTTCTCTAAAGCGCTTGGCAAAGATATCCCTTACGTTATAACCCCAAGACGTCCGGGCGATATTGCTATGTGTTACGCTGATCCATCTTATGCTGAAGCCTTAATCGGTTTTAAAGCAAAAAGAACGCTTGAAGACATGTGTCGCGACGCGCTTAACTGGCAACTTAAAAATCCTAATGGATATAACGTATAATATTACTATGGAGCGTTTTCGCATTATAACGGTAGTGCGAAATTTGACCAAATCAAAAAAACGGTTTACATAAAGTAAGCCGTTTTTATATGGCGAGAGGATATGCAAAGTAAAAAAGATAACTACCAACTTTTAGTAAACGGTAATCTTTACAAAAGGATATGTTTACTATCTATTCCTACAATTATCAGTATGTTAATTACTGCAGTTTATAACGCTGCCGACACCTATTTTGTTAGTGGTTTTGGCGAAAGCGCTATTGCAGGCGTTTCCGTTGTGATGTCTTATATGTCAATCGTGCAAGCGTGTGGGTTCTTTTTTGGGCACGGTTCAGGTAATTATATTTCAAAATCACTTGGAGCAAAAAATGACAAAAGTGCAGAGCAAATTGCCGTTACAGGACTTGTCTATTCATTTGCTTTTGGATTGTTAATTTCAGTTATTTCACTTATTTTTATTGATGAACTTGTCGCTGTTTTATCAAATGCGACTATGACTGAATATACCAAGGGGTACTTTTTATACATAATTTTGGCGACGCCCTTTATGACTTCGTCGTTTACCATCAACAATCAGTTGCGCTTTCAAGGCAACGCTGTATATGGAATGGTTGGAATGGGTGTTGGCGCTGTTTTAAATATAATTTTAGATCCGATTTTTATTAAATTATTTAACGGTGTTCACGGTGCAAGCATTGCTACTATGTTGAGCCAAATTATCGGATTTATTATTTTATTTGTCGGAACTTTTTACGGTGGCAATATTAGGTTTAGAATTAAAAACTTTCGTTTTTCAAAGTTATTTATTTTTGAAATTATCAAAGGTGGCGCACCAAGTTTATTAAGGCAGGGTATGGCAAGTGTTGCGACGGTAATTTTAACGCTTGTTGTAAAAGGCTACGGCGACTATGCCATTGCTGGTATTTCTATTGCTCAAAAAATAGCGCACATAATCTTTTCTATTTTGCTTGGCTTTGGTCAAGGCTTTCAACCAGTTTGTGGGTTTAACTACGGGGCAAAAAAATATGACAGGGTAATAAAATCGTTTTGGTTTACAACCTTTATTGCAACTATTTATTTAATCGTTGCAACAGTATTATGTACCGTTTTCGCAGGACCGTTAGTTGCGATTTTTAACCAAAACAATTCTGGACTGTCGTCTGAAAATATGCAAAAAGCATTAGAACTTGCTGAAAGAGTATTGCGCTACCAAGCGTTTGCTTTCCCTATTTCAGGGTTCTACGTTGCAAGCAATATGATGATGCAAAACATAGGTAGACCTATAAGAGCGTCAATATTAGCATTATGTAGGCAAGGCATAGTATATATCCCGATTTTGTTTATATTTTGGGGCAATTTTGGTTTGTTCGGTATAGAAATTGTTCAAACCGTTTCAGACGTAATTTCTTTTATTATATCTGTTCCTATATTAATTTCGGTTATGTTGGAAATTAAACGAGCCAAAAATCAGCCTTAAAAGCTTTAATTTGTGGATTTTAATTTTACAAATACAAATTGTTGTGTTTTTCAGAAAAAATATTTAACAAAAAATTAATATTTTTTTTACAAAATATTGACAAGTATTGTTAAATGTGCTATATTTTGGATATAAGTGTAAAGAGTAGGAAATTTTGTCAATTTTTATTTTTTATTGACAAACGAGGTAGTATGAGTAAATTCGATAAAAAAGAATTTTCAATAAGACCTATAATAAAACCGATGTTTATTATATCGGTATTTTTGACGTTCCTATCTTTTTATGTCATGAGGGAATTATCCGTTATTACAAACTTTAACATTTTTGGAGCAAAGTCAGGTAATACTTTAGATAAAGAAATGGTTACTGATCGCTCTTTTGAAAATGCTGGCAGAATTATCTTTTTGATTTTTCATGCAGTTATTACGTTTTTTATGAGTTTAATTAACGTATTATTTGTTTTAGGTCTTGTAATAAGCATATACGCGTTAATTAAAGTTATTCTCTCTCTTTTTGAAAGATTATTAATTAACGTTAAACGTTGTTTGGAAAAATCTGTACATATTGTACGTAACAAATTTGCTACTTACAATTATAATGATTTATATCTAATAAATTCTATCATATTAAACTAAATATTAGGGTGCACGACGTGCGCCCGTTTGTCGTTTGTGTTTTTTTACAAACGAAGTAAACGGTTCGTTTTAATACGTCTATACGTAGTAGGCAGTATGCGGCCGTTTTTTTAGTGCATAAAATTTTAATTATAAATTACTATGTAATTTAATAGTAATTGCACAAAATATATATCGACACATATCACTACAGGAGAAAATTTTATGGTTTGGTATTATTTAATATCATTACTCACCATTGCGATTACCTTTGGGGTGTTCGTAGTTTTTAGAAACAAGTCGGACAAGTTCAAAGATATTCTTGCAAAAATTGTAACAGGGATACTTATTCTTGCGTTTTTTGCAAGATTTATCGGTGGGGAATTTGTTATTTCCGACACGATAGGGCTTAATATAAAATCCCCGTTTGGCGCATTAGGTAGTGCAAAAGCATGCGCGTCAGTAATTATTTTGTGGTTTACGTTTGCTGCAGAAATTACTACGATTACTTATCCATATTTTAAAAGACACGTCAAAAGTCTTACGCCTATAGTTAAATATTTTGCATTAGCAATGTATGTAATATCGTTTGCTACAATGAGTATTGTAAACGTGGCGATGGACGGAGTGATGGATAAAATCCATTGGAGAAGCGTTGTTTATGCAGTAGAAATAGGTATAGCGATCGGCTATTTATTAACAGTCTTACTCAAGAACGTTAAACAGTTAGAAAGTCCTAAACTACTTTTAAGAGCGTTATTTGTATTGTTAGGCATGCTTGCTGCAAGTATACCAAGTTATGCAATACAAGTTCTTTTCGGTCAGGGTAG
>JAZNVV010000012.1:0-4364 GCA_045593005.1 Christensenellaceae bacterium | reverse complement strand
ATTTAGTTCGATAGATTTTTCAATTCCTAAATAGTTAACGTAATTATTTTTGTCGATATCTTTGTTAGTAGTTTTGCCTATTAATTTAACGTCACCCACTTTATCTAAAATATCGTCGGTTATTTGAAACATTTTTCCAAGGTTAAAACCTAATTCTTTTAGTTCATTATAATAAAGATTGTTATTTTTTATTGATGCTATAAGTAATGGTGCTGTTAAAAGTTTTGCTGTTTTATTTTCAATAATATAATCAATCCCTTTATTTGTGCCAAAAATATCGGCAACTTGACCGGCAATCATTCCACTTGCTCCAGCGTATTCGCTTAATATTTTTAGCGATTGCAAATCAGAACTATCAAAATCAGGTTTATTTAACAAAAGTTCAAACGCGCTGTTTAATAAGGCATCACCTGCTAAAATAGCCATTGCCTCGCCAAATTTTTTGTGGTTTGACGGCTTACCCCTACGCATATCGTCGTTATCCATTGAAGGTAGGTCGTCATGTATTAACGAATACGTGTGTATAAGTTCAATAGCGATTGCAAAATCTACTATCTTATCAATATTCCCACCTAATATATCGTTTGTAGCAAGCAATAAAACAGGACGAATTCTCTTCCCCCCTGCATTGCAGGAATACTTCATTGATTCAAGAAGTTCATTAGGAATTGAATTTTGATTATTAAAATATTGATTAAGTTTTTCATCAAAATAAACCAAATAATTGTTGTATTTTGTTAAAAAATCAGACAATTTTATTCTCCACTGTCAAATATGTATTTAACATAAGCATTGCAATAGTCATAGGGCCAACGCCACCAGGTACAGGTGTAATATAACCAGCCACTTCTTTTACAGTATCAAATTCTACGTCGCCATATAATTTACCGTCTACCCTATTTATACCAACGTCAATAACTGTAGCGCCAGGTTTTACCATATCTGCTGTAACAAAATGCTTTCTACCGATTGCAACAATTAAAATATCGGCATTTTTAGTAAAATCTTTTAGGTTTTGGGTTTTACTATGGCAAACGGTAACGGTTGCGTTCGCGTTTAATAAAAGCGCAGCCATAGGCTTGCCAACCATATTGCTTCGTCCGATTATAACAGCGTTTTTACCTGAAATATCTATATTATAATGTGATAAAAGTTGCATAACGCCGTTTGGTGTGCAAGAAATTAAAGTTTTATTGTTTTGAAAAAGTTTGCCTATATTTTCATCAAGTAAACCGTCAACGTCTTTGTGTGAAGGAATTATTTTAAGTAAAGATTCTTCATTAAGATGTTTAGGTAGTGGTAATTGTATTAAAATACCATCAATATTATTGTCATTTGATAATGAATAAATAAGTTCCTCACATTCTTTTTGTGAAGAATTTTCCGGTAAACGATAAGACTGCGAAACGATTCCAACGTATTCGCAGGCTTTAATTTTGTTTTTAACGTACACTTCAGACGCTGGGTCGTTACCGATTAATACAACGGCTAAAGTGATAGTCTTACCTTTATTTAATTTTAAGTTTAATACTTTTTCTTTTACGTCGTCTTTGATTTTTGACGAAACGGCTTTGCCGTCAATAATTATAGCGCTCATATATTTTCTCTAACGTATTTTCCAAGTACACCGTTAACAAAATCAACACTTTTATCTGTCGAATAAATGCCTGCTAAAGACACAACTTGGTCGATAACAACTGCTTTTGGCGTATCAAGATATTTAAGTTCAGCAATACCCATTAGCAGTGAGCATTTATCTGCTGAATAAATTCTGTCAAGTTTATAACCTTCTACTAAATTTTCAATTTCAGATAATAATTCGTCGTAATGCGTAAGGATACATTTTAGCAAACTATCTGCAAATTTTTTACCGTCAGGTTCAAGTTTAGATTCTTCAATTAAATTACGATATAATGAAGGATCTTCCCCATTAAAAAATCTAGCAAAAATATATTTATAAACAACTTCCCTAGCCGTAGCCCTTTTTTGTCCTGGTTTTGTAATCATATAAATCCTACTTGTTTGAATCATCAAAGAACACGTCTTTAACGTTAACGTTTACCGTTGTAATTTTATATTCAGTCATTGCTTCAACGTTGTGACGAATTGCTTCTTGCACTTTAAAAGCCATTTCTGAAACGTTACAAGTGTAATTGATTTTTATATTTACGTCAACGGCAACGCCGTCTTTATCAAATAAAAAATCAATAGGATTAGATGATGGCATTAAACTAACGTCTGGTATTTCATCAACGGCAAATTTAATAATGTTATTAAGAATACCACTGCCGTAACTTACTTTACCGTCGCTTTGTTTTGGTGTTGGGAATTTTTTTAAATAACTCATACGAATATCTCCTGCTAAAAGATTAATTATATTTTAACATAAAATATTCGTTTTGCATAGTGTTTTTTGATAATTATTCTATTCAGTAATAGGAATAATCTTAACGTTTGCTGGCGACGCTATGTTTTCTTCTTCAATAATCGTATAAATTTTTATTGTGTCTTCGGCTGTTATTTCTTCGCTATTAGCAATAACGTTAACGTTGTCTGAAGTTAAACTCATAATTACAATTACGTCGTCAAATCCATATGCTTTAATTAGGCTTTCTAAAAGCATTTCTTTTTCAGTAATTTCGGTTAATTGAGTTTTTAGCGCAACGGCATCTGCTCTTTCAGTAGAATCAATCGCTGAAGCGTTTATAATATCGTCAATTTGAAGTAACTCTTCATTTCTAGTTGTTAAACGTCTTTCACGGTATTGCGTAAAATAACCAGCTGTTGTTGACGTAGGCGCATCTTCAATAGTCGTTGTATTATTTGTAAAAATATAATTTAACAACGCCGTTACGGCAAGTAATGCCACCATACATGATAAAATAATAATCTTTTTCTTTTTGCTCATAAAAAACTCCTTGCTTATATATTATCATTGACGATATTTCGTCATTTTGACCTAAATTATTTCATAGGTAATACTTCTATTTTATTTGCCTCAACGTTTAGTAGTGTTGTAGTTGCTTGTTGAAGTTTACTCATTACAAAGATATCATTTGCACCTTCGGCAATTATTACAATTCCTAATATTTCAGGAGTGGACTCGCCTAATTCAACTGTTTTACCATTAACTAATAGTGGCGTTTTTGTAGATTTTGTACCGTCTATAGTTTTTTCGGTTACAGTTGTGTAAGCGATTTCTTTAATATTTTCACTACCAACAGTTATAATTACCTCTACGTCCCCCACACCTTTTATTGAAGAAAGTTTATCTTCAAGTTTTTCTTCAAGAATAGACGAATAGGTTGTTTCAACGTTTTTTGTTTTTTTGTTAAAAACAACTGAAACAATGACGATAATTATAATTGATAAAACTGCTATTAAAATGTATTGAAGTATTTTATTTTCAGATATTTTTTGCAATTATTTCTATATCGGACAATATATCTATATGCGACTTGTCCGAATTTATAACGGCTTTTTTTAAGTCAATTTCAACAATTTTGTAGATTTTTTCATTATTGTTATAAGATGCATTAACGTTTATCTTTGCCCCACTTATATTTATTGAAGTTAAATATTGTTTAAAAGTATTTATATCAAGTTCTTCCGATATGTTTGCCGTAGTCAAAAGGTAATCATTTTGAATTTCATTTGATTTAGAAACGTTAAACATACCTAAAATCGAATTAAACATAATTAATGAAATAATAACTGAAAATATCCATTTTATTAATTCACGGCATTTCCCGTTAGGTAATATATATGTGATTATTGAAATAACAAATATTGAAATTACAGAACTATAAATAAAATCCATAATTAAATTAACGCGTTTGCAGAAACGATAATTATTATATTAAAAATAAAAAAAGTAAATATAGTGCCTAATAATGACGTTGTAATTAAGGAAAGATTTTTAGACGTTGATAAGCATACGGAAGAAATTTTTTCATCAGAAACTGTACTAATAACTGCCGAAACGCCTTTAAGAGTTAATTGTACTGAAATTATAAATAAAAGTGGTGATGCTACTGTATAAAATAGTAAAATTATTGCTCCCACTCCTAATGCGTTTTTAATTAAAACGCTACCGGCAACTACAAGATTAAAGCCACCTGATATAAAGCCACCTATAATAGGAACTGTGTTGGTTATGGCGTATTTAGTTGCCCTTAATGTAATTCCGTCTATATTGCCACCAGTTAACCCTTGTACTGAAATAAATAGACTAAATATTGTAAATGATATTCCTAAAATCCATTTAATTATCGAATTTAAAAAAGAGATATATCCATTTAGTTTTAGTTCAGGAAATAAACATGTAATAAAATTTAACGTAATAATTATTTTTATTACCGGCA
>JAZNVV010000011.1:0-25109 GCA_045593005.1 Christensenellaceae bacterium | reverse complement strand
ATTGCTTGAGCTAATACCATAGCCGTAGTAGTGCCGTCGCCGGCAATGTCGTTAGTTTTTGTAGAAACTTCCTTAACCATTGATGCGCCCATATTTTCAAAAGGGTCTTCAAGTTCAATTTCTTTAGCTATGGTAACACCGTCGTTTGTGATGAGTGGTGAACCGAATTTTTTATCCAAAACAACGTTTCTGCCTTTTGGACCTAATGTGATTTTAACTGTATTAGCAAGTGTATCAACGCCTTTTTCAAGCGCTTTTCTTGCTTCTTCACCGTGTTTTAATTGTTTTGCCATTTTTCACTCCTTAATGATTATTCTACTATTGCAAGAATATCTGATTGTTTGATAATAGTAACTTCCTTACCGTCGATTTTGAAGTCTGAACCAGCGTATTTAGAGTAGAGAACAGTATCCCCAACCTTAACTTGCATTACGACTTCCTTACCGTCAATTACACCACCAGGACCAACTGCGATAACTTTTGCAAGTTGCTGTTTTTCTTGTGATGCGCTTGGAAGAATAAATCCACTTTTTGTTGTTTCAACAGCTTCTGCCGATTCAACTACGACCTTATCAAATAAAGGTATAATTTTCATAATTCACCTCCGAAATTAGCACTCTCATTGTTAAAGTGCTAACATTATTATATAACAACTGTGGGTTTTGTCAACCGTTTAATATAAAGTTTTGATTTTTTTTATTTAGATTTGTTAAAAATTTAAAATTTTATTGAAAATATCTTAATAATATGATATTATAATAGAAAAAAAATTTATTAGCGAAAAATTATATTTTTTGTTATAAATTGACAATTTGGAGTTTTTATGGGTACAAAATGGGATAAAAGATTTATGGAAATGGCTGAACTTGTCGCTACTTGGTCAAGTTGTTTTCAGGAAAATCGCCACGTTGGCGCAGTCGTTGTTAAGGATAAAAGAATTTTAACGACCGGGTATAACGGTGCTCCAAGTGGTATCGAAAGTTGCGCTGAAAGGGGCTGTTGCCTCCGTCGTGAAAGGAATATTCCTTCGGGAACAATGCAAGAGGTTTGCTATGCTGTTCACGCTGAACAAAACGCAATTTGTCAGGCTGCTAAAATGGGCGTTAGTTTAGAAGGTGCTACGCTTTACTGCACGCATCAGCCTTGCGTTATTTGTGCGAGAATAATTATAAATTCTGGCGTTAAGCGTATTATTTATAAGTATGGATATCCAGATGAATTTGCTATGCAACTATTTAACGAAGCAAAAATGGAAGTTATTAAATTTGATGAATTATAAAAAAGCGGGGCAATCCCGCTTTTTTTTAGAAATTAATTTTCTTTAACGTTTTGTTGATTAAGTTAACGTTTTCTTCACTATGAATTATATCCCTTGTATAAAGACGAATAAGTTCTTCAATGCCGTCAAAATTTTTAAATTCATCTATTGCGCTAATATAAGCGAATATAAATATGGACGTAATAATAAACTTAATCTTTTCCATTAAATCTTCATCAAAAACAGCCGTTAAAAAATATCTAAACGTATAAACACAAGTTAACTTGTAATAAAGGTCAGGGGCAGTTTTAATTGATTTTTCAATACAATCTAAAACGTTGTGTTTTTTAATTTGTTTGCTTGCTACAATAAAGGAATTTTTAAGTTTATCACGTGTAAAATCTGCATTTTTATATGCGAATAATATTTTGGAAAATTTTTCTACGTCAATACTTAAATTATTTTCTAAAGGAATTTCAGAGTCTATATAGGCGCGATTTTTAATATTATTTTGTAAAAGTTCACAATATCTATATATAGAAAACAGCGTTTTAAGTGAAAATTTGTTATTCAGCGTGTCAAAGATTTTTTGACGCGCATTTTTTAGGTAAAAATAAAGGTCTGCGTCAATATCGTTTGGTGTAATAGGTATATCAGCGTCGGTAGTAATTATATCCATATTATTTGCCAAAAGCAACAGCCTTACGCTTTCCGGGCAGGAAAGTGAAAAAGTTACCTCTTGACTTCCACCAAAATCGTTAATAAAACGTGGGTGATTAGTGCAAATTTCGGAAAGAGCATTTTCGCCAAGATTTATATAAATATCACATAAATTTTTATCGTTTAAAAAGGCGCACCTATCGCAAAGCATTTTCGCCGTGTATTTCTTGCCGTCAAAGTCTATATTATCCTTTAATTTTGTTCCAAAGTCGCCCTTTATAGCGTCGTATTTTTTAACGGAATTTTTATCAAAAACTACGTTCCAACCAGCGCAACAAGTATCGGGACATTCACTTGCGATACATTTAAAATTTTTATAGCAATCAAATTTAGAAATTTTCATAATTTTACCTTATTTGCCTAATAGTATATAATATTTTTTTTGAAATGTCCATAGGTTTTTGTATTCAATTTAAATATATTTATAAGCTTTAATAAAGCTTTTGCATATAATTTTGCTAACCCTAATATAATTGACTGTAAGCTATTTGAAAATTTAAATATTACAGCAAAAAAAATAATAGATATTAGGAGATATTGTGAAAGTTTTTATTGAAAAAGATTATAACGCAATGAGCAAAAAGGCATTTGAAATTATTAAAGATGTAATTTCAAAAAACACGCATGCAATTTTTGGATTTGCAACAGGTTCAACGCCTATCGGTGTTTATCGTGAAATGGTTAAGGACCACAAGGAAAACGGAACTTCATATAAGTGTGTTAAAAGTCTTAATCTTGACGAATACGTTTCTCTTGGCAAGGGTGATGAGCAAAGTTACGTGACTTTTATGGAAGAAAATTTATTTAACCATCTAGATATCAATCGGGAAAATACATATTTGCCAAACGGAAAAGCAGTAGATCTTTTTGCTGAATGTAATAGATATAACGACCTTTTAGCAAAACTGCCACGTGATTTGCAACTTTTAGGTATCGGAAGCAACGGTCATATAGGTTTTAATGAGCCAGGTACACAAGAGGATAGTGTAACACACGTTGTTGATTTAACTGAAAATACAATTAAAGATAATTCAAGATTTTTTAGTAGCATTGACGACGTGCCTAAAAAAGCCATTTCAATGGGTGTAAAAAACATTTTAGACGCTAAAAAAATATTAGTTGTTGCAAGTGGCGCAAATAAGGCAGATGCAGTCTTTAAATCAATTAATGGAAAAGCATGCAAAGACGTACCTGCATCATTATTGCAATATCACAACGACGTTGTTTGGGTGATTGATGAGGCTGCCGCCTCAAAACTAATACGATAATATAATATTTTACAAAGATAAAAGAGCAGGCTTTTCTTGTATCGTACTATTACATAAAAATGTCTTAATACATAAAAAAATGTGCAAATTATATTAAAAAAATTATAATATTACTTAAATAAATGTAAAAAAACTTGTCAATTATATATAAATGTGATATAATCTATCCAGTTATAAAATAGAGGAGAGTTATGGATACATATCCGGATAGTATATCCAGTTATTATATTAACAACTTAAGGTTGTCTATGATGCGTTGCGACGCTATAGGCAACCTTTATTTTGCAAAAAAACGTTTGTTTTTACAATATATGCGTCGATGATTTTTTGTAAATTTTTAATGACAAATTATAATAATTAGGAGTATTTTAAAAAATCATGAGTGCATATATAATAATAATTTTAATATGTTTGCTGTTTTCAGCATTTTTCTCTGCGACGGAAACAGCATTTACCTCTTATAGCCATTCAAAGATGAAGACTTTGGCTGAAGCAGGTAATAAAAAAGCGAAAAGGGTAATGACACTTGACGATAAATATGATAAGGTTTTATCTACGCTTTTAATAGGTAATAATATTGTTAATATTTTAGCGTCGTCTCTTGCAACAATTCTATTTATTAAGTGGATTAATGAAGCAAGTGGTCCAACTGTTTCAACAGTCGTAATGACGTTAATTGTTCTTATATTTGGTGAAATTACGCCAAAAACAATAGCAAAGGAAAGACCGGAAGGTTTTGCTATGACGGTTGAGCCTATACTTAAATTTTTCATAATTTTATTCACGCCACTTACGTATTTGTTTGGTTTATGGCAAAAACTTATGTCAAAGGCTTTTAAAAAGAGTGAAGACGACGGTATGACGGAAAAAGAACTTATCACTCTTGTTGAGGAGGCTGAAGAAGACGGCAAAATTGACGAAGACGAAAGCGATTTAATTAGAAGCGCTATCGAATTTGACGATATTGAAGCGATTGAAATTTTTACCCCACGCGTTGACGTTATTGCAATTCCTTATGATGCAACAGAAAAGGAAATTACGAAGGTGTTTAGTGAAACGGGTTATTCAAGATTACCTGTTTATAAAGGAACAATAGACCATATCGTAGGCATTTTGCATCAAAAAGACTTTTATAGTAAAGTTTTTGGAACGGGCAAGAGTTTTAGAAGTATATTGAAACGCCCTGTTTTTGTAACACCGTCAATAAAAGTTAGTGATTTACTTAAACTTTTCCAGAAGTCAAAGTCTCATATTGCTATTATTTCCGACGAATTTGGTGGTACGGAAGGTATCGTTACAATGGAAGATATTTTAGAAGAACTTGTTGGTGAAATCTGGGACGAACACGACGAAGTAGTTGAGGAAATAATCGAACTAGACGTTGACGAATACAAGGTTTTGGCTACGGCGTCAATTTATGACGTACTTGAAATGTTTGACGTAAAAATTGAAGAAGAAGAAGTCGAAAATGATTCAAGCATGGTCGGTGGTTGGGTGATAGAACAACTCGATAAAATTCCTGATGAAGGAGATAAATTTGTATACGAAGGTATAGAAATTACCGTTACCAAGATTGAAGATAGAAGAATTATTGAAGTAGTATTTAAGAAAATTTACGAAGAAGTCAAAGACTAATTTAAAGCCGTGCCTTACGGTACGGCTTTATTTATGCGTAAGGTTTATATGAGAATTTTAACGTTCGATACCGAAAGCAGTACCGGCTGTACTAATGATGGAAGTTTGTGCAGTTTAGGTTATTATATTTGTGATGAAAAATTTCGTCCGATAGAGCAAAGGGATATTATAATAAATCCTTTGGCTCGTTTTCGCTATCAAATTATAGGCAAAAATCGTAAGGTCGACCTTGCTTATAGCCTAAAAGAGTTTAGGTCAGCGCCACGCTTTAACGAAAAATATCAAGAGATAAAAGATTTGTTTGATTCGTGCGATTTTGCAGTTGGCTTTGCTGTTGAAAACGACGTTAAATATTTACGAGACGTGTGTGAAAAGTTTGAACTTGAACAAATTAAATACAAATTTATTGACGTAAAACAGTTGTTAGAATTATTTAACGACGAGTATAAAGATAAAGGTTTAGGCAGTATTGCCGAAGGACTAAACGTTGAATTTATTGCTCATAGAAGTGATGAGGACGCAAGGGTAACTGCGCTTGTATTAAAATATCTTTGTGATAAACATAAAATGAGTTTTTCAAAACTCATTAAGTACGCAGGCATTATTTGTGGAGAAAATCGACATGATGGTTTTTCACACTCATATTCGCTTTCGCAACTGTATCAAAAAAACGGCTTTATTAGAACGGGTAGGCAAACAAACGCATTGCTTGATTATGCTGAAAAAACTGCTTCAAAAAGTTATGCAAAAGGTGGGTTGCTGTCTAAAAAATCAGTTGCCATTGCAAAATGTATTAAACATGAAGATATAGATAATACCTTTGGGCTTTTGAAAAAAATCTATTCGCTTTCAGCTAAATACGCACCGTGTGTACAAGTTGCTAACGTTTACGTTTACCGTGATGGCGCAGACGATAAGGAATTTCAACGGGCAAAAGAATTGATTTCGGCTGGCAAACGCTTGAAATTGATAGAAGAAAAAGCGTTTTATAAAATGATTGATGGTTTTAAGCCGTCCCCTTTCGATTACTTGTCCGTAATAAGAAAATATGACGAAAATAGAATAGCAAAAAAGTTGATTGCAAAAACAAATAAAAAAAATAATTCAAAAAAAACTGATAAAATTAATGGCGACGCGTAAAGGCGTCACTTTTTGTAATATTTATAATAATATATAACGTTATGTTTTAATAACATTTTCATCTAAAAATAATTTGAAGTAAAAACGACGGATTGACTTTTAATATAAATTACTATATAATTAATATATTATAACCGAAAGGATTAAAAATGAAAGCAGTAATTCAAGTAGTTTCAAAAGCAAAGTTATCCGTTGATAATGAAGTTGTTTCAAATATAAATAAGGGCTACGTCGTGTTTTTTGGCGTAAAAAAAGGCGACACACAGGCGCAAGCAGATTATATTGTTAAAAAAATTTGCTCCTTAAGGATATTTGAAGACGAAAACGGTAAAACGAATTTATCCCTCTCTGACGTCGGGGGCGAAGTATTGTTTGTTTCGCAATTTACGTTATATGCTAATGCCGAACACGGCAATAGACCTGACTTTTTAATGGCTGAAAAACCTGATTTAGCCTCTTTAATGTATGATTATGCTTTCGAGCAGTTTAAAAAATATGGCATTGTTGCAAAAAAAGGCGTTTTTGGAGAGCATATGGTAATCGAACAAGTAAACGACGGTCCGTTTACTTTGGTTATTGAAAAATAAAATTATGAGTAAACAAGTAAAAATAGGTAATATCTGTATAGGTGGTGGAGAAAAGGTTGCAGTTCAATCAATGACGACCTTTAAGCCTTCCGATATAAAAAATTCCATTAGACAAATAATTGATTTACAACAAAACGGTTGCGACATTGTAAGATTTTCCGTTCTCGACGACGCTGATATTAAAGGCATAAAAGCAATAAAAAAGGAAGTTACTTGTCCACTTGTTGCAGATATTCATTTTGATTATCGTCTTGCAATTAAAGCGATTGATGCTGGTGTTGATAAAATTAGAATTAATCCTGGCAATATAGGCACAAATGCCAACGTAAAATCTGTTGCAGAGGCATTAAAAGGGAGTGGCGTTGCCGTTCGTGTTGGAGCTAATACGGGCAGTATCGAAAAAGATTTTCTTTCAAAATATGGTAAAAATGAAATTTCATTAGTTGAAAGTGCATTAAAAAACGTTTCTATTTTAGAAAAATACGGCGTTGATAACATTGTGATATCTGTAAAAGCAAGTGATACGGCTTTAATGATAAAGTCTTACGAATATCTTGCAAAAAAGACGGATTATCCTTTACATTTAGGTGTTACAGAGGCTGGCACTTATCTTGACGGCGTAGTAAAAAACTCAATCGGGATAGGTTCACTGCTTATAAAAGGGATAGGGGATACGATAAGGGTATCTTTATCAGATGACCCTGTTAAAGAAGTTGAAGCAGGCCGTTCAATTTTGCGTGCTGTCGGCTTGGAAAAAGATTTTGTTGAAGTGATTGCTTGTCCTACGTGTGGAAGATGCGAATGGGACTGTATGTCGTTTGCTAATGAAGTAAATGAGCTTGTAAAAGGAGTTCCTAAAAGGTTAAAAATAGCAGTAATGGGTTGTGTTGTAAACGGGCCAGGAGAGGCTACCGATTGCGACCTAGGAATTGCTGGTGGCAAAGATAAAGCAGTCATATTTAAAAATGGTGAAATTTATAAAACCGTTTTAATTGAAAATGCTAAAAGCGAATTTTTAAAGGAGATAAAACTTTGCTTGAAATAGGTAGTAGTTTGGCTTTTATAAAAGACATAAACGCTCTTGACGAAGGTCTTTCTTCATTAAAACTTCATAAAATCAAAATCAATAGTGAAAATCTTTCGATTAGATATGAGTTTATATCAGATAGAACGATAAATTCAGCGCTAAAAGACTTGCTTACGGAGTATGTAGATAGTAAAACTCCTAAAGTATTTAAGACTGTTGAAATTGACGTTGCTAAAATCGTTACCGACAGCGAACTTGTCGTTAACGAAATTTATGCTTTCGTTAAAAATCATTTTCCGTCCGTTTCAATGTGGTTTGAAAAATCAGACATTTACATTGAAGAAATGGGCATGACTATTAGATACACTTTATCGCTTGCGCAAGACGCAAAAGAATATTTTGAATCCAACTATATTATGCGCATTATAAACGAGCATTTGTTTAACAGTTTTTGTTCAACATTTATAGGGGATATTAAAATTAAAAAACTTGGCAAAAAATTTGAACTTGACGCGCACGACGTCTATATTAGTTCAATAGAAAACATTAAAGCGAGAACTTTTACAGTTTCGGACGTTGTTGGGCTAGATGATAAAGATCCACCGACCGTTGCAACGTATATGGCTGACGCTACCGAAGTTGGGAACGTTGTTCTTGCAGGTACGGTTACGAATATTAGGGAAAAGGAAACAAAAACGGGTAAGCCTTTTTACATATTTGATTTTACCGACACGACGGCAAAAATGAGTGGTTTGTATTTTACTAGAAGTAACACGATTGATAAAATTCGCTCAATTTCCGTAGGTAATGACATTATTATTCGTGGGAAATTAAGTTTTTATGGCGAAAAGAAAGATTTATCCTTAACGATTGATAGAATAAGCCTTTGTAAATTCCCTGAAAATTTTGTTATGGAAGAATTACCACTTAAAGATGCGCCAAAAGTTTATTCTCTTATTTCGCCTGAACCGGCAAAAACCATTAAAATATCAAATCTTTTTGATGAAGAAGTTGTTCTTCCTGACGAAGTTTTAAGTAAAACATACGTTTCAGTTGATATTGAAACGACTGGAACTAATTGTTTTTCGGATGCGATAACGGAAATAGGCGCTGTTAAAATTGAAAACGGCAAAATAACGGAAGAGTGGACAACTTTAATCAATCCAGGTGTTGAAATTCCACAAAAAATTATTGATTTAACTGGAATTGACGATAGTATGGTTGCTGATAAACCTTTTATTCAAGACGTTATAGGTGATTTTTTGCATTTTTGCGACGGCGCAGTACTTGTTGGTCAAAACATAATTGAGTTTGATGCTAAATTTTTGGAAAAAGCGTCGAAAGAAAGTAAATATAAGTTTTGCAAAGATTTAGAAGACACTCTATTAATTTCAAGAAACGTTTTACCTTACTTAAAAAGATATAAGCTCAATGATCTTGCAGACTATTTCGGCATTGAATTTTTGCACCACAGAGCGCTATCCGACGCAAGGGCAACGGCTGAAATTTTCTTGGAACTTAAAAAACTTGAATATAAAAATAAATAATTTATTATTAAAAATAATATTTTGTAAAAATGCTTGCAAAAACTTTTTTAATATGATATATTTTTAATGATATGGATAGACTTTTCATATGAGAACGGGTTTCCGTTCTCATATTTGTTTAAGGAGCATTTATGAAAGTTAAACCAGTTGACGAAATTAAAGATTTTTTAACGCCTATTGGAGAGGAAGTCGGTGTTGAAGTTGTTGAGGTTGAATTTAAGCAAGGCAAAGACCCTGCATTAACGGTTTTTATTGATAGGACGGGTGGTATTGACCTTGATATTTGTGAAAAGTTTCATAGGGCTATAGACGTTCCACTTGACGAACTTGATCCAACTTTTGGTCAGCCGTACACGCTTAATTGTTCAAGTTTAGGACTAGATAGA
The DNA here is from genome assembly GCA_045593005.1 of Christensenellaceae bacterium. GTDB lineage: Bacteria > Bacillota > Clostridia > Christensenellales > Borkfalkiaceae > UBA11475. The sequence continues at coordinate 15,541 of JAZNVV010000011.1, read as the reverse complement.
CCATTTAAGACAATGCGCGACTACGAAAGGAATATTGGTCAAGAAGTTGAAGTAAAACTTTTTGCGCCTATTAAAGGCAAAAAGTATTATGAAGGTGTAATGACTGATGCTAAAGAAAACAATATAGTATTAAAGGTTGATGATAAAACTGTTTTAAGTATTGAAAAATCAGCCATAGCAAAGATAAATAAATTAATTAAAGTCGATTAAGAAGGTACAATTCCGCAAACGCGGTTAAAATAGATAAAAAATATACGGAGATAAATATTTATGTTAAGTAAAGAGTTCTTTTTAGCACTTGAAGCCTTGGAAAAGGAAAAGGGAATTTCACAGGAACAGTTTATTGAAATGTTATCGTCAGCTATTGCTGCAGCACGTAAAAAGCAAACGGGCGACATTAGTAATATTGAAATTAAACTTTTCCCAGAAAAGAAAACCATTAGATTTTACAGCACGAAACTTGTTGTTGACGAAGTTTTAGAACCAGGCAAGCAAATTACGCTTGAAGAAGCGCAAAAAATCAAAAAGTCTTACAAGGTAGGCGACGTTATCGCAACAGAAATTGCGCCTAATAAAGATTTTGGTAGAATTGCCGGTCAAACTGCAAAGCAAGTTATTATGCAAAGAATGAAGGAAATTGAAAAGGCTCAACTTCTCAATGAATTCGAAGATAAAGAAGGGGAATTGTTGACGGGCGTAGTAAGACGTGTTGACGAAAACAACGTTTACGTTGAAATGGGTGCTAACCAAATGGAAGGTATAATGCTCCAAAAAGATCAAGTCCCTGGCGAAAAGTATGAACTCAACCAAAAACTTAAAGTATTTGTAAAAAGAGTTAGAAATACGGGCAAAAGTACGCAAGTTCTCGTTTCAAGAGCGTCTACTGGTCTTGTTAAAAGATTATTTGAAAACGAAGTTCCTGAAATTAGACAGGGTATCGTTCAAATAAAATCAATAGCGCGTGAGGCTGGTCAAAGAACGAAGATTGCTATTTACAGCGAAGATCCACAAATCGACCCTATCGGTACTTGCGTAGGACCAAAGGGTATGAGAGTTAATGCAGTAGTAGCTGAACTTGGTGGGGAAAAGATTGATATTATCCCTTGGAGTGAAAATCCACTTGAATTTATTGCAAAAGCACTTTCTCCAGCAAAAGTTGTTAAAGTTTACGAACTTGACGAAGAAAATTCAGCAAGAGCAATCGTTCCTGATGATAAACTTTCTCTTGCTATCGGTAGAGATGGTCAAAACGCAAGACTTGCAGTTAAATTAACCGGTTGGAAAATTGACGTAAAAAGCGAATCAAGCGTCGCTAATTTAGAAAGCGATAAATAATAAAAATAAATTCCATTAAACGATACGTTGGTATATAGGTGAATAATTATGGCAGTAAAAAAGATACCTATGCGCATGTGTATTGCTTGTAGACAAATGAAGCAAAAACGTGAACTTGTTAGAATTGTTAAAACTGTTGACGGGGTTAAGGCCGATCTTTCTGGTAAACTTGCAGGTCGTGGTGCATACGTGTGTAATTGCGAAGATTGTGTAAAAAAACTTCGCAAACAAAAACTTATTCATAAAACTTTTTCTATGGACGTAGACGACAGCGTTTACGATTTAGTTGAGGAGGTTATCCTTGGGAAGGAGTAAAATTGAAACTTTTATAGGGTTTTCAATAAGAGCAGGCAAGTATAGGCTTGGTGTAAACGCCGTTGCAACGCTTAAAAATGCTGAACTTTTAATAATGTGTCATACTGCATCTGAAAACACCGTTAAAGACGTATTAAAACTATCAAAAAAACTAAAAGCAGAAATTATCGTTTGCAATTTTGTTAATTTAGAAGATTTGACTGGAAAAGAAAATTGTAAACTAATGGCTGTAACTGATAAATCACTTGCAAAAGCAATTATTGATAATTTAGACGAAAACTTCACCAAGTATCGTATGGAGGAAAAGAATGGCTGAAAAGGAAAAGAAAGAACTTCAAAATAGTAATATTAAAAAGGTAGTAGAATTTATTAAAAAAGAAGAGTGTAGTAATCTTCTTTCCGGTATAAAGGCAGATATTTCTTTTTGTAAGGGTATTAAATCTCGTATTGAAGAAAAGATTAATAATATAAAAAAGCAAAAAGAGGCTGAACTTGCTAAACAAGCAGAAAAAGAGGCTGAAGAAAAGCGTAAATTAGAGGCGAAGCTTGCTGACAAAAAAGATGCTGAATTAGAAAAGGTTGCTAAAGAATCTGAAAAAGTAGAGCAAACTGTAACCGAAGAACCTACTAAAACAGAAAAAGAAGCTCCAAAACCTGCTGAACAAAAGACTTTTGTAAACGAAAAGCCTGCTACTACTAAAAGAAATGAATATAACAATGAAAAACCTTCTTATATAAGAGTGAGAGCGTCTGAAATTAAAAACGATAAAAATTCTTCTCGTCCTGATTATAAGCAAGGTCAAAAACCTGCTCAAAATGGTGATAGAAAGTCGTTTAATAACGACCAGCGTGGAAATAAGCCTGCTGGTGCAAATAATTCTCCTAAATTTGGTAAAGGAGCGCCTTATACTGCACCTGCAGAAGTTCCAGTATTTAATAACAACCAAAAGAATTTTGGACAAAATAAGAAGAAGGGTGGAAATGAAAAGTCTTACGAAGAAAAGAAGACTATCAATAAGCGCGCTTTAATTAAAAACAACGTTTCTGTTGACGACTTTGATGAAGATAAGTCGGGCTACAGAAAGTTAAGAGTAAAAAAGAACAAGGTTAAGGAAGAAAAACCTGTTATTAAGATTGAAAAAGCTGTTATTACTTCTGAAATTATTCCTTTAAAAGTTTTAAGTGAAAAGATAGGTATTAGCGCTATCGAAATTACTAAAAAGCTTTTCAAGGAAGGCATAATGAAGACAATTAACGACTCTATCGACTACGACACGGCTGCGTTTATTGCTGCTGATATCGGGGTAGAACTTGAGCTTAAACTTGAAAAAACAGCTGAAGATAAGTTAAGTGAAGCGTTTGGCGATATGGACCACGACGACGAATCAAAACTTATCAAACGTCCACCTGTAGTTACAGTTATGGGACACGTTGACCACGGTAAAACTTCTTTACTTGACAGGATTAGAAAAGCAAACGTTGCTACGGGAGAAGCCGGTGGTATTACACAGCATATCGGCGCATATCAAGTATCAATCGGTGGCAAGCCTATAACTTTCCTCGATACACCTGGACACGAAGCGTTTACAGCAATGAGAGCAAGAGGCGCACAGGCTACTGATATTGCAGTTTTAGTAGTTGCTGCTGACGACGGTATAATGCCACAAACTATTGAAGCAATAAATCACGCTAAAGCAGCTGGCGTTTCAATAATTGTTGCAGTAAATAAAATTGATAAACCTGAAGCAAACATTGATAGAATTAAGACACAACTTACCGAGCACGATATTTTAATTGAAGAATGGGGTGGTGACGTTATGCTTTGCCCAGTTTCAGCAAAAACTGGTCAAGGTGTTGAGGAATTGCTTGAATCTATTAATCTTTTAGCTGATATCAAAGAACTTAAAGCAAACCCTGATAGAAAGGCAAAGGGCGTCGTTATTGAAGCAAAACTTGACCCTAATAGAGGCCCTATTGCGACTGTTCTTATTCAAAACGGTACGCTTAAGGTTACAGATTCGATTGTCGTAGGTATGGTTACTGGTAAAGTAAGAGCAATGACCGACGATAAGGGTAGAAGAATTAACTCTGCCGGTCCGTCTGTTCCTGTATCAATTATGGGTCTTGATGAAGTTCCAAATTCAGGCGATATTTTATACGCTGTTGAACATGAAAAACTTTCTAAACTTGTTGCTGAAGAAAGAAAGAACAAGGAAAGAGAAGAAAGAATTAAGCAGGCGTCAAAAGTTACGCTTGACGACTTATTCAATAAGATTTCAGACGGTCAAGTAAAAGGTCTTAATATTATTGTAAAAGCAGACGTTAAGGGCTCTGCCGAAGCCGTTAAATCTTCGCTCGAAAAACTTTCTAATGAAGAAGTTAAAGTAAACGTTATTCACTCTGCCGTAGGTGCTATTAACGAGTCGGATATGATGCTTGCAGATTCTTCAAACGCTATAGTTATAGGTTTTAACGTTCGTCCTGATACTAACGCTAAACAAATTGCTGAGCGTAGTGGAATTGACGTTAAGTTGTACAGAGTAATTTACGAAGCGATTGAAGACGTTGAAAAGGCTATGAAAGGTATGCTTGCACCTAAATATCAAGAAATTTATATGGGTAAAGCAGAAGTTCGTAATACCTTCAAAATTACCGGCGTAGGTATGGTAGCAGGTTGTTACGTTGTAGACGGTAAGATTATTAGAAACGGTAAACTCCGTATTTATAGAGAAGACGTTATGATTTGTGAAGGAAACGTATTACAACTCAAACGTTTCAAAGATGACGTCAAAGAGGTCGCTCAAGGCTTTGAATGTGGTATTTCGATTGAAAACTTCAACGATATAAAACTTGACGATTATATTGAATGTTATCTTATTGAAGAAATTAAGCGTTAAGGATTGATTATGAGAAGAAATTCTAATGTTAAGTCATCAAGGGGTGACAGGCTTGCGTCTGAATATAAAAAGGCGATTTATGAAATAATAACTCAAAAATTAAAAAATCCACTTATATCGGAAATGGTTTCAATTACTGATGTGGATTTATCTCCTGATATGTCGCATGCGAAAGTTTATATAAGCATTTTTTCGTTAAATGAAGAAAAGAAAAAGATAACGTTTAACGAAATCGTTCGTTCTTCTAAAACTATTAGATACGAACTTGCTCATTCCGTTCGCTCTAAATATGTTCCTGAACTACATTTTGTAACTGACGGAACTATGGAATACGGCGACAAAATGGATAAATTATTTCTTAAAATTGATGCAATGCCTAAAAGTGAAGACTAATAATTATATTTGCGGTGGTTATGCCACCGCAAATGTTGAATTTAGCAATAATATCTAAAGATAAGGTGAAAAATGTTAAAATTAAACGAAATTGCAGGTTTAATAAAAAAATATAATTCTTTTGCGATAATTTGTCATATTAGACCTGACGGTGATGCCGTTGGCTCGGCTATTTCGCTAAAAATAGGGCTTGAAAAACTTAATAAAAAAGTTGACGTTTTTTGCGCTGATGAAGTGCCGTTAAAGTTTAATTCGATAGTTAATATTTCTTGTTTTAAAAATGTAATCGAAAATGATTACTACGCCTATATTAGCGTTGATTGTTCAGATGAAGGCAGAATAGGCGATTTGTATATTTCTTATAATAAGTGTAGAAATACATTTAATATTGACCATCATGTTTCTAATACGCGCTACGCTAAATATAATTACGTTTTCGACAGTTCTTCTAATTGTGAAAATATATATAATCTTTTAATTGAATTAGGTGTGGAAATTGATTCTACGTTAGCAAATTCATTATTATTAGGCATTTTGACCGATACGGGCAACTTATCGCATAAAGACGTTGGTAAATCAACTTTTAACGTTGTTGGCGAACTTGTCGATAAAGGTGCTGATTTATATACCGTGTATTATGAAATGTTCAAAAGAAAGACGAAGCAAAAAGCAAAGCTTTTTACCGTTGTTAATTCTAAAATTAGGTATATGTTAGAAGATAAACTTGCCATTGTCGTTATTACAAAAAAAGATATTGAAGATAGTGGCGCGCTTGTAAGTGATACCGAAGGAATTATAGATTTCGTATTATCAATAGATACGGTTGAAGTTGCTATTTCTATTTTGGAAGTCAATAAAAACAGTTATAAAATCAGTTTAAGGGGTAAAAGTACAGACGTAAATGCAATAGCCAGCGTTTATGGTGGTGGTGGCCACGTGTTAGCAAGTGGCTGTATGATAAACGGTTATTTAGAAGACGTCATAGATAAACTTTCTTATACTGTAAGTCAATATTTGGTGTAAAATGAACGGTTTTGTGAATATAATTAAACCAAAAGACATGTCCTCGGCACTTGCAGTAATGCTTATTAAAAAGAAGATAAGACAACAATTTGGCAAGCAATCAATAGGGCATATGGGGACGCTTGATCCTATGGCACAAGGTGTGTTACCGATGGGTATAAATCAAGCAAATAGACTTTTTGATTATCTTTTAGATAAAACGAAGGTTTACGTCGCTGAATTTACTTTTGGTTATGAAACGGATACGCTTGATATTACTGGTAACAAAATAAAAACCAGCGATATTATTCCGTCAAAAGAGCAAATAGAAGGTATTTTATCTGATTTTGTTGGGGAAATTGATCAAGTTCCACCTAAATATTCAGCTAAAAATATCGAAGGCAAAAGGGGATACGAACTTGCAAGGGCTGGAGTTGAATTTGAACTTCAACCTAAAAAAGTTACTGTTTTATCCTTTGAATTAATAAAGCAAATAGATAAATATACTTTTGAATTTAAAATTTCTTGCAAAGGTGGCACGTATATACGTTCTCTTTGTCGTGATTTAGCGCATAAACTTGATACTTTTGCCGTTATGTCAAAATTAGATAGGCAAGAATGTGGCTTTTTTACAATAAAAAACGCCGTTAAATTACAGCAATTCATTGATTGTGAAGATATTTCATCATTAATTATTCCACCTGATGCAGTAATTGCTTTTCCACAACTAAATTTATCTGAAAATCAATCGAAGAAATTGTTAAACGGTGTTTTTGATGCCGTGTACGACGTTGCTGACGGATTATATAGAGTATATTCGGTTAATGATTTTTGGGGGATAGGGGAAGTTATTGATAAAAGACTTAAAATGAAGTCGTACGTAAGAGATTTGTAATATGAACAAAATTATTTTAGCACTTGGGTATTTTGATTCCATTCATATCGGTCACCGTAAAATAATAGAAAAAACTATTGAACTTTCTATTAAATATGGTGCTAAACCAGCATTGTTTTCCTTTGACGGAGACCTTGCGAAGTTTTTAGGGAAGCCGTCTGGACAAGTTTTTACAAAGAAAGAAAAAGAAATTATTTTAAATAAGTTAGGCATTGATTTTATTGTTTATGCACCTATAACAAAAGAGTATTTATCAATGTCTAAAAACGAATTTTTAGAACAATTAAATGAAAGGTATAATATTGTAGGATACGTTTGTGGGGACGATTTTACTTTTGGCGCAAAAGCACAAGGAAATACTAATGATTTACTCGATTATTCTATCACACATAATCAAGTTTTAGAAGTTATTTCGGAAGTTTCTTATGATAAAAAAAGGGTTTCAACAACACGTATTAAAGACCTTTTATCGTTAGGTGACATTAAGTCGGTTAACAGTCTTTTAGGGGAAGATTATTTTATTACGGGCAAAGTAATTTTAGGTCGTGGTGATGGTAAAAAAATAGGTTTACCTACGGCAAATATTTCTTTTGCGAACGAAAAATTTAAAATCAAGTCTGGTGTTTATGGTGGTTACGTTTATATTGACGACGTTAAATATAAAGCCGTTATAAACTATGGAGATGCACCTACTTTTGACTTTAACAAAACTGTTTTAGAGGCTTTTATCGTAGGATTTAACGGTGATTTATACGGAAAGGAAATTGCGTTGTTTTTCACTAATTATTTAAGAGATATTACTAAATTTTCGTCTAAAAACGAACTTGTTACTCAAATAAAAAAGGATATAGAAAAGTTATGATTAAATTTGGACCAAGTGGGAATTCCTCAAGTTTTTTTGACGAAGGGTTTTCTAAAAGTGAAGAATCTGCTTTATGGACTAAACGCAAAGGTTTAGACTGTTTTGAATATTCTTTTGGCAGGGGTGTTAATTTATCTCGCGCTACTGCTGAAAAAATAGGTAATGCTTTTAAGGATTGCGACGTTGAATTAAGCGTTCACGCGCCATATTTTATAAATTTTGCTAATCCTGACGACGAAATGGCTGAAAAATCCTATAAATACGTTTTAGCTTCTGCTGAAGCAGCCGTATGCATGGGTGCTAAAAGAATAGTTTTTCATCCAGCTGCGCAAGGAAAACTTAATAGGCAAGATGCAGTAGATTTAACGATAAAGCGTTTGGAAATTTTACGCGATAAAATTTATGAAAATGGTTATGAAAACTTAATATTTTGTCCTGAAACAATGGGTAAACTGGCTCAAATAGGCACTATAGAAGAAATAGTTAGATTTTGTAAAATTGACGACGTTTACGTTCCTTGTGTAGATTTTGGACACGTAAACGCACGTGAAAACGGTTCGCTTTTGACGGTAGAAGATTATAAAAGCCGTTTGCAGTATATGATTGATGAACTTGGCATGCAAAAGATGCAGAAGTTACATATTCATTTTAGCAAAATTGAATATAGTCAAAAAGGGGAAGTTAGACACCTTACTTTTTCTGACGACCATTATGGTCCTCAATTTGAACCGTTAGCAATAGCGTTAAAATCTCTTTCATTACAACCGTACGTAATCTGTGAATCTGCAGGAACGCAGGCAGAGGACGCTGTTTATATGAAAGAGTGTTATAATAAATTATTTTTATAAATTATTATCTATTGACAATAAGACAATTATTTGATACAATATGTTGTGTATTGTAACATTTAAAGCAGTATGATTAAAGATATTTTTACAGAATTACAAGACTATCAAGCGTACTTTATAACCGATAGCATAAATAGGTATTATTTTACAGGTCTAAACAGTACGGCTGGTAACTTGGTAATTACTAATAAAGGGCAAAGCCTTTTTATTGACGATAGATATTATTCATATGCAAAAGATTTTTTAAGTAAAAAAGTAAACGTCTATAAGTTTACTGACGACGATTGTTTTTTTGCATATTTAAAAAATGCAGGTATTACTGAACTTTTTGTAGACTATTCAATTTTTTCTGTTAGAGAATATAATAGGCTTATAGAAAAAGGATTTTCCGTTTTAGACGGCAATAAATTTATTAAATCAATCAAGATTATCAAAACGGATAATGAAATTGATTACATTTTAAAAGCGTGCGATATAGCGTACAGCGCTTTTATTAAAACGTTAAGTCATATTAAAACTGGCGTTAGCGAAACGTATATTAAAAACGTATTAGAAGGCTATATGCGTCAACTTGGAGCAGATGACGTAAGTTTTGATACGATAATTGCCTTTGGTGCTAATTCGGCAGTGCCTCATCATGAAACGTGTTCTGACACCCTTTTAGAAAATAGTTGTATTCTAATGGATTTTGGCTGTAAATATAAAGGGTATTGTTCAGACGTTACTAGAACGTTGTACTACGGACAACCAAACGACGAATTTCTTAAGGCTTACGACGTTGTCTTAAAGGCGAATATTTTATCCGAAGAAGAAATAGTTGCAGGTATAACCGGCAAACAGGCTGATAAAATTGCTAGAGATTATCTTGATAAAAACGGTTTAGGTCAGTATTTTACACACTCACTTGGACACGGAATAGGTTTAAATATTCACGAAGAGCCTTATTTATCAAAAAAAGGCGAAGACGTTTTGTTAGACAATATGGTGTTTTCGATTGAGCCGGGTGTTTATTTTGAAGGTAAATTCGGCATAAGAATAGAAGACACAGTCGTTTTAAAGGACAATAAAGTAAAAAGATTATTTAATGATGACAAAAAATTAATCGTATTAACGGTTACTAAATAGAAAAATTTTTAAGGAGATACATTATATGATATCAGCAGGCGAATTCAGAAAAGGCGTTACATTTGAATATGAAAGTGGTATTTTCACAATTGTTGATTTCCAACACGTTAAACCAGGTAAGGGCGCAGCGTTCGTAAGAACAAAGATGAAGAACATTGTTACAGGCGCTGTATTAGAAAAAACTTGGAACCCAACTGAAAAAGTTCAAGAAGCAACAATTACTACAAGAAACATGACGTATTCATACACAGACGGTGAGCTTTATTACTTTATGGATGATGAATTCAACCTTACACCACTTAACTATGAACAAGTAGAAGAAGCACTTAAATGGATTAAAGAAAACGACCCAGTTGTCGTTAAATCATACAAGGGCGTTGCATTCTCTGTTGAATGTGAAAACTTTGTAATTTTACAGGTTACTGAAGCAGATCCATCAGTTAAGGGCAACACGGCTACTAACGCTCAAAAGGATGCTATTTTAGAAACAGGTACAAAAATTCAAGTTCCTATGTTCGTTGAACAGGGTGAATATATCAGAGTGGATACAAGAACCGGCGAATATATGGAAAGAGTTAAAAAATAATTAATTAAGGTCCACGTATCGTGGACTTTTAATTTAACAATAAATTAAATTATAGGTTAAAATGTCAAAAAACGTTCTTATTACAGGCGCAGGTACAGGTATAGGTAAAGAAACTGCTTTGCTTTTTGCAAAAAATGGATATAACGTCATATTATCTTGCAATAAAAGTTACAATTTAGCAGTTGAGTTGTCTAAAGAAATTATCAAAATGGGTGTTAAATCACTTGTTGTTAAAGCAGACCTAACTATTCCTGCCGAAATTGACAATATGTTTTGCGAAATTTATAATAATTTTTCTAAAATCGACGTTGTTGTAAACAACGCCGGCGTTTCGCATATCGCACAAATTCAAGACACGTCATTAACAGATTATAACAAGATTTTTGACGTTAATATGAAAAGTATTTTTCTTATAAATAACCACGTTTTACCAAAAATGATTGAAAATAAATGGGGCAGAATAATAAACGTTTCTTCAATGTGGGGGGAACGTGGCGCATCTTGTGAAGTAGTATATTCTGCATCAAAATCAGCTTTAATAGGTTATACGAAGGCTCTTGCAAAAGAAGTTGGGTTATCGGGGATTACGGTTAATTGTGTTCTTCCAGGCGTAATAGATACTGAAATGAACGCAAATTTATCGGATAACGATATAAAAGAAATAATAGATAGCACGTCGGTTGGTAGAATAGGTAAGCCGATTGACGTTGCTAACGCTATACTTTTTTTAGCGTCTGATAATTCTTCCTTTATAACAGGACAATCATTAAGCGTAGACGGGGGATTTATAGGTTAGGAGGTTAATATGTTAACTGCTATTTCAGGCATAAACTGGGGTGACGAAGGCAAAAGTAAAATGGTCGATTTGTTATCCAGCGACTATGATATTGTTGTAAGATACCAAGGTGGTAATAACGTTGGTCATACCGTTATTAATGAAAAGGGTAAGTTTGTCTTAAACCTTATCCCGTCGGGTATTTTAAGGGAAAACGTTGTCAACGTTATGGGTAATGGAATGGTAATTGATATTAAACATTTGTGTGAAGAAATTGATAGACTGCGCAAATGTGGTATTAAAATTACACCGGACAACTTAAAAATTTCTGACAAAGCAATAATTTGCATGCCATATAGCATTACGCAAGATTGTCTTGAAGAAGATAGATTAGCAGATAAAAAACGTGGTTCTACAAGGAAAGGTATAGGCCCAGCGTATAGCGATAAATATTTAAGAAAGGGCATTAAGATGGGCGATTTGCTAAATATGTCCCTTTTAGCGAATAAACTTGAAAAGATTTTAGATTATAAAAATTTATTGTTTGATAGTGTGTACGACGCAAAAGGTTATTCTATTAAAGATATTTTAAGATACGTTGAAATTTATGGTAAACCACTTATTCCATATTTAATAAACACTACGGCGTATTTAACCAAAATGCACAATGAAAACAAGAAAATTTTATTAGAATCGCAGTTGGGTGCTTTAAGAGATATTGATTTTGGTATATATCCTTTTACAGCGGCTTTTAATACGATTGCGTCTTACGCTCCTATCGGTGCAGGTGTTCCTAATATTAAACTTGATTTATCGATAGGTATTATGAAGGCTTATTCTACGTGCGTCGGATTAGGTCCATTTACCGTAGAATATTTTGGTAAAAAAGCAGACGAATTACGTGATGCTGGTGGTGAATATAATGCATTTGGCAAACCGGGCAGGGTTGGACCGTTTGACGTTGTGGCAAGTAAATACGGCGTTATGGTGCAAGGCGCTGACCAAGTCGCTTTAACTAAACTTGACGTGTTATCATATCTTGACGAAATTGAAGTTTGTATCGCATACGAATTAGACGGCAAGCGTATAACAGACTTTCCGTATCCAGCAGATTTGGATAGGTGTAAGCCTGTAATCAAGACGTTAAAAGGTTGGAAAACCGATATTTCTAAATGTAAAAAATACGAAGATTTACCAGTAGAAGCAAAAGAATACATAGAATTTATTAAAAAAGAGACGGGCGCAAACATAAAATACGTTTCAGTTGGCGCTGAAAGAGAAGAATATATAGTAGTATAATATGAAAAGACAAAGTGGCGTATTGTTGCACGTATCAAGCCTGCCTAATAAGTATGGTATCGGTACGTTTGGATTAGAAGCATATCAATTCATTGATTTTTTAGTTAGGTCAAAACAAAAACTGTGGGAAGTTCTTCCACTTAATCAAACGGGATTTGGTGATTCGCCATATTCATCTTGCTGTTCATATTCGTTTAACCCTTATTTTATTAGCCCCGACGCTTTAGTTGGTCAAGGTTTGATAAAAAAATCTGACCTTGCAATTTATGAAGATAATTGTTCTTACGTTGATTATGGTAGGCTATATAACACGAGGTTTGATCTTTTACGCAAAGCGTTTGATAATTTTAACGTTAAAGACGAAGATTTTGTTAAATTTATTAAAAAGGGTAAGTATAAAGATTACGCATTGTATATGACGTTGAAGTCAACTTTTAAAAACAAAGCGTTTTACGACTGGCCTCTGCAATATAAATTCCGTGATAAAAACGCTCTTTCTAATTTTGAAAAGGACCATTACAAAGAATTATTGTTTTGGCAGTTTATTCAATATGAAGCGAGTTTAGAGTGGCAAATGCTTAAAGGCTATGCAAATGAAAATGGCATTAAAATAATAGGGGATATGCCGTTGTACGTTGCATATGATAGCGTTGACGTGTGGGCAGAGCCTAAACATTTTAAACTTGACGAAAATTTAGTTCCAAAAAAAGTTGCAGGTGTTCCACCCGATTATTTTTCTAAAAAAGGTCAACTTTGGGGCAACCCCGTTTACGACTACGATTATTTAAGATTAGACGGCTATAAATGGTGGGTTAACCGTTTTGCTAATACCTTAAAAATGTTCGATTATATACGTATTGATCATTTTAGGGGCTTTGACCGTTATTATGAAATTGATTACGGTCGTGCTAATGCGTTAATAGGTGAATGGGTTGACGTTCCTAGTGAAGAACTTTTTAACGCAATCCATAAGCGTGTTTCAAAAAGCAGGGTAATTGCTGAAGATTTAGGCATTATTGACGACGGAGTAAGAAAGTTATTAAAAGACGTTGGTTATCCGGGGATGAGAATTCTTTCATTTGCATTTAATGGAGAGGAGGATAATTTATATCTTCCTGAAAACGTTGAGGAAAATTCAATATGTTTTACGGGTACGCACGATAACGACACTCTTATAGGTTTATTAGAAAGCGCTACGGAGTGGGATTATAATAATATTCTTGTAGGTGTGCGTAAAAGCCTTAATAAACTTGGAATTAAAAAATCGCTTGGCTGTAATAAAAGGCTTGCAAGAGCTATTATTGAACTTGGCTTTGCGTGTAGGTCTAATACGTTTATTATTCCTATGCAAGACGTTCTTTTGTTAAACGGTGACTTTAGAATGAATACCCCCGGTAGAGAAATTGCTAACTGGACGGTTAAATTTAGTAAAAAGTCGTTTAATAAAAATGCTGAAAAGTTCCTTGCTACGTTAACTGAAAAATATAATAGAAACAACTAAAAAAGGTGGTTATAACCACCTTTTTAAATTATTGTAATATTAAATATTCCACCAGCAAATAGCATAAATATTAAATATCCGTCAAGCGCTACAAGAACTGGTAATAATACCACTAATAGCATACTTCTTAAACGATATTTATATATGAACATAAAAACAAGTATTCCAAGCGCACCACCTAAAATCCCCGTAAGTATAAGTCTAAAATCAGATACTTTTTTGACCTTTTCTTTGGGGTTTTGTTCGCAGGTGTTTTCGTCGTTGTTTTCGTGAATACATTTTTTATAATCCATTTGTGCTTTAAGAATTATAATTCCATAAATGTTAATAGCAACAAAATATGCAACCGAAACAATTTGCACTAAAGATATCATATATTTTCTCCCTATTATATATAAATAATTTGTGTAATTTTTAAAAAAATATAGACAAAATATAGTTTTATATGTTAAAATATAAAAAACTATAGGGGATTATTATGAAATGTGTTTATTGTGGTTGCCTTGAAAGTAAGGTAATCGATTCACGTTCGTCAGAAGACGGCACGACCATTAGAAGAAGAAGAGAATGTTTACAATGTGGTAAAAGATTTACTACATATGAGACGATTGAAACGTCACCAGTTTTGGTTATTAAATCAAGTGGTAACAGACAAATATTTGACCCAAATAAAGTTAAGGCAGGCATTATTAAGGCGTGTGAAAAGCGCCCCGTTCCTATGCAGAAGATTGACGCGCTTGTTGATGAAATTCAGAAAAAGGTTTACAACAACCTTGACCAAGAAATTACTTCCAAGCAAATAGGCGAAATGGTTATGGACGGCTTAAAACAAATTGATGAAGTCGCTTACGTTCGTTTTGCATCTGTTTATAGGTCGTTTAAGGATATTTCTTCCTTTATGTCTGAACTTGAACAGATGATTAAAAAGTAATTAAGGAGTATTATGCATCCAGAAGCAATAATAAATTTTACTTTCTTTGGTAAGGAAGTTGGTATATATTTATATGGGATATGTATTGCGATAGGCTTAATTGCGTGCGTTAGTGTATTTTTTATATACACTAAAAAAGCAGGCGTTCACGAAGATATTAGAGATTTTGTATTCTTTGTGGCTGTTGGTGGTATAGCGATAGGCTTTTTATCTGCTAAATTTTTCCAAGCTATCTACGACTATTTAAGTTCCGGTGTTTGGGACTTTATGGGGGCAGGACTTACCGTTATGGGTGGTCTTGTCGGTGGTGTCGCAACTGGCGTTACTCTTTATTTTGTAGTTGGTCACTTCTTATTTAAAAAGAGAGATAATCTGCACATTAAGCAGGTTAACGACAATTTTAGGGTGTTGCCTTGTTGCATAACTATTGCACACGCTTTTGGTCGTTTAGGTTGTCTATTTGCAGGTTGTTGCTACGGTAGAGTAGCAGAGGAAGGTCACGGTGTATTAATTCGTGGGGTATACAGAGTGCCCGTTCAACTTTACGAATCTATTTTCTTGTTCTTATTATTTATAGTTTTATCGATATTGTTCTTCAAAAAGTTTAACCTTACGCACGTAGTTTATTTAATTGCTTACGGCATTTGGAGAATTGTTATCGAAGTATTTAGAGCAGACTACCGTGGTGGTGTAGACGGCGCTTTATTAACGCCTTCACAATGGCAATCGTGTGCGTTTATTGCACTTGGGTTAGTTGTTCTTGCTGTGTTTATTATC
>JAZNVV010000010.1:0-20467 GCA_045593005.1 Christensenellaceae bacterium | reverse complement strand
AATTGGTGAGAAAGTTGCAATTCCACCCGTTTTAAGTTATTTGCCTAACAATCAAACTATAGGTTATTCTTTTTGTGAAATAGGTGGAGTTTCAACTTACTCAATCGTTTACGAACACATTATAGAAAACGGCTTCTTAATGAAAATTAATAGCGATGCGTTCTTTTTAGCATCGCTTATCGAGCCTGCATCTTGCGTGCTTCGTGGCTATAAAGAAACCTATCATCTAGATAGTGAACATAAACCTGTTCAAGGCATTAAAGAAGGTGGTAATCTTATAATTCTTGCTGGCTGTGGGCCTATGGGACTAGTTGCTATTGACTGCGCACTTCATGGTGATATAAAACCTAAAAAAGTAGTCGTAACCGACCTTAATAAAAATAGACTTGAAAGGGCAGAAAAGTTATTTAGCCCAACTAACGCAAAAAAAGACGGGATAGAACTTATCTTTACTTGTGCTTCTAGTAAAGAAGAACTTCTAGAGTTAACCGATGGCTATGGTTATGATGACGTATTCGTTTACGCTCCCGTACCGAAAGTAGTAGAACTAGGCGATGAAATACTTGCGTTTGATGGATGTTTAAACTTTTTTGCTGGCCCAACTGATAAAAACTTTTCAGCAAACTTTAATTTTTATAACGTTCATTATAAGCAACATCACGTTGCAGGAACAAGTGGTAGCACGCTTGAAGACATGAAAGATATCGTCCGTTTTATAGGTGAAAAACGTATAAATCCTGCCGTTATGATAACTCATATCGGAGGCATAGACAGTGTAATTGATACGACGTCTAATCTGCCAAATATCCCAGGTGGTAAGAAACTTGTTTACACTCATATAAATTTACCAAATACTGCTATAAGTGATTTTGAAAATTTAGGTAAAACTGACAAAAGATTTAAGGTGTTAGACGAATTGGTAAAAGAATGTAATGGCTTGTGGAATGCAAAAGCAGAAAAATTTCTATTAGAAAATTTTTAAGTGTAAAAAACTCGACTTTTTATAAGTCGAGTTTTTTAATCCCTATCACTACGCCACATATAGCGTTCCTTTTAATTTAATTATTCTTTGTCTGTTGAAGGTTCTTCAGAGGAAACTTCTTCCGTTTCAGTAGCAGGTGCTTCTTCTACAGTTTTTGTTTCTTCTACCGTTTCAATTTCAACAGTTTGACCGTCTATTACAACGTCGTCGCCAAAGTCTTCTAATACTTCGCCATAGGTGTATTCGGTATCGTCTGCGTCAGTTTCTTCTTCTGCAAAATCTTCAACCGAAGCGTTGTAATTTTCAGTAGTGTCGTCTACTTTCACGTCTTCAACTTTGTTAGTTACGTTACGGCTTCTTACAGAATAACGTGACTTAACTTTAACAGCTTTTTTATGTCTTCTTCTAAACGTTCTTATAATAAGGATAAGAACTGCTCCTAATAAGAAAACTGCAAGAGCAATCGTTGAGAACTGTAACCAGAACGTACCAGCGTTAAAGTCGGCGTTACAACCTGATTTTTCTTCAGGTTCTTCTTCCGTTTCAACATTGTCGTAAGGGTTTGTCGTTACAGGGTCGATTGTGTTGTAGATAGCGTATATAAAGGTGTCTAACGTATCTTTATTATCAACCCAAACGTATTTTGAATTATATTTAATCTTTTCAACAGCCTTATCGTCTTTATATTCTTCGTTAAATTGTTTTTCAAGATCAGTTAATTCTCTTGTATGTGTAAGACCTGCATCAATATCGTCTTTTTCGATAACGTAGTTCTTATATGCTTGTGCAAGGGCGTTTGTCTTATCATCACCGTAAATATCGTTTTTAGAAGTTGCTTCTGTGAAAGTTCCAAACGCAATATCTTCTACAATAACGTAACCGGTTTGCTTTTTATTATTAGCGCCGTCCCTTGAACCGTTCCAGATTTCAAGACGGTAGTTGATTGCGCTTGCGCCAGCTGCTACGTTGAAAGTAACTTCTTTCCATTCGCCTTTTGTATCAATCTCAAGCATTAAGTTATTTGACGTTTCACCAACCTTGTGTGAAAGAACGTCAAGCTTATTATCACTACCCATATCTACAAGGTAAATATAAGCAGTAGTATTTTCAGAAGTTTTTACTTTTAACGTTACTTTAACAGTTGAATTAGAGCTAATTGTCTTTGTAGCGCCGATAAAGCCGTATGAACTTGCCGTAGAGTTGTAAATTACAAGTGATTGAGTGTGTTCGTCTTTACCATTAGTATTTTCAACTAAATTTGCAATATTTGGAAGGGCTGTGCTATAAAGAGAAAGGAATTCTGAATTGATTACGCCTGCCGTTCCGTTTTTGTGATCGTTAACTTTTGTATCAAGTTCTTCACCATTTTCAGAAACTTTTACAAGTTTATGGTTAGGTGTAACACCCTTGTATTCAGATGGATTAACTACTTCAGTTGCGATATTATATTTGTTTACGCCTGAAACTTTGATAGAGTAATTAGCTGTTTCAGTCGTTTCAGAATAATCTTCCGTATAACCTGCAAATAAGTTGTATGAAATAAAGTTTTCATAACTACCACTTGATAAACCTTCTAAAAATTTATCTACGTTTTCCTTGCTTTCAATACCACCTTCAGTCGATTGATATACAAGTGCGTCGGAAATTGTAACCGTACCCGTTGGATAGAAGGTGTTAGAAGTTTGTTCAGTAGGGTTTTGTGGTCCTACAATAATTAAAATTCTAAATTGTCTATCTGGGTCAGCTGGATTAGTTTCTACAGGGAAGTTGTTGTTTATTGTAATTGTGTAAACAGTTTCTTCACCATCATTATTGTTATCTGTAAAGAGAAGTGACTTTTGTGACTTGGCGCCGGTAGCAATATCTTCAACGTATACTTTAACGCCATCTTTATAATATTTGTTAAGTTCGTTCTTTAACTTAAACGATACAACTGCAAAACCTTCGTTTTCTACTATGAAATCCCCGATTTGAGCACCGTGAACTTGTTTGTTTACCGTGATAGTGCCACTGCTAAATGAGCCTAACTTGTCATTTGGTGCAAATGAAGTATATTCGCTGATAGTTGTTGTGTTTTCAAAGACACCACCTGCAGAACGTAAACTTCTAAAATCGAAAGACAAGTTATAGAAATATTCAGTTACACCACTTGTTGCAGGTATTCTATATTCGTCAGGGTTGCCGTTATAAGCTTCAACAGATTTTGAAAAAGTCTTTTCATAAGTAACGTTTACTTTGCTGTCATAGTTTTCAATCTTTTCAACCTTTAAGTTGTCGAAGTAAGCGATACCATATGCGTATTGAGATGAATCACCCGTCTTTTCACCAAAACCTAAACCTAACGCAACGGTGATTGTTGATGGTAAATATTCGTTACCATTAACGTATACTTTATATTCTACCCATTCGCCATCAGTAACGATATTTTTAACTGCATATTGAGCTTGCGTAACTTCGTTCACAGTTGTTGTAAGTCTAATATTTGCACCAAAATTAGCATTGATAGAGGTAAGGTTAGCGTCAGTTTTAACCCAAACACTAATACAAGCTTGTTCACCAGCCTCTAACGTGATTTGTGATGCAGAAATAGCTGATTGTGCCGTACCATACTTTTCAACCTTGCTTTTAGAAGAAATATTGTTAAGCATTAATACGTTGTCGTCGTTAGCGCCTGTGCTTTTGCCAGGATTAGCAAGTTTAGCTTTAATTTTTGTTGCGATTTGTTCAGTAGTGTCGTTTGTTGCAATGCCGTGTCCATCTAACGTTGCTTTTGCATAGTCAACAAAGTCCGTGTCGCCAGCAAGTTTTTTAATGGCCTTTTCCCAAGCATCATTTTTAACGTTAATAATACCCGAGGTTACTGCTGAAGTAGAAGCGCCCGTATCGGTAGAAATCGTCCAGCCCGTCATTGAAGATACAGGATATTCGTCATCTTTAACTTCTTTAAGACCTTGCGTAAAGTTAGGGTTTTTAATTAAAGACTTTGCTTCCTCTTCCTTAAGATATTCCGTGTATTCAAAACTCGGATTGTAATTAGGAGCATCAGGCTCGTCCTCACTACAAGCGATTGCCGTGGAGAAGGAGAGTATGCACACTAAACATAAAAGCAAAACGCTGAACAATTTCGATTTGCTTTTTTTGAATAAGTTTTTGTTTGTCATATAGCCACCTTTTAGTTTTTTTGACTGATTTAAGTTTTTGCTTGTCCCTATCGAGCGTATACGCCCACAAAATAAACATAGCTTATTTATTATATATTATAATTAAAGAAAAATCAATAAGTTTTTCCACTTTTTTTTACGGAGTTCGTTTTTTTTGTTTTGTGCTATAAGCCAAATTATCTTTTTTTGAAAATTTTTTCATTTTTATCTTTTTTTATACAGTTTTTGCATTGAAAGGGTTTATAAAAAATTTTCTTGTCAATACTTTTTATATGATAAAACTTAAAGAGTGGTTTTGTAAGCATAAAGAAAAATTTATTATGAGTATTTCCGGCATATTTGTCGGTGCAATAAACGGGCTGTTTGGTGGTGGTGGAGGTATGATTGCCGTGCCGATACTTTCGTTAGTGTTAAAAAAACCGACAAGAGTTTCGCACGCAACGGCTATATTAATTATTTTGCCTATTACCATCGTCAGTATGATAATTTATCTTGTTAAAGGTTATTTCGAGCCGATTGAAACGGTTGTCGTAGGGGCAGGGGTTGTCGTCGGTGGACTGCTTGGCGCTTTGCTATTAGGAAAGTTAAAATCAAAGGTTATAGGGCTGATATTTTCTGCATTAATGCTTATAGGGGGTATAAGGGCAATTTTGGGATAATTTGGTTGCGTTTCGTCGCACCGTTATACGCAAAATAAGCCGTCTTAACTGGTTTATGGAACTTTGGCAGTACGTTTTAGCGTGCGTGTTAGGTGCGCTGTGTGGGGTTTTTGGTGGAATGGGTATGGGTGGTGGAACTTTGCTTATTCCTGCACTAACTGCTTTTTTTGACGTTGAACAAAAAATAGCACAAAGTATAAATTTAATAAGTTTTTTACCTATGTCTGCTGTGGCGTTATTTATTCACTTAAAAAATAAACGAATAGATTTTAAAAACGTCTTATATATGATTATTCCTGCAGTGATATTTTCAGCAGGTGGAAGTTTTTTAGCTACAATTATTAAAAATGATTTGTTAAAAAAATTCTTTGGTGTATTTTTGACTTTGCTTGCAGTATTTAATGCTTATATGACTGTGAAAAGTAAAAATGACGACGACGATACTTCTAACGATAAAAGCGACGCTTTAAATAACGATTCGTCAACTATTTCCGATATAAATAAGCCTAAATCTTAATAACAAAAACAGTCAGTATTATACTGGCTTTTTTTATATGTATATAAATTTTTTATTTGCAAATATTTTTGTGCAAGTTGCATAAATCAAAAAAACATTAAAAAACTAAAAAAAATACAAAAAAGTTTAAAATTTGACCTTATTTGAAATTGTCGTCAGGGCAAAAGGGAATTGCTGTAAAAAAATATGCACAAAATTGAGGGTTTGCTCTATACAACGCCTGTTTGTTGTGGTATAATTATTAAAGCGAAATAGAGTCGCATTTTAGATCATAAACTATCAGGCATAATTTAATTCATTCATAAGGAACGGTACATTTATGGAAAAAATCGCAGTAATCGACTTGGGTTCAAACACGGCAAGATTGTTGCTCGTTAATATTTTTGATGACGGTCATTTCGTTATATCCGACCAACTTAAGGAAGCCCCTAGAATAGGTGAGGGGATGGAAAAGGATGGTTTTTTAAAGCCGTCGCGCATTCACGATACTATTGAAATGCTTAAGACATTTAAAAAACTTTGCGATGCAAATAAAATAGAAAAAATTATTGCTGTTGCAACGGCAGCTGTTAGAAAGGCAAAAAATCAAAGAAGTTTTTTAGATGAGGTTTTTGCCACGACGGGAATTAAACTTCGTGTTTTGACTGCTGAAGAAGAGGCTATTTACGTTTACAAAGGCGTTATAAACACTATGGATATCCCTAAAGGGCTTATTTTAGAAATCGGTGGTGGCTCGACTAAAATTGTTTATTACAATAGAAGAAATCTATTGAATTATGAAACGTTGCCTTTTGGCGCGATCACTTTGACGGAAATGTTTGCTGGCATGGGCTTAACACCTGCGCAACAGGCTGAAAAGGTGGAAGAATTTGTTACCGAAAATCTTTCTAAAATAGAATGGCTTTCTGAAATTGATCCTGAAACGCAAATTATCGGTGTTGGTGGTTCGTTTAGAAATCTTTGCCGAATTACTAAAATAATGAAAAAATATCCTCTCCGTACAATTCACAATTACGTTGTTTTAGAAGAAGATTTTTCACATACCTATGAACTTTTAAAAGGACTTGACCTTGATAGGAAAAAGAGAATTAAAGGTATTTCAAGTGGTAGGGCTGACATTTTGCCAAGCGCTTTTGCTGCAATTTCTGCTTTCAAAAAATACGTTGGCATAGGCGATATGGTTGTGTCTGCAAGTGGTTTAAGAACGGGGCTTTTATTTAATTATGCTGTTCCTACTACGGTGGACAAGCCTTTAAGCGACGTGCTTTCTCACAGTTTAGGTACGCTTGTTGATTATTATAATTGTGATAAAGTGCATACCGATAACGTTGTTAATCTTTCAATACAGTTATTTAAGCAACTTCGCGTTCTTCATAAATTCCCAAGACAGTATTTGCGCATTTTAAAGGTTGCTGCAACGCTTAATGATGCTGGTAAGGCAGTTCAATACTATAATTATCAAAAGCATAGTGGATATATTATTCTAAACAGCGCTCTTCACGGTATTAGTCATAGGGATATGGTTATGGCGTCGTTTGTTGTTTCCTGCACGGGTATTGAAGAAATTAATGCTGCTGACTGGGCAAGATATTCTGCGTTTGTTGGTGACGACGACGTTGAAGCCGTTAAGAAGATGGGGGTTATGCTCCGTCTTGCCGAAGCATTAGATAGAAGTGGAATGTCTTCGGTTTCTAACGTCAACTGCGATATTTTGGGTGATTCGGTTATTATGAAGACTGAAGTCGTAGGTGATGCAACACTTGAAATCAACGCTGCTAATTCGCTTTCCGGCGATTTTAGAAGGGTGTTTAAGAAAAATCTTGAAATTTTATAAAACAATAAACGCCGACAAATTCGGCGTTTTAGTTTAATGGATATATATGTCTTTTAAATTTATTCTTGCAAGTGGGTCGCCAAGACGGTTTGACTTATTAATGGAAAAAGGGCAAAATTTTATAGTTAAAACGGCTGACGTTGACGAAAGTTTTAAATTAGGCTTACCCCCTGAAGAAGTTGTTAAAATTCTTTCGTTGCGCAAGGCAGAAAAGGTTTATTCTATCTATAAAAAACCAACGCTTGGCGCAGATACCGTGGTCGTGTTTGACAATACCGTTATAGGTAAACCTACTACCAAAGAGCATGCTAAATCTATGCTTAAAGCGCTGTCTGGAAAAAAACATTACGTTTTGACTGGCATTGCGCTTATCGGTGATGGGTTTAAGGTTAATGAATACGTTAAAACGGACGTTTATATGAACGAGTTGTCTTGTGAATTCATAAACGACTACGTTCAGAGTGGAAAGGCAATGGATAAAGCCGGCGCTTATGGAATGCAAGACGGTGGCTTTGTAAATAGAATTGAGGGAAGTTACACTAACGTTGTGGGGCTTCCTATGGAAAGAACGAAAGAGCTGTTAAAGGAGTACGGATTATGGCAGGAGAAAGAATAGCCGTAGATTTTGGTAACGCACAAACTAAAATTTACAAATTAGGTGCAGGGCTTGTATTGAGCGAACCTACGGTTGCAGTCGTTTCTGATAGGGAAAATACAAAAGCGCGCGTTATCGGTACGGAAGCAAAAAAACTTATAGGCAAAACTGCGTCGGATACCAAAATTATTTTTCCAGTTTTTGAAGGAGAAATCGTTTCCGATAAAGTTGCGTCAAAGACTCTTTCAGAATTCTTAAAAAAGACGAAAAGCACTTCAATATTAGGTGTAAAAGCTGTTATGAGCGTTCCTTGTGGAGCAAATGCAAATTTTTTGAAAAAACTTGAATCCGTTGCTACGGACGCTGGCATAACCCACGTTGATTTTGTTGAAGCACCTATTTTATCTGCGTTGGGACAAGGGCTTACCCTTACCGACGTTAGCCCGTATTTTATTATAGATATGGGCGCAGGCAATACTAATATTGCAGCCGTCTCGTTAGAAGGTGTAATTTCAGGTATTTCCGTCAATATCGGTGGTAATAATATTGATACTGCGATAATAGATTATCTTGCTGATGCGTACGGGTTACAAGTTGGCATAATTACTGCTGAAAAACTTAAAATTCAAGTGGGAAGTTTGGTTGAAAACGATACTCTTGCAACCGTTGTTAACGGCAGGGACGTTTTAACTGGTAAACCACGTTCTATTTCTGTTAAAGCAAGTGATATTAAGTGCGTTCTTGAAAAATATTACGATAAAATCGTTTCACTTTCACTTAAAGTTTTAGCAAAATTACCACCGGAAGTTTCGGCAGAAATAAGACACGCAGGCATATACGTTTCAGGTGGTAGCGCTTCCGTTTACGGGCTTGAAGAATATTTTACCAAAAAATTTAGTATGCAAGTTACCGTTGCTGAAAATCCTTCTTCATCAGTTGTTTTTGGGGGTGGTGTTATCGGCGCAAATCAAAAACTGCTTGATAAGTTAAAGGTAGTATATAATTAAAATGGTCAGGTTTTGCACTACCGTTATACCTTAAAATCGACATAATAGCCGTAAAGATGACGTTTAAAGACGCTCTTTGCGGCTCTTTTTTTGCTATTTTTTATTTATGACTAAAAGTATTGTAATAACGTCTGGTAAAGGTGGAGTTGGTAAAACTACGGTGGCTACAAATTTAGCAAGAAGGCTTGCCACCATTAACTTTAGAGTTTTAGTTGTCGACGCCGATTTTGGACTTAATAATCTTGATATGTCTTTTGGTTTAGAACGGGACGTCGTTTATGATTTGGCTGACGTTTTAGACGGCAGATGTAGGCTTAAACAAGCGTTGCTACAAGATAAACATTTAAATAATTTGTACGTTTTGCCGTCAGACAAACTGTATCTTAAAAACTCCGTTACGTCTGAAAGTATTAAAGTGGCAATTTCCGTCGTTGGAAAACTATTTGATTATATAATCATTGATTCGCCTGCTGGTATAGACGAGGGATTTATAAGGGCGATTGCCTGCGCCGATAGCGCGCTTGTAGTGATTACGCCAGGCGCTTTTAGTTTGCGTGATGCCGACAAGGTTATAAGCGTGTTGAAAAGTTATAAAATGAATGAAATAGGTTTAGTAGTAAATCGTGTGCGTGGTGATTTGCTTTTGAATAAAAAATGTTTCGACTGGAGAGAGATTGAAGAAGTTTTAAAACAAGAAGTGGTGGGTGTAATACCTGATAGTGATGAGATTTTAGAAGAAAACGGTCGTCCATTGCCAAAAAAATGCGAAGCAAACAAAGCATTTTGTATGCTTGCAAAAAACATTATTAATAATAAAAAGGATATTTTTGACGCAACAAAGAAATATCGTGGGTTTTTAGGCAGTATAAGACGCAGTCTACGTGGTGGAATATAATGAGAGATAAAAAGAGAAACGAATTATTAAGACTTCAATCGGTAATAGAAAAGGACCGTTTGACTGTTGGGGACGACTTTGCCGAGCTTTTATCGGAAGATTTATCTGAAGTTTTCTCCGATTATATGGATTATGATGGAAAAGTCAAAGTAACGGTTACCCGTGTAGGTTCGGATTTTAAGGTGGAAGCACGTGTGGTTGCTAAACGCTTAAAGTCTTTTATGCCTATAAAAAAAGACAACGTTTTATAATAGCACGATAAAAATGACGTAATATTTTGCAATATCCTTGTTAATCTTTCATTTTTTTGATACAATAACTATATTAACGATAGGAGAACGAAAGATGACGATAGGTTTAATAGGCGCTATGGATTGCGAAATTACCGAAATTAAAAATTCAATGTCACTTGTTAATGAAAAGATTGTTTCAGGGATGACCTTTTACAACGGTCTATTAAACGGCAAAGAGGTTGTTTTGGTTAAATGTGGGGTTGGCAAAGTTTTTGCAGGTATTGCAACGGAAATTTTAATTGTCAATTTTGGTGTTACGCACGTAATTAATATAGGTGTTGCCGGCTCTGTTGTTTCGTCGCTTAAAATCGGAGATATTGTTGTTTCGTCAGCAGTCGTTCAGCACGATATGAATACTTCTGCTATCGGAGATCCGGTTGGGCTTGTGTCGGGGGTTAATAAAATATTTTTTGATGCCGACACTTTTCTTGTAGATAGTGCCGTTTCGGCAGGGGAAAAGTTTTCATATAACGTTTGCAAGGGTGTTGTCGCATCAGGTGATTTGTTTGTTGAAAAAAATAGCACAAAGCATTATATAGCTGATAATTTTAATGCCGTTTGTGCCGAAATGGAAGGTGGTGCAGTCGGTCAAGTTGCTTTTATCAACAACGTGCCGTTTGTTGTAATACGTTCGATTTCCGACGACGGAGATAATTCACATAAAATAGAATTTGCTACGTTTGCCGTCGAATGTGCAAAAAAAGTGGGTAACGTCGTTAAGGAAATGATTAAAAATTTGTAAAGTATGGACGCTTATAAGCGTCCTTTTTTATTGCATAAAATTACCAAACGGGCGCAAAATACTTTTGGAGGACGTTATGCATACTACAAAAATTATTAGAAGAATTGACGAACTTGGCAGGATAGTCGTGCCAAAAGAAATACGACGTACGCTTAAGTTGCGTACCAACGATACCCTTGAAATATATTCGGAAAACGACGTGCTTATATTAAAAAAATATTCACCATATCACGGTGAATACGACACGTGCGTGTGTCTTACTGGCGCAATCAAAAACATTATCGGGCAAGACGTTATTATTACCGATACTCATAAAGTAATATGCTCTACAATAGCAGGCGTTGAAGGGTGCGTTTTATCGCAAAAACTGTTGGAGCTTTCTGGCAGGTCGCTTATTAATGAACAAAATATTATTCAACCGATTACCGAAAGGGAATTTGAATACTTAAAGCAAACGATAGTTCCTATTTTTAATGGCGAACTTATCGGCTACGTAATTGTTATGGGTAAAGAAATAGGGGATGAGGACGTAAAGAGTATAAAACTATCAGCAGAGTTTTTGGCACAAAAAATGGGGTAACGGTATTATCAAACTTGTACATATGCAAATATGGCAAGTCTTACATATATGAAGAACAGAAAGATTTATTTAGGCGCTTTAGTAATAGCAATAGGTGGATTTTTAACAAAAATTGCAGGCGCTATTTATAGAGTTCCTTTAACAGCTTTACTTGGTGCAGAGGGGCTTGGCGTATATCAAATGGCGTTTCCAGTATACACGCTGTTATTAGATTTGTCGTCGGCAGGAGTTCCTAGCGCTTTAGCAAGGGTTATAGCCAAAAACGAACACAAAAAAGAAGATTATCTAAAAAAGGCTATAGTTTTGTTTGGCTCGTTAGGCATTATTGCTACAATACTAATGTTTTTACTATCTAAACCACTAGCATATTTTCAAGGGGACGTGTCTAGTTTCTATATTTATAAAGTTATTTCGCCAGCAGTAATTTTTGTTGCCCTATCAGCGTGCTTTAAAGGATACTTTCAAGGTCAAATGAAAATGTATCCGACTTCATTATCGCAAGTCTTTGAACAAGTTGTAAAAATAGTCGTAGGATTGACAATTATTTATAATGCCGACGGAATTGCAAATAAAGTTATGGGGGCTGGGTTTGCTATAGTTGTTAGCGAATTTTTTGCTCTTATATTTCTTGCATCTATTTATGTCCTTAAACGCCGTAAAAATGTCGTTGCATTTAAGCGCTTGGATAACTTTGATATGGTAACGGTATCGCCAAAATTGACCAAAAAAGAGAGGTTTGGTGAATATAAAAGACTTTTTTACGCCGTTTTACCTATAACTTTGTTATCTATCATATTTCCGTTATCACATATAATAGATAGTTCGCTAATAATAAACTCATTAAAAAAGTTCACAGATAGCGCTGTTAAAGAATATGGTTTATATTCGGGTGCAGTTATGTCGATAGTTAATTTGCCGGTAACTGTATGTTACGGGTTAGCAGTTGTTGCGATACCAGTAATTGCTAAAAACGGCAAGGGGAAAAATAACGTAAAATTACTTATATTATCAACGCTTATACTTTCTTTTTTAGGTGCAATTTGCGTTTTTGCGTTTTCTCCACTTGCCGTCAAAATACTTTTCCCAACGCTATTACAAAAGGAAAAAACTTTGACGATAAGTTTGATAAAAGCGTTGTCGCCAAGCATAATTTTAATGGCGATACTTCAAACGACTAATTCCATTTTAATTGCAAAAAGTAAAACGAAGATACCTATCTTGAGTTGCTTATTTGGTTCAACGCTAAAAATTATTATTGCTAAAATACTCTTAAAAATGCCAAGCGTTAATATATTTGCAATGCCTATTGCCGTATTTTTTTGTTATTTACTTGCTTGTTTTATTAATTTATTGTATATTGTTAAATATGCAGATAAAGAAAATTCAAGCAGGAAAATTCACGGCTGACAATAACGTTTTTCTTGCACCGATGGCAGGGTATACCGACTTTGCTTTTAGGGGTATATGTGCAAAACTTAATGCAGGCGCTACGTATACGGAACTTGTTTCGGCAAAAGGTATCGTATACGGTGGGGAAAACACAGTTAAATTATTGACCGTTTCAAAAAAAGAAAATAATTGCGTGGCACAAATTTTTGGTTCTGAACCTGACGTCATTTATCAAGCGCTAACAAGTAAAGATTTAGCGCCTTTTGACGTTGTGGATATTAATATGGGCTGTCCTGTTCCAAAAGTTTTCAAAAATGGAGAGGGTAGTGCGCTTTTAACCGATATACACAAGGCTGAGGCAGTCGTTAAATCTGCTGTCAAATCGGGCAAAACGATAACTGCTAAAATTCGCATAGGGTTAAAAGACGACGGGCCGTTCGTGACGGAAGACTATGCTAAAATGCTTGAAGGCGCAGGGGCTAAACTTATAACAATACACGGCAGAACAAGGGAAAGATATTATTCGGGCGACGTCAACTTTTCTGAAATCGAAAAGGCGAAAAAGGCAGTAAATATACCTATAATTGCAAATGGTGGCATTTTTACCGAAAAGGATGCTGACGTTATGATGGATAGGACCGGCGCTGACGGAATTATGCTTGCACGTGGGGCGATTGCAGATCCCTTTTTATTTTCCAAGTTAACGGGGGTGAAAAGTGATATTTCTTTGAGGGATATTATTTTTACACAGATTGACGATATGCTTACGGCATTTTCCGATAGATATACGACGCTCAATATGCGCAAATTCTTCGTATACTATTTTAAGGGTAGGCGCAACATGCGTGAGCTTAATAAAATGCTTTACGCCTGTGAAAACGTTGAGCAGTTAAAAAAATGTTTAGACGAAAATTTACATATGGTTTTGTAACGGCATCTGATATGCTTTTTAACAACGTCTATCACAAAATTAGCGTTCGATAAATATTATATTATTGTAATATATGGGCGTGGGGTAGACTGTTTGAAGATTTGTCTTGTTACTAAAAGCACTATGCATTCCTTTTGGGAAAACGATTTGTCTAAAACGGACGGAGCAAAACTTGTAGTATTTAACTTGAAAGGTTTAGGCACGGTTAGTTATGAAAACGAACTTGACGGCACAACGGAGCATTTTTCCGACCTTGCTAAACTTTCAAAAGAATTAAAGTCGGTAATAATAGCAGGATGCGATACGGACACTTACGGGGCTTTCCGTAAATCGGCAGTGATTGCTGACTGTGGTAAACTTTTAGGTGTTTCAGACGGTGTTTACGTTACAGAGGGTAGCGAATACACGGGTGGCGTAAATTTTATAGTTTACAAAACAAGCGTGGGCAAAATAGGCGTTATAATTGAAGGGGATATTTATTCGTTTGACGCCGTTAAAGCCATGGCGCTATCTGATGCTGATATAATCGTTTGCGTTTATGGTGCTATTGAAAATTTTAGCGTGGAAACGGTCGCTAAAGCAGAGTCTTTTTTGTGTGGCGTACCTATTGTTTTATGTGGCAAAAATTATTCGTTTGCGTCGGACTATAAGGGTGAAACAATATACTCTTCAAGTATGGACGTTAGCGTTTGCGACGTTGAGATAAAAAAGGTTTTTAAAGAAGTCTATTTTAAAAGGCACGGTGCATATTGATATACAACGGTTGTGTGAAACTTGACCGTTTTTGATAAAAAATTGTATTATTTAGGAGATATTATGTCATTAAATATCGTTTTAGTAGAGCCTGAAATTCCACAAAACACAGGCAATATTGCAAGGACTTGCGCCGCTACGGGTGCAAGATTGCATCTTGTTAGACCACTTGGCTTTACAATTACGGACAAGCATTTAAAAAGAGCTGGGCTTGACTACTGGGATAAACTTAACATATTTTATTATGATAGCATTTATGAAGTTATGGACAAGTTTTACGATGGGAAAAATTTTCACTTTTTTTCAACAAAATCAAAACACACGCATACTCAAATTACATATAACGATGGTGATTTTTTAGTTTTTGGCAAAGAGTCAAGAGGACTACCCGAACCACTTTTAAAAGAGCATTATAACGAGTGCGTTCGTATACCTATGATAGGGGAACTTCGCAGTCTAAACCTATCAAATTCAGTTGCAATAGGCGTGTATGAAGCGATTAGACAAATAGGTTATGAAGAGTTCAATATAGAAGGACATTTAACTGGGCGTCCAGATTAAGTGTAGTAGGCGATAACTATCACCACCTACTTTTAAGAAGTTAAATATAAAATACGCAACTTGATAAAGATATAAAAAATTGCCGTATTTTGGATAAAATTGTATTGACTTTTTGATAAAAGAATATTAAAATAAAATAGTTATAAATCAAATTGAAGGAGAATTCAATAATGAACAAGAAATCAATTTTAGACATTGACGTAAAAGGCAAAAAGTGTCTTGTAAGATGTGACTTCAACGTTCCTATGAAGGACGGCGTTATCACAGATGAAAACCGTATCAACGGCGCTCTTCCAACAATTAAATATCTTATGGAAAATGGCGCTAAAGTTATTCTTTGCTCACATATGGGCAAACCACACAATATTTTAACGCCTGGCTTTGGTCTTACAAAGAAGGAAAAGAAGGCTGTTGAAAAACTTCCTGAAAGTGAACAGGCTGCTGCTACTGCTGAATATTTAAAGAAGGCTTTAAAAGATGCTGATAAGTTTACTCTTGCACCTGTTGCAAAAAGACTTTCTGAAAAACTTGGCGTAGAAGTTAAGTTTGCAAAAGACGTTGTTGGCGAATCTGCTCAAGCACTCGCTAAAGATATTAAAGAAGGCGAAGTTATACTTTTAGAAAATACTCGTTTTGAAAAAGGCGAAGAAAAGCGTGACGAAGAACTTTGTAAAAAACTTGCTGCTCTTTGCGACGGACAAGTATTTGTAAACGACGCTTTTGGTACAGCTCACCGTTCACACGCAACTACGGCTGCTATTGCTGAATACGGCCTTGTTAAAGAATCTGTTTGTGGTTTCCTTATCGAAAAGGAATTAAGAATTATGGGTGGCGCATTAGAAGCACCTGAAAGACCTTTCGTTGCTGTATTAGGTGGCGCAAAAGTTGCTGATAAACTTAACGTTATCGCTAACCTTTTAGAAAAGTGTGACGCTCTTGTTATCGGTGGTGGTATGTCGTATACCTTCTTAAAGGCTATGGGAAAGGAAATTGGTACGTCACTTGTTGATGATGAAAAGATTGATTACTGTAAAGATATGCTTGCAAAGGCTGAAAGTCTTGGTAAGAAGATTTATCTTCCTATAGATACTACTGTTACAACGTCTTTCCCTGACCCTATCGACGCTCCTATTGAAGTGGAAGTTGTTGATACTATTCCTGCTGATAAAATGGGGCTTGATATCGGTGATAAGACTGCTGAATTATACGCTGACGTTGTTAAGAGTGCTAAAACAGTTATTTGGAACGGACCTATGGGTGTATTTGAAAACCCAACGTTAGCAAAGGGCACGATTGCCGTAGCTAAAGCTTTAGCAGAGGCTGAAGGTGCAACTACTATTATCGGTGGTGGTGACTCTGCTGCTGCAGTTGCTACGCTTGGTTTTGCTGATAAGATGAGCCATATTTCTACCGGTGGTGGCGCTTCATTAGAACTTTTTGAAGGCAAAAAACTTCCTGGTATCGAATG
Organism: Christensenellaceae bacterium; assembly: GCA_045593005.1. Taxonomy (GTDB): domain Bacteria; phylum Bacillota; class Clostridia; order Christensenellales; family Borkfalkiaceae; genus UBA11475. Next base: position 4,100 of record JAZNVV010000010.1, on the reverse strand, counting down.
TCTTGACGTTAAATAATTAAAAAGCAATTTTAAGGCTACCTAATCGGTGGCCTTATTTTATTAAAGTAATCAAGCGTTTAATAAAATAAACAAAAAAATTAAAACAGTTTTTAATATTCTATTGATTTATGCTTTTAATCGTGTTATAATAACAAGGTCAAAAAATTATGGACAAGGAGTTATTCTTTTATGAGAAAACCTATTATTGCAGGTAACTGGAAAATGAACAAGACGGCAAAAGAAGCCGTTGAACTTATTGATGCTTTAAAACCACTTGTAGCAAAATCAAAGCCGGAAGTTGTAGTATGCGTACCATACACAGATCTTTGGGTTGTGGCTGAAGCAGTTAAGGGTAGCAAGATTAAGCTTGGTGCTGAAAACGTTGCTTGGGCAGACAGTGGTGCTTTCACGGGTGAAATTTCTGCAGAAATGCTTAAAGAAATCGGTGTTGAATACGTTATTATCGGACACAGTGAAAGACGTCAATACTTTGGCGAAACTGATGCAAGCGTAAACGCAAGAACAAAGCAAGCTTTAAAGAACGACTTAAAGCCTATCGTTTGCGTTGGTGAAACGTTAGAAGAAAGAGAAAAGAGAAGAACTAATAAAGTTTTAAAGAAACAAATTGTTGAAGGTCTTGCTGGTATTGAAGATTTTTCAAACGTTGTTATCGCTTACGAACCTGTTTGGGCTATCGGCACTGGCAAAACAGCTACGGCTGAAGATGCAAATAAGACGATTGCTTATATCAGAAGAGTTATGAAGGCTCAATTTGGCGAAGACGTTGCTAAAAATATCCGTATTCAATACGGTGGCTCAATGAAGCCGGGCAATGCAAAAGAACTTATGGCTCAAAGAAATATTGACGGTGGGCTTATCGGTGGCGCTGCATTGAAAGCTGAAGACTTTGCAGCAATCGTTAACTACAAAGACTAATATTAAAAAAAGGAAGAAGGATCGTTATCGGTCCTTCTTTTTTGCAAAAATGACAATCATTTTTTTTAGTATTAAAGTAATTTACACTAGGTGTTTTTTTGACAAATGGTATAATTTGGGGCAACCGTTGCATATAAAAACAATCCTTATATTAACTATTTATACGACAAAAGACGACAAATGATACGCTTTTTATTCGATTTGTTTTTAATAAGGATATGTTGTCTAAAAATGTATTAATTAACGTTTCCTGTTTAATTAGTTTTGCAAAAAGTTAAACACTTTTGATTAAAAAATATTAGATGGAATAAATTTTTTAATTTTTACACAAATTAATTTAAAATATTATTGACTTAAAGATTTTTTGCTTGTATAATATTATAAGAAACAAAAATGGGGTTATGCCATTTTGCTATAACCTTATCGGAGATTTTTATGAAAAGATTTTTTATATTATGTTTGACGATAATCGTTGCAATTGCAAGTTTTGTTCTCGTTGGTTGCTCAAAGGATAAAGACGTTGCTGATTCAAATATCGTTTATTATTATTCGAGAAATGATGAAATCGTAACGGATAACGAAGGCAATCCAATTATCATTAAAACGATTAAAAAAGGTGAGAAAGTTGAAGGTATTTCTGATCAGTTCCTTAATGAGTTTAGTCAAGCAACACGTGGTTATACTGCTAAACAGTATAAGGTTTTAAAAAATTATAAAGATCAGTCCACTATTTATGTTGTAATAGATATTGAGGTTAAGAGATATTCTATTCAGTATGATTATAATGGTGGTACAATGACTTCATTTGCTAAAACTTTCTACACGTTGAATGATAGTTTTAACTTCCTTGAAACAGCATCTGCTACAAAAGAAGGTTACGTTCATATCGGTTGGGCAGAATCACCTGATGCAACTGAAGAAGATATAATTGAAAGCACTGAAGATTTATTTGATAATCCAAGAAGTCTTAAACTTTATGCAATATACGTTCCTGCAGAATAAGTAATTAAAAAGGCGTCCCGATAAGGGGCGTCTTTTTTCTAATTAAAGAATAAAAACTTAAAAAAATAAAATAAAAAATAAAATTTACCTTTATACCTATTGACTAATTTGTTTAGTTACTGTATAATATGTATGTTATTAGTATAATTATAATTATATAACAAGTGATCACATTTTTTAAGGAGAATGGTATGAGTGAACTCATAATGTTAACAATCAACGCTTCTGTTGGCACGTTCCTTACGGTTGCATTAGTTTTAGCCGTTTTTAATTTTTTAGGAAGTGTTATGTTTACTGCAGCAGGACAAAAAGCTCGTTTTAGAGGTGGCGTGACTACAAGCGTTATTGCAATGATTGCATTTACAGCGCTTTTAATGTTTAATGGTAAACTTGGTTTAGTAGGTGATAGCAGGGCGACTATAGAACTCGGTATTATAGCTGTTGCTGCAATCTATGCTATTATAACCGTTATTTGCGCAATGTCTAGATTGGGCGACCCTGATAAGGTTAATAAATCATTTAGAATATTCCTCACAATGTTGGCGTGGGCTGGTGTCTTCTTTATGGTATTTACCATTCTTAGAGAATACGACCTTGTTAAATTTGCTGATGAACTTATAATACTAACGCAAACAGGTAAGTTTGCTTCACTTGCAAACATTGAGGGTGCTTTAAGCAACAGCCTTGTTTTAGGTCTTTTAATTTCTATGGCTGCAATCGCTGCTATCGGCGTTCTTTGCATGCTTTTATTAAATCTTTGGAAGACTGACAAGTACAAATTCAGCCTTATGGTTGCTGTTATTTTAATAGTTGCTTATATGGCATTGCCTGTATATTCTGTTAATTATTTGATAACGCCTAATGATTCAATTAAAGAATTCCCTGATAAAATTAGTATCTCTGGTTTAGCACTCATACTTGGTCTTGTTGAAGGTATTTCACCTAACTATATACTTATGGGTATTTCTTTTGTAGGTATTGCAGGTTTCTTTATCTGTCAAGCAAAAGAATATAAGAGGGAAGAACCAAGTATTCCACTTAGAGTTGTGAAAGCAATCTTCTTGCTTTTAGTTGCAGTTGCAATGTTATTTACAAATGCATTTGCTACTGCTGGTTTCTCTCCTGCATTTGCGAAAAAAGTTAATTATATAATCAACTTTACTATATCAAATAACCTTCAAGGTGATGCAGGCGTTGCAGGTATTGTTTCAACGCTTGGTATTATACTTGCTATTACGGCAATTTTCTCTATTAGAAAGCCATTTATTCATTTCCTTCAACGCTATCGTTATATCACGGTTTCTGCGTTTGCAGTTGTTGGCTTACTTATGTTCATTTCGTCGCCTATATACGTAATTCCTGGTTTCTACAGATGGACGGGTATGGGACTTATTTTCGGTCTTTCTGGCGTTTCATCAATGAACATTTTATTAGTAATAGCACTTGTAACAGCATTTTTCGGTATTATATTCGGTTTCCTTGCTAATGCAAACGACGAATATTTATGTAAATTCTTTAGAAGAATTGCTGCTTTCTTATTAATGATTACAGGTGTTGTATTATTGCTCGGTCAAACGACGGTTGACTTTGCACTTACTGATAACGCAAAGACGGTTGCCACATTAATGAGAGCTATCGGTGGGGAAGTTAAGGTAGCAAGCGAAATGACAATAGCAGGTTTACTTTTTGTTCTTGCATCTGTCGTTATGGTTATAAGAGGATGGATCAACTTCTTCAAGGGAGCCGTTAAATTCCTTCGTGAAGGTGTTGGTAGTAAAATTTTCGGTATATTTGGTGGCGTAGTTGTTGTTGTACTTTACGCATTATTAGTTTTATCAGGCACTATCGAAACACAAATTCTCGAAGGCTCTAAAACAATCATAAGTGAATACAGTATTATGGATATTCTTATGGGGTCTAACGTTCCAGCAGGTACGTTTGGTCTTGTAACGAGAATAGCTCTTATCGCACTTGGAGTAATAACGGTATTTGGTGCATTGTTTATGATTTTAGGTGATATTGCTCCAAAGAAGAAGATGAAGTTCCATACTATAGGTTTCGTCTGTGAATTTATAAGTGGTGTTGTTTTATTAATTCTTACAGCAATTACTGCTATGATGATTAAAGATGGTATTGCAATTTACAGTATTTCTTATGCACTT
>JAZNVV010000009.1:0-41919 GCA_045593005.1 Christensenellaceae bacterium | reverse complement strand
TCAGCAACCGTTTGAAGTTCCGGCGAAAGCGTTTCAATACCGATCGTACTGTCAATAAGTAAAATTGCCTGCGCGTATTTTTCGTTTGCAATAATTGACTTTGAAACGTTTGCGACGTCGCAGTTACGCTTTCTGTTGGCGTCGTTACTCATCTGCTTTTCTATCATTGTGTCGGTAATTTTCAATACGGCTTTCGGTGTGTTGATAAGTGCCAAAAAGTCTTTGATTTCGTCTGAACTTTTAACGTAGACAACGGTGTTTTTTCTTCTTAAAATAGTCTTTGCCAAAATATTGAACGACGCAAGGTGTCCTGCAAATTCCCCTGCTGGTACTTTATGCGTAAAAACTACTTCAAGATGATACCCCGTGGTAGAGCCTATCTGTTCTGGAATTGTACAAGAGCCACTTCCTATAAACATACCCTTTATAAACGCTTTTACACAACACTCTTTCTTTAAAAGTTCTTTATTACTTTTTAATCGAAGTTCGTATTCGTCGCCTTCTTCACCGTATCCTAATATGCCTAAATCGAATAAAATATCTACGGCATCTTGACCTATAAAGTCGGCAGCGTAATGATACCTTTTGTTAAGGTTGTCCTCGTAAAAAAAAGTCTCACCACCGTTATAAGAGTATATTTCATTTAAAAGTCGTAGCGTGTATCCCATAGCGTTGGGCATATCGGTTGAACACTCAAAACCATAGCCGTCCCCCGTCTTTATGATAGAGCCCGTTGATCTTATAAACCCAGCTAAAAATGCCTTTTTACAACATTTTCCACCGACACCTTTTTTTATTATTTCTTCCTTAATCTCACTTGAAAAACTCATAATTTATATCAATAAAACAATTTTTGGTCAATTTTGACAATACCGTTCACCGTCAAATATTACCGTTTTTAAATTTAGCAAATCTAAAAGTAGGCAACTTGCCATCTACGTTGTGTATCCTGTCAATAGGGACTTCAACCCTGCTTAACTGCTTTTTAACAAGTTCAAACTCGCCAACCCTATCAGGAGTATGAGCGTCGCTATCTATTATGAAATTTACCCCCGTCTTGACAAGAGAATAAAGTTCGTCGTCACTTAAATGCGTTTTCTTTGAATTAAGTTCAAGATACGTACCATAGTCGGACGCGCATTTTGCAACTTCAACAGCGTCGGTAAAACACTTATAATTAAGGTGCGTTACGGCGTCAATAGGACATTTTTTTATGGCGTTTATAAAAGCCTTCGTGTTTTCCTTAATCATCCATTTTGCAGGCTTTGCATTGAAAACGTTGCAAAATAAATCGGGTACAAATAGTTTTGCAAAGGTTAGTGGCGTATACAAAACAAATTGATGCATACCCATTAAAAATACGTCAAATTTATCATATAGTTTTACTGGTAAATCGCATTTGCCTTTGTCGGAAATTATATTCGACTCTATCCCCACAAGCACTTTAACACCTGTTTTTACGCTGGCGTCTTGGCAATCGGCAACAAGCGCATCCACCTTTCTTTTCCTTAACCCAAAAGCAGGGTGTGAAAACCCGTGGTCACTTATTGCGATTTCTTTAAGCCCGACATTTTTAGCCGATATAGCGTTATCAAGCACCGTTCCTTTGCCATGGCTATAGATAGTATGCGTATGATAATCTGACGTTAAAATCATTAAAAATCTCCAACACAGCGAACTTCTTCTTCAAGCGTTATCCCAAATTTTTCGTTAACGGCACGTTTTATAAACTCAATTAGGTTATAAACGTCTGACGAAGTACCACCGTTATTAATTATAAAATTAGCGTGTTTTTGTGAAACTTTTGCGCCACCTATTTGATAGCCTTTAAGTCCACATTGTTCTATAAGCCGACCAGCAAAATCGCCCGATGGATTTTTAAAAACACTACCGGCGCTGTTACCTATCGGTTGTCCTTTCCTCTTAAAAAGATACTCTTTAATGTCTTGACGCACGCTATTAGATTTGCTCTTATTTAAAAGCGCAAACAATACGACGTCACCACTTTTAACAGGGCTTTGCCTATACGTAAAATTCGACAAATCTTTTATACTTGTTTTGCCATCGGAATAGAGTGCGTACTTATAAGTAACTTCAGACACCGATTGACCAAAAGCACCACCGTTTGTCGCAATAAGCCCCCCAACGGTAGCAGGAATCCCTGCCAAAAACTCAAAACCACCAACCCCGTACAGCGCGCAAAAAGACAATAATTTAGCAACCGTAACGCCCGATTGAGCATAGACGTAATCACCGTCAAAATTGATTTTATTAAGTTTCTTTGTCGAAATCACAACCCCGTTGTAGCCATTGTCGGAAACTAAAATTTTACTTCCGTTACCAAGCAAAAAATAATCAACGCCGTTGCTTTGACATACCGAAACAATGCTTATTAAAGACATTTCATCAGACGGCTCTACGTAATATTTTGCCGTCCCACCACACCTAAACGTTGTATACTTTCCAAAAGGTACGTTTAAAAATATTTCATCTTTTGTAACAGACTGAATTTCTTTTAAAAACAAGTTTGCTCCTTATATATTACTATATATTTATTATTTTATCAAGTTAATAATCAAATTTTTGTCTTTTAATTGTTTTAGCCCGTTATCCATGTCTTTTGCAACGACTTGTTTAATTTGCTTATAAATGCTTGTCGGCGTAAAAGCAGAAAGCGTTGTTGCTGGCGAAATTTTTTGACATTCACAAAGCAAACCGTCGTTATATAAACTTAAATATGGCGAAAGCATTGATAATTCTTTTACCTTTTCTTGCACGTCTTTTGAAATAAGCATTTTGACAAATTTATCGGCATAGGCTTTTTTTATTTGACTTTTTGAAGTTACCGAAACGTACTGAAATAAATCGTTATATCCGTTTAATGGAATAACGTTTACTGAAATGTTTTTAGCAATTATTCTATTTGCATCACGCAAAGTTCCAAGTAAAATTTCACTACTGTTTGTTGCAAAGTCGTAAAAAGCATTTACAGGGCTTTTTAGGGATATTTTTTTAGCCGAGTATCCACTTGCATAAAATGCCGTCAACGGCGAGGTCAATTCACTATCGGCTACGGTTATTTTGTCAAAAAAATTAACGTTTTCAATTAAATTGTGGCTAAAAATATAATAACCACTCATTAAATAGGGTACGGCGTAAGTTTTTCCGTTAAGCTTACAAGCGTCGCCAACGCTTTCACTAATCTCGCTCATCCCCGTCAAATTTACCCCCGTCCCATAGGAAATTAAATCGGGCAAATCTTTTTCTAATTCCATATTGATTGATGAAATAGTTAACTGCCTCACGTTTATTAAAACGCCGGGGTTTTCCTTTTCAAATTGCCTTGCGACAGACAAAATGAACTGTTTTCGCGACCACGTACCCCCTTCAAACGTGTCCACATGCCACAAATTTAATATTCCTTTAAAAGCAGAATTGTCTTCATTAAAATCTTTTTCGCCTATTTTGTTTACTCCTATTGTCAAACCAAATATGGTGATAGCGATAACTATTATAAATGAAATTATTCTTTGCACCGTTTTTCTTTTACTCATAATTTATTATATTCACGCAAGGCAAAAATTAAAACGGATAAAACATTTTTACTAAAAATTAAAAGCCCGAGGAAGTCCTCGGGCTTTTATTAATTCAATTTTTTCGTCTTGTCCTCAAATAGAAGTTTTGCTATAATTTCATCCTTTGTCATAGAACCCAAATCGCCTGCATTTCTTGAACGAACGGAAACAGTGCCTGCTTCAAGCTCCTTATCTCCAACAATGAACATATACGGAACTTTTGAAAGTTGCGCTTCACGAATTTTATAACCTATCTTTTCGTTACGCAAGTCAAGTTCCACCCTTAACCCAGCGTCTGAAAGCGCTGATGCAAGTTCCTTTGAATATTCAGCCGTTCTATCGGTAACGTTTAAGATTTTAACTTGCGTAGGAGCAAGCCACAATGGCATAGCGCCACCATATTTTTCAATTAAAAGAGCAAGCGTCCTTTGATAACAGCCTACGCTCGTTCTGTGTAAAACGTAAGGATATTTCTTTTCCCCATCAGTATCGGTGTAAACCATATCGAAACGTTTTGCAAGTTGGAAGTCTATCTGGATAGTAATTAGCGTATCTTCCTTGCCGTGAATATTTTTACATTGAATATCAAGTTTAGGTCCGTAAAAAGCGGCTTCGCCATCGGCTTCTTCATAGTCAATGCCAAGTTCGTCTAAAATGCCTTTCATTGTCGTTTGAACTTTATCCCACTCACGCGCTGAACCTATATATTTAGCCTTGTTATTAGCATCCCATTTGCTAAATCTAAACGTTACGTCCTCATATAGTCCGATTGACTTTAACATATAGTTAGCAAGGTCAAGACAGCCCTTAAATTCTTCTTTAAGTTGATCAGGTCTACAAGCGATATGCCCTTCTGAAATAGTGAATTGTCTAACGCGAATAAGACCGTGCATTTCACCACTATCCTCGTTCCTAAACAAAGTAGAAGTTTCAGCATATCTTAAAGGTAAATCTTTATAACTTCTCGGTCTATTTAAGTAGGCTTGGAATTGAAACGGACAAGTCATAGGACGGAGCGCAAAAACTTCTTTATCCTTGCCCTCGTCGCCTAAAATAAACATACCGTCTTTATAATGCCCCCAGTGGCCGGAAATTTTATAAAGGTCGCTTTTAGCCATAAGTGGTGTCATTGTAAGTTGATAACCACGCTTGTATTCCTCATCTTCAACAAAGCGCTGTAAAAGTTGAATAACCTTTGCGCCTTTTGGCAAAAGCACCGGTAAACCTTGCCCGATACTATCTACTGTGGTGAAATATTCAAGATCACGACCTAATTTGTTGTGGTCTTTTTGTTTTGCTTCTTCAAGTTTAAGTAAATGTTCTTCAAGTTCAGACTTTTTTTCAAACGCCGTGCCGTAAATACGGGTAAGCATTTTATTTTCCGACTTGCCTTTCCAGTAAGCGCCGGTAATAGCCGTCAACTTGAACGCCTTAATTTTACCCGTTGAAGGAAGGTGTGGACCACGGCAAAGGTCAACAAATCCACCGTGCTTATAGAAAGATATTTCAGCGTCGGCTGGCAATTCTTCTATCAACTGCACTTTATACGGCTCGGAAAAACTTTTCATAAGCTTTACAGCTTCTTTTTTAGATAAAGTATATCTTTCGATAGGGAAATCGGCTTTGATAATTTTCTTCATTTCCGATTCAATCTTTGCAAGGTCAGCCAAAACGATAGGCGTATTAAATTCTACGTCATAGTAAAAGCCGTTTTCAATAGTAGGTCCTATTGCAAGTTTAGAAGTCGGGTAGACGTTTTTAATCGCCTGTGCAAGCACGTGCGACGTAGTATGACGATAAACGTCTAAACCTTCCTTATCCTTAAGCGTAATTGCCGACAACGCACAATCTTTATCGACAACGTGAGATAAATCAAATAATTCCCCATCAATTTTAACGCAGACGGTAGCCCTATATAAACCTTCGGAAATACTTTTAACTATTTCCCCTGCCGTCATAGCACCGTCAAACTGGAATTTCTCGTCGTTTTTTACGGTAATAACCATAAAATCACCCCTTTCGTAAAATCTTTTAGACAATTAAGCGCCCTCCACTTTTATAAAAAGATGAGGACGCTAAAAGTATTTAAATTTATATATACATTTATATTACAACTAATACTCTATTTTGTCAAGTAGAATTATTTTACCAAAACGTGCTAAAAACCGATTTCGTCAGCGTTTATTTAATAAAAAAATTTTTAAAATTATCCTTTTTTAACGAAGTTAACCTTACTACCATAATACGACATTAGCCCTGACTCTAACCTTTTATCAGGCGAAGATAGTAGGTTTATTTCACTCGCACCACATAAAACCACTTCCGTTAATGCATCAGGGCTTTCGGTTAGTTCCGATTTTATCTGCCTGCGATAGTGTGAATCATACACGGCTTCCCCGTCGATAAATATCCTTTCCTTTCTACCCCCAGAAATATACGACAAAAATTCCTTTAACTGTTCAGGCATAAACGCCGTCGGCATTAACGAAGAAATTTCAAACCATTTTTCTTTTAAGATTTTTAGCCTAAAATTGTATACGCCGTCAATGGCAATACTGTCAAATCCTTTGATTTTAGAAATAACGTATTTTTTGTCGTCGTCAATGTCTGCAGAAATTATACCTGCAAGTAAAAGATTTTTTCCATCGTCATTAAGTCCCATAGGTTTGACTTTGTCTTTTAAAAAAACGTATTTATAGCCGACGACTATTACGTCGGCAATCTTATCTATAAGTTCGTTGATAATTAAATCTTTATACAAATCTTGTACTTCAAGTTCTAAAACTGCCCTTTGATTATTCTTATAACACTTAACCAAGGTTTGTGTTTGATTGAAAATTTCAGCCAAATTTTTTTGAAGATATAATAAATATTTTACGTTTTTTTCTTTCTCTGTTACTACAATTTCCGTCATACAAACTATTTTATGCTTTTTACTCCTTTTTTATTTCGAAAATAGTTAAAACATACTCGTTTTGACAAAAATTTCTTAAAAATTATCTTATATAGTTCAGATATAACCACTATAGAAAACGACAATGCCACAGTTTTTACCCAAGTTAATAACGGCAACGGCGTTACCCCAAATAATTTATTAAAAAAGGTAACTATTATCACGTGCAATATAAAAGTCAAGCAAAAGGTTGCGAGCATAATTTTATTTTTAGTTAAGTTGGTAAAGATACTCTTGCTTCCAAGTTCTCTTGAATTAAATGCGTTAAATAGTTGGAAAGTAATAAAAAGGGTAAATACTACTGTTCCCACCTGACCTTTGCCGACGTTTAAAAAATCATATTTATATTCTAAAAGAGTTACCGTCGCTACAAAAAGACTGTTTAGTAGTATTCTAACAAGCATTTTTGAAGTAACTAGAGGACTATCACGTCTAACGGGTTTTCTGTTTAATATGTCAGGCTTTACAGCTTCAAGCCCAAGCGTTATTGCAGGTGGACCGTCCATTATAACGTTTATCCATAAAAGTTGCAACGTGTTAAACGGTGCATTTTGCCCCATTAATAGACTGAAAACTATAATTAACAGAGCAGAAACGTTTACCGATAACTGAAAAAGTATAAACCTTTGCATATTTTCATAGACGTTTCTACCAAATTTTATAGCGCTAATTATCGTGCTAAAACTGTCGTCTAATAAGATAACGTCAGAGGCTTCTTTAGTAATTTCCGAACCAGTTATACCCATACAAATACCGACGTCGGCTTGTTTTATTGCCGGCGCGTCGTTTATTCCGTCACCAGTAACGGCAACCACTTCGCCAAGTTCTTTTAAAAGTTTAACAACACGCAATTTTGTCTTTGGCGTACTGCGCGCAATCACCTTGACGTTCGGCAAAATTCTTTTTAGTTCACTATCGGAAATTTTATCTATATCACTTGCTAAAACAGCGTCTTTATCGTCTAATATAATGCCTAGTTCTCTTGCAATCGCTATTGCCGTGACAATATTATCACCGGTTAAAATTTTTATTTCTATACCGGCTTTTTTTGCATCTTTTACTGCCTTAAATACGTCTTTACGAATATTATCCGAAATAACTGCAAACCCGTCAAAAGTCAAGTTTTTACTGCCAACGGTAGTGTCAAACCCGTCCATATGCGCAAAACAAAGCACTCTTTTACATTGTTTTTCATAGTCTTGTATTTTGTCGCTTATAACTTTTATTTCGCTATCGGAAAGTCCGCACCTACCTAATATTACTTCGGGCGCACCTTTTACGTAAAGGCGAAAGTAATCATTTTTACTAACAAGCGTTTCCATTCTTTTTTCTTCGCTAGAAAACGGCATTCTATCAATTATTTTTGCACTTAAGCGAAGTTGCTTGTAATCTTTTTTTGTGCTCAAATTATACGCCGAAAGTAGCGCGCATTCGCTACCACTCCCAACGAACTTTTCCACTCCACCACTAATTGTTAAATCAGCAGTTGAATTGATGCAAAAATTTTCATATAAAACGTCATAATTATTTTCCGTTTTATTAAAGCAACACTCTTTTGTACAAATTGCAGAAACTCTCATTTTATTTTCCGTTAAAGTTCCCGTTTTGTCCGAACATATAACACTAACAGCACCAGTAGTTTCCGTGGCAATAAGTTTTTTAATGAGCGCATTACTTTTTGCCAGTTTTATCATATTAAGCGCGAGCGAAACGGCAACTATTGACGGCAATCCTTCGGGTACGGCAGCGACAATCAATACGATACAAGAAATAAAAACTTGTTGCGCGTTATAAAAGGTTAATTGTTTTGTAACGGCAAGTTTAGTTATACTGATTAAAAAAATAAACGCAGATACTAATCCACCTATAAGCGTAATAGTTTTACCTAATTTGTTTAATTTTTGTTCTAGTGGTGAAGATATTTCTTTCTTTTTGCCTATCTCATTAGCAATCGTACCGATTTCCGTGGAATTTCCTACCCCCGTTACCACGTATTTAGCCGTTCCCCCCGTTACAAAAGAGCCTGAATAAACCATATTTTTACGTTCTGCAAGATGACTACCAACCGGCAAAACGGAAACGGCGTCTTTTCTTGATGGAACTGATTCCCCAGTTAAAGCAGATTCGTCAACGCTAAATTCTGTACACTCAATAAGCCTGCCGTCAGCGACAATTTTATCGCCTGCGCATAATTCAATTAAATCACCTACGACAACGTCTTCTTGCGAAATAACTTTTACGTTTTTATCGCGCAAAACTTTTACGTTTACCTTGTCGTACATTTTTGAAAGGGCGTCAAAGGCTTTTTGCGAACTTCCTTCCATAAAAAGAGTTATGCAAACCGAAACTGAAATCGCTATAATAATGCCAAAAAACTCAATAAAATCAGCGTTGCCAGTTTTTAATAATCTACCTAAATTAACACCAAAAGTTATACACGCTGATAATATTAAAATTAAAATCATAGGTTCGCCTAAAGCACTAAAAAGTCTTTTAAGAAACGATTTGTTTTTAGGCTTTGATAAAACGTTTTTACCGTATTTTTTTTGACTTTCTAAAATTCTTTTATTATCTAACCCACCCACGACGGATAATTTATTTACGGCAACGTCACTACTTAATGAATACCAGTCCATTAAACACCCTCCTTTTTACATTAAAAATATGCCGTAAGTTTTGCTATTATGTATTGCAAATAAGTTTTTGATGTGCTAAAATATATAAAAAAGAAAAGGGGTTTATTATGTCAGAAAAATTTTATGAAGTAGATATAAAAGGGTATAAAGAAAAACTTCCTGTTCTACAGTTACCAAGTGGTATTAGTATAGCGTTCTTCAACCTTCACGGCGACCAAAAACTAACCGAACATTGTGGCAAAGAACTTGCAAAACTTTTGACCGATTGCGAAGTTTTAATTACTGCCGAAAGCAAAGGCTTACAACTTACGCACGTCGTTGCAAGGGAACTTAATATGGAACATTACGCCGTTTGTAGAAAATCTAAAAAACTATATATGCAAGACGGCATAGACGTTGATATTTTATCTTCTATCACGACTGGTCAAGTACAAAAACTTTATTTAAGCAAGCACGACGTCGACCTTATTAAAGGCAAAAAAGTCGGCATTGTGGACGACGTTGTTTCCACCGGTGCAAGCTTACAAGGGCTTGAGGACATAGTCAGCAAGGCAGGTGGCATTATCCATAAAAAAGCTTTCGTTTTAGCTGAAGGCGACGCATCTTATCGCAAAGACGTAGTTTATCTTGCAACAATCCCTATTTTATAAATCCTTAATGCTTTTATCAGATAAATTAACAGTAATCAAAAAGATGCAACTCTAAACAACAAAAAAGCACCCGTCGGGGTGCTTTTTTTTGTTAAAAACTATAATTTTAATAATATTTCAGTTAATTGTGGTAAGGTTTCGGCAATAACGGTAGCGCCATTTTGCACCAAAAACGATTTATCTCTAAACCCCCAACTAACGCTAACGCAAGGCATCCCTGCATTTTTAGCCGTTAAAATATCGACGTCGGAATCTCCTACGTAAACGCAATCACTTAACTTTACGCCAAGCGCTGACACGATTGAGTAGAGCATATCTGGGTTTGGTTTACGGCTTGTTTTTTCACCCTCGCCAAGCGCAACGTCTATTAAGTCGCCAAAATAAGCGTTCGATAGTTTTTTGACAGCACCATCATATTTGTTTGATGCAATAGCCGTAAAAATTTTGCGCTGTTTAAGTGTTTTTAACATTTCCGATACGCCGTCGTATTCTGACGTAAAATCAGCGTTATGCTCACCGTAATACTTTTTAAAATCTTTAAGTACGTCGTCTGCTATATCCTTGTCGCCTTCACCAAGTGCATTAATAATTAATTTTTTTACCCCGTTACCCACCATTTTAATAACGTCCGTAACAGAGTGCGTTTTTTTGCCGTGTAATTGCAATGCGTAATTTACGGCGTTCGCTAAATCTTGTGCCGTATTAAGCAACGTTCCATCAAGGTCAAATATAACTGCCTTCATAGCTTCTCCTAACATATTATTTACTTAAATAATTTTAGCATTTTCTCGCCTATTTGCAAAGCGATATGTTAAATTTAACTTATTTATTTTAACATAATTCGACAATTTTCAACATAGAGTATAAAAAAGGAGTTTTTTATGCTGGAATTTTTATTTTTTATTTTGGGTAAAATCACGTTTTTTACAGGTTCGATAATCGGAGGATGTTCCTTTAAAAAGCCACTTACTCTTGAAGAAGAAACGGAATACTTAAAAAGGGCAAAGGCAGGCGATAAAAAAGCAAAGGAAATATTGCTTGAACGCAATATGCGACTTGTAGCGCACATAGTAAAAAAATATAAAGGTTCTGCCGAAACTGACGACTTAATATCCGTAGGTGCGTTGGGACTTTATAAAGCGATAAACACTTTTAACCCTACAAAAAGCAATAAACTTGCAACGTTTGCTTCACGCTGTATTGAAAACGAAATTTTAATGTTGTTACGCGCAAATAAAAAGTTCAAAAACACCGTTTCTCTTTGGGATGAGGTAGGCACGGACAACGAAGGAAACACCTTAAAAATAGTAGATTTACTAACCGAGGACGAGGACAGCGTATTTAAAAACGCCAACGACGTTATGCTTAAAAACGAACTTATTAAAAAGATGAAAGCAGTTCTGACCGACAGAGAATTTACAATAATAACTTTGCGCTATGGAATAGGCTCTGGAGAGTGCTATGCTCAAAGAGAGGTTGCTTCAATGCTTAAAATATCTCGCTCATACATTTCACGCATTGAAAAAAAGGCGATAGAAAAACTAAAAGAAGTTATAAAAACAGAAGATTTTGTTATTTAAACAAAAAATATCCTATAACCGTTCATAATTTGCCGTTTTTTATTGAAAAACGGCTTTTATTTTGTTATAATAAAAAAAGCAGTATTATTAATTTAAAGGAGCAGAGATGGCAAACGTATTAGCAGTACTTACAATAATTGTAAAAAGTTCCGATTCAGTAGAAAGGGTGAACGCATTGTTGCACTCTGCCCGTGATTACGTTATGGGAAGGCTGGGCTTGCCTATAAAAGAGAGGGGCGTTTCAGTCATAAGCATAGTTCTTGATGCCCCACAGGAAGTTATAAATTCACTTTCGGGCAAACTTGGAATGCTTGACGGAGTTTCAAGCAAAGTATTAACCACAAAGTAAAAAGGAGTAATTATGAGTAAAGCTGACGAAATTTTTATTAAAACTTGTCGTGATATAATAGATAACGGATTTTGGGACACCGACTTACCAGTAAGACCACGTTGGGAGGATGGCACCCCTGCCCATACGGTTAAAAAATTTTGCATAGTAAATAGGTACAATTTACAAGAGGAATTTCCTATCATTTCTTTAAGAAGAACTGCTTTTAAGTCTGCTATTGACGAAATTTTATGGATTTGGCAAAAAAAATCTAATAACGTAAACGACTTAAACAGTCACATTTGGGACAGTTGGGCAGACGAAACAGGCTCTATCGGCAAAGCGTACGGCTATCAACTTGGCGTTAAACACAAGTATAAAGAAGGTATGTTTGACCAAGTTGACAGAGTATTATACGACCTTAAAAACAATCCGTCGTCAAGACGTATTATGACAAATATTTACGTTCACCAAGACTTGTCGGAAATGAATCTTTATCCTTGCGCTTATTCAATGACTTTTAACGTTTCTGGTGACACGCTTAACGGCATACTAAACCAGCGCAGTAACGACGTTTTGACAGCGAATAACTGGAACGTAGTTCAATACGCTATTTTGTTAATGATGCTTGCGCAAGTTTCCGGCTTAAAGGTTGGCGAACTTGTACACGTTATTGCCGACGCGCATATTTACGATAGGCACGTTCCTATTGTTGAAAAAATTCTTAAAAACCCACAATACCCTGCTCCAAAAGTTTGGATAAACCCTGAAGTTAAAAACTTCTACGACTTTACGGTAGACGACTTTAAACTTGAAGGTTATGAATACACTAAATTAGAAGATAAAATCGAGGTGGCAATATAATGAAGACTATCGTAGCAGTTGACAAGAACTGGGGTATCGGCAAAAAGAACGACCTATTATTTTCCCTTCCAGAAGATATGGCATTTTTTAGAAGGACAACCTTAAATAAAGTTTGTTGTATGGGATATAACACCTTGCTTTCCTTTCCAGGAAGTAAGCCCCTTAAAAATAGAACGAGTATTGTTTTAGCGCCAGAGGGTGTTGAACGTGACGATTGTATTATCGTTCACACGCTTGAAGAACTTTTTTCTGAACTTAAAAAATATAATTCAGACGATACGTTCGTAATAGGTGGTGCAATGTTTTACAAAACTATGCTCCCATACTGCGACGAATTTTTAATTACAAAAGTGGACGCCGACGGCGAGGCTGAAGTTTTTTATGAAAATCTTGATAAACTTCCTAACCTTAAATGCGTTTACGAAAGCGATCCTATTGAAACAAACGGTTACACTATTCGCTTTACCACTTATAAAAACAGCGACGTAAAACAATTTTAATTACAAAGGGAAATTTTATGAACGTATTGAAAAAGATTATTAAGTATTACACAGACACTTCTTTAATTATAAGAATTTTAATCGGACTAGCAATCGGTATATTTTTCGGTTTAGTTTTACCACAAGCAAAATTTATAGCGCTATTCGGCAGTATATTTGTCGGCGCTCTTAAAAGTATAGCTCCTATACTAGTATTCGTACTAGTTTTAAGTTCGTTATCGACGGCTGGCAAAAATATCGGCAAGCGTTTTGCAACGGTTATCGGGCTGTATATGTTAACAACGTTTTTAGCAGCCGCTATTGCTACAATAGTAAGTTTTATTTTTAAGGTTAAAATACCACTTGATATTCCACCTAAAAGCGCAGTTGCGCCAGAAGGTCTTTTTGAAGTATTTTCAACGTTGCTTAATAATATGGTTCAAAACCCTATTTCTGCAATAATGAACGGCAACTATATCGGAATTTTGACTTGGTCGATAATTATCGGCCTTGCATTAAGGGGCTTGGCAAAAGATAGCACTAAAAACGTCCTAAAAGACTTTTCAGACGGCGTATCAAAAGTAGTTGGTTGGATAATTCAACTTGCCCCGTTTGGAATTATGGGACTTGTTTTCTCATCAGTTGGCGAATACGGCATCAGCATCTTTGTAGATTACGGTAAACTTTTACTTGTTCTTGTCGGCTGTATGCTTTTCGTATTCTTCGTTATTGATCCGTTTGTAATATTCTTATGCCTTAAAAAGAATCCTTACCCACTTGTATTTAAGTGTCTTAAAGAATCTGGCATATCAGCGTTCTTTACAAGAAGTTCTGCTGCAAATATACCTGTAAATATGGCTCTTTGCAAAAGATTAGGTCTTGATGAAGATTTCTATTCGGTAGCGATACCACTTGGCGCAACTATAAATATGGACGGCGCTGCAATAACGATTACCGTAATGTCACTTTGCGCAGCATTCTCCTGTGGTATTGAAGTAAATTTCTTCCTAGCAATATTATTAAGCTTTGTAGCAACACTTGGTGCGTGTGGAGCGTCGGGTGTAGCAGGAGGCTCGCTTCTACTTATCCCTATGGCTTGCTCACTCTTAAACGTTCCTATCGAAGTTGCAATGCAAATGGTTGGCGTTGGATTTATTATCGGCGTAATTCAAGATTCGCTTGAAACAGCGCTCAACTCTTCGGGCGACGTTATGTTTGCCGCTACTGCTGAATATACAGAGTGGAAAAAACAAGGCAAAGCTGTGAACTTTAAGGAAGTAACAAATATTGAATAAATAATTTAAACAAATAAAAACTCGGCTTTTTAAGTCGATTTTTTATTTTTAAATATACTTGATATAATTTTCAATTTATGATATATTAATTATGTCACACGAAATCTATCTAAAATTACAGCAACTTTCAGGTATAATTATGCCCTTTTTTGGCATAACCATTTTGAATTTGAAAAAATGCAAATTCCACTAAATGGTTATGTTCATCATAGTGATTTTAGTTTCGTGTGACAACGACGGGATTTGCTTTTTTATGCGCCCGCTTCGGTTGGCGCATTTTTTTATTTTAGGAGGTTTAACGAATGAAGAAAAAAGTTACTAATGAAGACGTACAAAAAATTATCACTAGATGTGCCGAAGACGTAAAGTCGGAAATTGATTTTACATTAAGGGTTGCAAAAAGCAGAATGGACAGGACTGAAAAAGAACTTGTAGATTCTTTTACGACTGAACAAAAACAACTATACGACGAATATTTATCCGAAAGACAATATTATTACGACGTTGTTGTACAAAAAATAAATTTTTTCAAATAAAAAAAGACGTTTTTAACGTCTTTTTTTATGCATATAAATATTTGCTTTATTCTTCTACTGAAAAATTTTCTTTATCTACAGCGCAAAGTTCACAAGTAAAATCGTCTGGTAAATCTTCAAACTTTGTTCCTGCTACAATACCTTTTTCAGGTAAACCTTCTTCCTCGTCGTAAATCCACCCACAAATTTGACAAACGTATTTGCTCATAAAAATTCTCCTTTATTTTGTTAATTCTTCACATAGAGCGCTAACTTGCGCTTTACTAACTTCATTTAATGCCGATAAAATGGTAACGTTTGTATCGGTATAAGTAATGTTTTTGCAACCTTCTAGCATTGACGCCATAACTTTTTTAGCAACAGGCGCCCAACTACCGTTTTCTATAAACGCCACCGTTTTGTTTTGAAAATTGCGTTCGGTTAAATGATTAATAAATTCACGCATAAACGGGAAAATTTCACCATTATAAGTAGTCGTTGCAAGAACAATTTTACCGTACCTAAACGCATCTTCAACGGCTTCTGCCATATCGCATCTAGCAAGGTCGTTTACGGTAACTTTAACGCCTTTTTTTTCTAAACCGTCGGCAAGTAATTGTACTGCTTTTTTAGTATTACCGTAAACGGAAGTATATGCAATAACTACGCCGTCGCTTTCCGTGCCGTAACTTGACCAAATATTATAAAGGTCAAAATAATATCCTAAATTTTCCGTTAAAACAGGACCGTGAAGGGGACAAATTGTCTTAATATCAAGCGTAGACACCTTTTTTAAAAGTGTTTGAACAAGTGCGCCGTATTTACCCACGATACCGATATAATATCTACGTGCTTCACAAGCCCAGTCCTCGTCGACATCAAGTGCGCCAAATTTACCAAACGCGTCGGCTGAAAATAACACTTTTTCCCTTTCCTCATAAGTTACGATAACTTCCGGCCAATGCACCATAGGCGCTGTAATAAAGGTCAATTTGTGTTCGCCAAGGTCAAGTTTATTGCCTTCGCCAACTACAACCTGTCTATCCAAAAAGTCCGTTCCAAAATAATTCTTCATCATAACAAACGCTTTGCTTGAAGAAACTATTTTTACGTTAGGATACGCCTTTACAAATTCCATTATGCTACCCGAATGGTCAGGTTCCATATGTTGAATAACAATATAATCGGGCGATTTTTCACCTAAAACGGTTGAAATATTATTTAGCCACTCTTTACTAAATCGAGCGTCTACCGAGTCAAAAACAGCCGTTTTATCGTCAATAATTACGTATGAGTTATAAGCCATACCGTTTGGAACAACGTATTGACCTTCAAATAAATCTATGTCGTGATCGTTTACGCCAACGTATCTTATTTTTTCTGAATTTAACATAAAAATCCCCTAATAATTATTGACTATATTATATTGTAAATAATCTAATAAGTCAATAATAATTAAATTTTTTGTGTTGTTTGAGTTCGAAAAAAAACAACTCTGCCAAACGGCAGAGTTGTAATTTTATAATCAAGCCTTGATATTAGATAACTGTTGGAACTAAGAAGTATACAAGGAAGAGAACTGTTATAATAATTGCAATGATAGATACTGGGAATACAGGTTTAGCAAGTTCAGCATCCTTTTTAACCTTGATAGCATAAACAATCCATTCAACAGCATAAGCGATAAGTGAAAGGAGCGTGTAAGTAACTAAACCGATACCGATACCCTTTGTTATTGAGTATGCTAATACCATAACAACAATCGTGAGGAATGCAGATACAGCATTGATAGCATTACTAAAGTCGATTGACTTAACGTTGTTTTTCATCATAAGAACGCCTACGTAAATGAGTGCAGATGCCGTAGCAGCGCCAGGAATAGCAGCAAATACAGGCATAATGAAGATTGATAAGAAGAATAAGCAAGCAGTAACAAAAGCCGTTAAACCTGTTCTACCACCGGCAGAAACGCCTGCGCCTGATTCAACGAAAGTTGTAACTGTAGACGTACCAAGCATAGCGCCTGTGCAAGTTGCAACAGCGTCTGAAATCATAATCTTATCATAATTGCGTGGTTTATTGTTTTCGTCAGATAAAATTCTGTTACCACCACAGCAACCAACGATTGTTCCCATTGTATCGAACATATCAATCATACAGAACGTTATAACAAGCATAATGATTGTAAATACAGAGCCACCGAAGCCTTCCTTAAATACGCCTGTGAATGATAAGAATACGCTTTCTTCACCAACGGTAAAGAAGTTTGCAAAGTTTTCCCAGAATTTCCAAGAAATAGCGCCGTCGCCCTTTAATACTGATAAATCTGTAACGCCAAATGGAATACCGATAATAGTTGCTACAACGATACCGATAATAACTGAACCCTTAACGTCAAACTTATCTAATATAGCGATTGTGCCTAAACCGATTAAAGCAACGGATGCAGTTTGAGCAGCCATTGAGCCAATCTTATCAGCGTTGTTCACAACACCTAACGCATCAAAAGTAACGCCATCCCATTGAACTAATTGTGGTCCCCAATTAGTAAAATCTACAAGACCGATTTGAGTATATTGGTTTGCAACTATAATACCTGCGTTTTGGAAACCGATATAAGCGATAAATAAGCCGATACCAACTGAAATAGCACCACGTACAGGAACTGGCATACCGTCAAAGACAAGTTCACGGAAAGTTTTACCCTTGATATTAATAACAGACAATAATAAGAAAATTAAGCCTGAAATTAAAACAACCATAAATGTACCAGACTGTGTAAATGCACCGTATACGCCACCGAGCATAGAGCCAACCATTGCGTTAAGCCCCATACCAGATGCCTGTGCTAATGGCATTTTAGCCAAGAAAGCCATTAAAAGTGTACCGATAACAGCACCGAAAGCCGTTGCCATAAATACTGACGACCATCTTGGGTCTGCAACACCATCGCAAAGAATTTGAAGTGGATTTACCGTTAAGATATAAGCCATTGTTAAGAAGGTAACTATACCAGCAATGATTTCAGTCTTAACGCTTGTCTGTTTTTCTTCCGAATAACCGACAGAATCTAAAAACTTAGACATAAAAAATCCTCCATTGGTACATATATGTACCATATTTTTATGCCTTAATTTTAGCAAACATTTTTTAAGTTTTCAATACGTAAATTCGACAAAAACTATCAATAAAATAAAAATCGGCATTTTGCACAATCCTATTGTGCATATTGTACAATTAAATATATATTAATATATTAAAATGTACCAAATTTTTACCGTTAAACGAAATAAAATCTTCTTTTGAAAGACAAAATTTTTCGCAAATACTATCGACCGTATCAAATGGTTTTACACGGTAAAGTTGCCTATTTAGCCTTTTAATAATAAGTAATTGCCCCGGATAAATTTCTTCCGTCAAATTATTGTCGGCTATAAGTTTATAAGGTGGCACCATAAGCATTTCTGAAACGTCCAAAATGTTTTCATTTGCTCTTACTCTATATATTATATTTTCCTGCATAATTTCTCCCATACTATTGTATTAGCAAAGGTCAAAAATATTGCATATTACGAGAGCGCCTATAATAAAATGTTAGTATGAAAACGGTTTTTAAAACAGCAGTTACAGTAACTATTTTTTCGGTCTTTGAAAAATTTTTAGGATTTTTATATCGGATATTTTTATCACGTACAATCGGTAGCGAAGGCATAGGCTTATATCAAATTTCGCTATCAGTTTTTGCAACTGTTTTAACCGTTTGTAGTGCTGGAATACCGTCAACGGTATCGCGAATTATAACCAAATATCGTGCACAAGGCTTAAAGGAAAAATCTTCAAACGTAGTTACGGCAGGGCTACTTGTAACACTTGTCGTAGCAATTCCATTAACGATTGTTATAATGCTTTTTCCTTCCCTTTTAGGCTTTGCTTTTGCTGATGAACGCTGTCAATCTTTGTTCACCATAATTTTGCCAGCCTTAACTATTAACGCCGTCTATTCCGTTCTTAAAGGAATGTTTGTCGGGACAAAAGATTTTTTACCATATAGCGTTATTGAGCTTGTTGAAGAAGCCGTCATGATTATCTTTGGTATAATACTTATTTCAGGAGCGACGTCAGTCGTTGACGGGGCGCAAAAAGCCATTGTTGCTGTGTTTATATCATACGTTGTTTCATTTACTCTTGGCACGGGGCTTTTTATATATCGTGGAGGAAAAATTAAAAATCCACGCCCCGAACTTAAACCATTAATTTACTCAAGCCTACCTATAACGGCTATGCGAACGGCAAGTTCGATAGTGGGATCTCTTGTTTCAATAATTTTGCCGTTACGACTAATTACTAGTGGAATGGGTAGAGTTGAGGCAACGTCAGCGTTTGGCGCATTTTACGGAATGGCTCTCCCTCTTTTATATGCACCTATGTCTTTAATAGGTCCATTTTCCGTCGTTTTAATACCACAAATATCGGAAAGTTATTATAAAAAAGACAGAACTTCATTAAAATCGGATATTGAAAAATCTTTAAACGTTACAATTTTTTTAACTGCTCTTATTATTCCGGTTTTCTTTTGTTTTGGCGAGGACCTAGGAATTATTTTATTTAACAGCCCCGAAGGTGGCGTTTACACGTCGCATTCTAGCATACTTATGATGCTTATATGTCTTTCGTCGCTTACGACAAGTATATTGAACAGTATCGGGCAAGAAAACAAAACCTTTTTAACCTTTTTTATAAGTAACGCGTTTATGCTGTTTTCAATTTGGTTTTTGCCAAAATTTATAGGTATATATGCGTTATTAGTCGGGTATATTGCCGTATACGGTATTGATACCTTGCTAAACTTACACCTATTAAAGAAAAAAACGGGCGTTAAACTAAAAACTGGTAGTTTCGCCTTCTATTCAGTAATATTTATGTTCCCGACGGCATTATTAGGGTTCTTCCTTAAAAAACTTATGATAAACGGCTTGGGAATGGTTTTGACAACTTTTATTTCTTCTTTTATTTTAGTAGTTTTTAACTTTTTATTTTACGTAATTTTTGGACTTATCGACTATAAACCGATATTAAAAAAGGTAACTTCATTTATAAAAAAGTTAAAGTTATCACCAAATAAAAGGCATAAAAAAACGGCTTAAAAAAGCCGTTTTTTATTTTGTTAGTTTTCTTCGTTGGTATCGTTTTCAACAACCGTTGTCGTTCTAACACGACCATAGATAATATTTTTTACCTTTATAATAGGTACGGTTGCAAACACGCCTGCTACTAAATTTATACCAAACGATATAAGTTGAGTTACCATTCTATAAACTAAATACGTTCCGTAACCTTTTTCATTACCTATATTGTACATAAAGTAAAGAGCAAAAGAATTTAAGAATACCGAACAAATTAAGTACATTATCAAAAGGGCAATAACCGACTTTATAAGTTTATGTAACCCACGAATTTCAAAGATAGCACCGGCAATAAAGCCCATAAGACCACTCGTTAAACCCAAAATTATATTATATGGTCCTTGTGGGAAAATAAGCGCTGCAACCAAGTCGCCTATAAAGCAAACGATAAACGCCCTTGGTGCGCCGAAAATAACCCCTGCAAACAACGCAAATAACATGGTAAAAGAAATTTTATTGAGTTGCGTAGGTATTTCGATAATGTTTACTACGGCGCATAACGCAGCAAAAACGGCAATAGCAGTAAGTTCCTTTGTGACGGTAGACTTTCTACTATTAAGTCGCTTTTGTTCAAATATGACTGAAAACGCCAAAAGCCCCGCGGTAATAATACAAAGCCCAGCACCCATAATGTATACAAAATTAGGCATAAAATAACCACTCCTAGAAATTTGAGTGGTCCGCAAAAATTTAAGCGGACGCAGAAATATATCGCAGGTAAACCCTTTCGTTTGCAAACAACGTCCCGTTTTGCAACACTTTACGCATATTTCCTACTCTAATACATATTTTACCACGCTTACCCCCTTATTGCAAGTATAATATTAAATTTTTTCGACAATAATAACGGTATGATAGTAATTTTTATTAGAACAGTGATAATTTTTATAGTATTAATGGTAGTTATGCGATTAATGGGTAAACGTCAGATAGGCGAAATGCAAGCTTTTGAACTTGTTATAACCCTTATCATAGCTGAAATCGCTTGCATACCGATGGCAGACGTTTCTATCCCACTACTGTACGGAATAGTAGCCATAATTGCGCTATTTTTACTTCACCAAGCGACGTCTTTGCTTGAAAAATTAAACAAAAAATGCAAGTATGCCATAAACGGTAAACCAAGCATAGTAATAACCCCTTCTGGCGTAGATTTTTCCGAACTAAAAAGTAACAATATGGACGTAGAGGACTTAATAGAAGCTCTCAGGATGAAAAATTATTTTTCGCTTGACGACGTCGATTACGCCATATTTGAAACTAATGGTAAACTTTCTATTTTAGAAAAGGAAAATTACACCCCCGGCAGTCACCCTATAACGTTTATAATCGTTAAAGACGGCAAGCCCGACCTTGAAAATTTATCTGAACTGCATAAAGACGAGAAGTGGCTTAACGACATACTTTCCTGCCACGACGCAAAACTTTCCGAAGTCGGAATAATGACGCTTGATTTTAACGGTAAAATTTATCTTCAAAAGGTGAAAGGGAACTATTTGAGCTTTAACGTATCGCCGAAAACCGACCATACGTCATATAACAAGGGGGAAAAAGAAAATGCGTAAAGTGCTTATTACAATAATCGTTTCACTTATTTTGCTTGTAGCAGGAGGCGTTTACGAGCAAGTTGTAGTCTTAAAACAATTTGATGAGTTTAAGCAAAGCGTGTTGGTCTGCAAGGACAAAGCCGACGCAAAAACACTTACTTTTGACGATATAAAAGACTTGCAAACCGACTGGGAAGATAAACGTAAATATTTACACGTTTTTATCCCACACACCGAAATTAAAGAAATAGGCTTGTGGCTATCAGAAGCAATGGCATTTACCGAATACGACAATATGGAAGAAACTGCTGATAAACTTCAAGTTATATACGACTTATCCTGTCAAATACCTGAAAACTTCAGAATTAAAATAGAAAATATTATGTAAAAAAAGTAGCGAAATATCGCTACTTTTTTTATGGTCTTTTAATTTGAATTTTTATATCCCCCGTACTAGTAGTAATTTCACATTTGCCACCGTTTGTTGTTGGTACTTTTATATCCCCCGTACTACTATTAGCGATAAATTTTTTATCTGAAAGCACCGTGCCTTTTACGTCGCCCGTACTGGTTTTTATATAAATTTCAGATGCATCACAATAAACAAGCTCAACGTCGCCCGTACTCCTTTTTATTGAAAACTTTTGTGTTGCGATAAGTTTTTTTAGCGTTATTTCACCAGTATCTCCGGTAGAAGAAAAATTTTCACAAGTAACGTCTACAACTTCAACGTCTCCCGTAGACACGTTAAGTTCAATTTGTTTTGACGTAACATCTTTTATACATATATCGCCAGTTGTCGTTTTTATTTTAATGAGTTCGTCCGTAGACGCATAACACTTAACGTCACCCGTACTAACAGAAACGTCTATACTTTTAAAACTTACGTCTTTTGAAATTTCAACGTCGCTTGTAGAAGCTTTTATAGATAATTCGTCGTATTCTGCTTGTGGCAAATAGATAGTTACTTTTGGCGAAATAAAATTTATACTTATATTATCAAACCAACTTTTTTTGTTGTCCACACTAATAAAAAGCGTATCGTTTTGAACGTTAACTAAATGTTTTGATTTTTCCTCTTCAAAGCAGTCCACCTTGCATTTTCCGTCTTGTGCCAGCACAAACGATATATCAGCCGTGTCAGTTTCTATAGAAATACTATTAACTTGTTCAGTAATTTCATATACGTTGGTTTCAAACCTACTTGTCGATAATTTTAGAAAATCCCACTTTAATATAGTCATTACCGTTGCAAAAATAATACTGCCGATTAGTAAAAAGGTTACGGCTGTAATAAGCCACTTTTTAGACGATTTTTTCATTTATATCGCCTCCTTTTTAATTAAACTTTTTTTAATTGACAAAATAAATTTTTTAGGTAATACCAAAATTGCCTTTGACCACCATTTACATACGTAAAAGAACAAAATTGCTATGCCAACGCAGACAAAACTTAAACCTATTAGTAAAATCCCCGTATATACGTTTTTTGTTGATGCAAAAAATAACCCGGCAATCACTCCACCAACACCACCCACGCAAGTTGATATAAAAACAGCCCAAACGGAAATAACTACGCTCGCTACGGCAACGTACGCAGAAAATAGCACGGCGATAAAAGCAATTAAAAGCGACAACCAAATAGGTGAACCAAGCGTTAATAAAATAACTTCTATCACGCTAAAACGCCTCTTTGATTTGAGCCTTTGCTTTGCAAGTTTTACTACTGGTGTTTCAGCTAAAATACTTTCAACGACGTCGTCAACAGAGCCGATATCGCTTATAGCATCTTTTTCTGATAAACCGTCTTCTATTTTATCGTCAATCATTTCACTATAAAAATTGATGCGATCGTCAACTTCTTCTTTTGGTAAAATTGACAACTTTTTTCTTATCGCATTAAGAAATTCTATTTTAGTCATCATTCCCACCCTCCTTTATAACAAAATTATATATTGCCATAACTTCACTCCACTCATTTTTAAATTCTTCAATTCGTTTAAGTCCTGCTTTTGTTATGTGATAATATTTGCGAAGCCTACCGTCGTGCTCGGCAACCTTTACCGTGAGCAGGTTGGCAGTTTCTAACCTTTTTAATATCGTATATAAAGTAGATTCAGATAACGCTATATAAGGTTTCATATCCTTAATAATTTTATACCCATACGAATCTTCGTTTTTTATAGCAGATAAAACGCATACGTCAAGTAAACCCCTTTTTAACTGAATATCCACGATATACCTCCCCTTGTGATATACATCATATCACGAAGTATTAACGTTGTCAAGTGTATAAAACAAAAAATTTTCCGAGTATTTAAAACAAAAAAACAGAGTCATTTTTTGAGTCTGTTTTTATAATATCTTTTTTAAGAAAATTAAAGTGTTCTAATGCCGTCGTTATAGAATAAAATACCTAAAGTATTTTCACCACAATGGCTAGTGATCGTGCCACCTGCTCTAGTTTCGTATATAGTTTCAACACCGGCGTCTTTAAGTGCCGTTTTAGCAATTTCAACCATTTCAGGCGTAGCAGAAGAATACGTCACAAAAGCCAACGACTTGTCGATATCTGGGTTTTCGTTAAGACATTCTTCACAATACTTTTTAACAGCAAAAGGCATTTGTCCACGATATTTTCTATCGTTTCTCATCTTGCCGTCTGAAACGACGATACGTGGTCTAATTTTAAGTACGTTAGCGCCTAATAACGCTATGCCAGAGCATCTGCCCCCTTTATGTAAATAGTCAAGTTTTTCAACAATAAAACTTACTTGAACGTTACCTTGTCTTTCTTCTACCTTCTTAACGATTTCAGCAGGGTCGTCAATCGTTTCACGCAGTTTGCTTGCGTAAATTGTTTGAAGCGCAATACCCGTTGATAATGATTTTGAATCGATAACGTAAACGTTCTTCATATTGCTAGCAGCTGCTTGTGCGTGTGAATAGGAAGACGAAACACCTGAAGATAACGATATATGTATTAGAGCGTCGCTATCTTTTAAAACTTCTTCAAAAAATTCGGTATATTCAAATTCGTTAATTGCCGTCGTTTTAGGTAAAACCTTCGTTTTAGAAACAAAGTCAAAAATTTCATCTGAAGAAATTTCACCGTCCTTCATTTCCTCATCACCTAAAATAATTGTAAACGGAATAGTTTTAATATCATATTTAGATAAAAGTTCTTTTGACAAATCCACTGTAGATTCGCACGTGATAGCGATTTTCATAAATATCTCCTTTAATACATTATTATAATAGCATTTTTTTAGTATTTTTGCAATACCAAATTTTGTAAAATCATTTTATTGATACTTTTTGTTTATTTTAACGATACGTTTGCTGATGCGTTAAGCGTTAAATCGGCAAAATTGCCCCTTTTATACTGTAAATATCCTTCAGCGGCAATCATACAACCGTTGTCGGTACAATAACGTTTTTCAGGTATAACGGTTTTCACACCAGCTTTTTTAGCTTTAATTGCTATATTTTCTCTTAAATAACCGTTAGCAGCAACGCCACCACACAAAGCAACCGTGTCATAGCCGTATTCTTTGACGGCTTCTAACGCCTTATCTATTAAAATATCAAGCGCTGTGCTTTGAAATGAGCTTGCTACGTCTGCTTTACTAACTTTCTCACCCTTTTGCTCTGCATTATGTATGTAGTTTATAACTGCAGTTTTAAGCCCACTATATGAAAAATTATATCCACCTTGACCTTTAAGCATTTTAGGTAACGTAATAACGTTTTTCCCTTCTTTAGCAAGTCTTTCTACGTTAGGGCCACCTGGATATGAAAGTCCCAACACCCTTGCCACTTTATCAAACGCTTCACCAACAGCGTCGTCAAGCGTTGAGCCAACCAGTTCGATTTCGTAATAATTTTTCACAGCAATAATCGCCGTGTGCCCACCACTAGTAAGTAAAGCGATAAACGGTGGCTCTAAATTTTTGTCAGCAATATAAGACGCTGCCATATGTCCACGTATATGTGAAACAGGTATTAACGGTTTACCCGTTGAATACGCCAGTCCTTTAGCATACGAAACGCCAACAAGTAGCGCCCCCAAAAGCCCTGCGCCGTACGTAACTGCAAAGCCGTCTATATCGGCAAGCGAAACGCCAGCCTCTTTTAACGCCTTGTCCACAGCAATTTCTATTGCCGTAGTGTGCGCCCTTGACGCAATTTCAGGCACTACGCCACCAAATTTTGCGTGCTCTGTTGCAGAGGAAATTATAACGTCGGACAATACTTCTCTGCCGTTTTTTATTATCGAAACGGCTGTTTCATCACAAGAAGTTTCTATACCCATAATAAGTGGGTTATCCACAGGGACGTATTTTTTAATCTTTTCCGAATATTTCATATCTACTGTGATTTTTTAAGGTAGTCGCAAATAAAATCGTGTATATTGCCGTTCATAACCGACTCAACGTTAGAATTTTCAAACCCAGTTCTGTGGTCTTTAACAAGCGTATACGGACAAAATACGTAACTACGTATCTGACTACCCCATTCTATTTTTTTAATTTCGCCTTTGATATCCTGCTCTTTTTCAAGCCGTTCAGTTTCACGCTTTTCAATGAGTTTACTCATAAGCATACGCATAGCCATTTCCTTGTTTTGAGTTTGGCTACGCTCGTTTTGACAGGCAACTACAATGCCCGTCGGCAAGTGCGTAATTCTAACGGCAGAATCAGTTTTATTGACGTGCTGTCCACCTGCGCCACCCGACCTAAAAGTATCTATTTTAAGGTCCTCTGAACGAATTTCAATTTCGCCTGCGTCCTCTATTTCAGGCATTACTTCCACCGAGGCAAAAGAGGTGTGCCTTCTTTTATTAGCATCAAAAGGGGAAATCCTCACAAGTCTATGAACGCCCTTTTCTGCCTTTAAGTAGCCGTAAGCGTTTTCGCCAGCCATCTTAAATGAAACGCTTTTAATACCAGCCTCGTCGCCGTCCAAACGGTCAAGTTCGGTAATCTTATAACCGTTTGTTTCTGCATACATAATGTACATACGGTAAAGCATTTCCGTCCAGTCGCAAGCCTCCGTTCCACCTGCGCCCGAATGCAAAGTGATAAGCGCGTTAAGCCCGTCGTATTTGCCCTTTAAAAGAGCTTTTAAGTGCATTTCTTCAATCTGTTTTTGGGTATTGTCTAATTCGCTGTCAAGTTCGGCGTATAAGCTTTCATCATCTTCAAGTTCAAGCATTTCAGCAAGGTCTAACGCATCTTTAAGCGCAAATAAAGCCTTGTCGTAAGTGTTGACTTTACTTTCTATACTAGTAGCCTCTTTTGAAAATTTTTGCGACTTGTTTAAGTCCCCCCAAACTTCAGGTTTTTCAAGTTCAGCGCGAACGACAGCAAGCCTTTCCCTTAACTGTTCAATATTAAGGGAAGACGCCGTTTCACCCAAAAGTTCACGAAGTTTTTTTATTTTTAATTTATACTCGTCTATTTTAAGCATTTAATTCTCTAATTATTTTCCACAACAGTCTTTGTACTTTTTACCACTACCACAAGGACAAGGGTCGTTTCTGCCTACTTTTGCCTTTGCTTTTGCAGGTCTTTTATAGCCTTCTGTAACGTTTGTTACTAAATCTCTTGGTTGCTCTTCACGTCTGATAGGTTCTCTTTTAACTTCAGCTTTAAGCAATACCTTAATGGTGTCGGTTTGAATAGAATAAGTAAGGTCGTCAAACATTTCAGAACCCTCTTGCTTATATTCTACAACAGGGTCAACCTGACCGTAAGCTCTAAGCGAAATGCCCTTTCTTAACTGGTCCATAGCGTCGATATGGTCAATCCACTTGGTATCAACGTTGCGTAAAAGTATATACTTTTCAAGCTCGTTAAAGTTAAAGCCTGCCTCTTTGTAACTTTCAACCTTATTGTCGTACGTTTCCTTTGTAACGTCAATCAATCTTTCAAGGAAATCTTCATACGACCAGTTCATAAGTTTTTCTTTAGTAACAAAGTTTGTGCCAACAGGCAATAAACGCTGTTCAATGTTCTTATTTAAAGCGTCCATATCCCACGATTCAGGCGTTTTACCAGGGTCAACTACCATAGTCAACGTTTCTTGAACGTAATCAGGTATAAGGCTTAAAATTTGGTCGTGAACGTCTGTCGACGTAATAACGTCCATTCTTTCCTTATACATAACTTCACGCTGGCTATTCATAACGTCGTCGTATTGAATAACGTGTTTTCTTATACCAAAGTT
Organism: Christensenellaceae bacterium; assembly: GCA_045593005.1. Lineage (GTDB taxonomy): Bacteria > Bacillota > Clostridia > Christensenellales > Borkfalkiaceae > UBA11475. Next base: position 14,083 of record JAZNVV010000009.1, on the reverse strand, counting down.
TTTACCTTCAATCGTTCTTTGCGCGTTTTCAATAGAACGTGATAATAATTTGGACTGTAAAGGTTCGTCTTCAGGAATATTGAAAGCATTATAAACAGCCATCATTCTATCCCCTCCGAAACGTTTTGCAAGGTCGTCTTCAAGAGAAATAAAAAATACTGACGAGCCTTCGTCCCCTTGACGTCCACTTCGACCACGCAACTGGTTGTCGATACGGCGTGATTCGTGACGTTCAGTACCTAAAATGTGTAAGCCACCTGCTTTAATTACCTCTTCTTTTTCAGCGTCGGTTGCTACTTTATACTGTGCGTAAATTTCGTTATAGCGATTTCTAATTGCCTTAACGTCTTCTGGAATATCTGTAATAAACGACGTTGCAAGGTCTATTTTATCTTCTTCAACACCTTCTTCACGAAGTTTTCTCTTTGCTAAAAATTCAGGATTACCACCAAGCAAAATATCCGTACCACGGCCTGCCATATTAGTAGCAATAGTTACAGCGCCCTTTCTGCCTGCTTGTGCAACGATATCTGCTTCACGCGCGTGGTTTTTAGCGTTTAATACGTTGTGTTTAATTTTCTGACGCAACAATAGGCGTGAAATTTCTTCCGATTTTTCAACGGTAACCGTACCGACGAGAACAGGCTGGCCGTTGGCGTGCTTTTCAGCAATTTCTTTAACAATAGCCCTTAACTTACCTGCTTGCGTTTTAAAAATCACGTCAGGTTCGTCAAATCTTGCAACCGGTTTGTTGGTAGGAATTTCAAGAACGTCAAGACCGTAAATTGCTCTAAATTCTTCTTCTTCCGTTTTTGCTGTACCCGTCATACCGGAAAGTTTATTGTATAAACGGAAATAGTTTTGGAAAGTGATAGTAGCGTACGTTTTATTTTCGTTACGAACTTTAACGTTTTCCTTTGCTTCGATTGCTTGGTGCAAGCCGTCGGAATAACGTCTACCTATCATAAGACGACCGGTAAATTCATCAACGATAATAATTTCGCCGTCGTTTACGATATAGTCGTTATCTTTTTTGAAAATATGATGCGCTTTAAGCGCCTGTTGAATATGGTGTGATAAAGTTGCGTTTTCAATATCGGCAAACGAAGAAAGGTTGAAGAACTTTTCAGCCTTTTCAGCACCCTGTTCGGTAATTTGAACAGATTTTTCCTTAATGTCGATAGTAAAATCTTCTTCAATCTTTAACGTCTTGACAAATCTATTTGCCGAAAGATACATTTCAGAAGATTCACCACCCTTACCGGAAATTATAAGTGGTGTACGCGCTTCGTCGATAAGGATTGAGTCCACTTCGTCGACGATAGCAAAGTTCAAGCCACGCTGAACCATATTTGCCTGCTTTGTTTTAAGGTTATCTCTTAAATAATCGAAACCCATTTCGTTATTCGTGCCATAGGTAATGTCGCAGTTATACGCTTCCTTTTTATCGCTATCTTCCATACCAGAAACGGCAACGCCAACGGTAAGCCCTAAAAATTTATGAACTTTACCCATCCATTCAGCGTCACGTTCAGCAAGGTAATCGTTTACCGTAACGATATGTACGCCCTTACCCGTCAAAGCGTTAAGATAGGCTGGCAAAGTTGAAACAAGCGTTTTACCTTCACCCGTTTTCATTTCGGCAACTCTACCTTGATGTAAACAAATACCACCCATAATTTGCACTTTGTAGTGGCGCATATTGAGAACTCTATAAGCGGCTTCACGCACTACGGCAAACGCGTCGTATAAAATATCGTCAAGCGTTTCGCCGTCAGCAAGTCTACCTTTTAATACGTTTGTCTGATTAACAAGTTCTTCGTCAGTCATACTTTCGTATTTAGGTTGAAGTTCTATTACAGCATCAGCCATCTTATCAAGCCTTTTTAAGTTTCTTCTGTTTTCACTACCGAGAATATATCTAATAAGTCCCATTATTTTTCTCCTTGATTTTTTATATATCCAACTGACGCTACCGTCATTAAAATAACCCGTTTAGCGCCTGCCGATTTAAGTTTTTGAGCAATCTTTTCTGCCGTAACGCCAGTAGTGGTAACGTCGTCCACTATTATAACGGTTTTACCCAAAAATTCCTTCCTCGATTTTAAGTGGAACGCCCCGTCAAGATTTTCCAGTCGCTGTTTTCTATTTAAGCCAACTTGGTGAGGCGTTTCCTTTATTTTTATTATCGAATGCGAAATAGGTATTCTGGTCAACTTTGAAAATTCTTCAGCTATCCATAAACCTTGATTAAACCCACGCCTACGTTCAGCCTTTTTAGTCATAGGAACGTATACTATTAAATCAGGTGAATAATCTCTGATTCCGTCTTCAATATAAATTTTATATAATTCTTCGGCAAAAAAGTTTTTCAAATATCTTCTGCCGTGAAATTTATAGGTAGTTACCAGCCTTAAACCTTGCCCCTCGTATGAAAAAACGCTTCTGCCAACGTCAATCGCCGTCAAATTATTTTTACACACGTCGCAATACTCAACTGCTATTTTTGTTTTCCTGCCACAATGTTTGCAGTAATGCCCTCTCTTTATAAACGGCAAGGAATTTCTACAGTCGTCACATAAATGCTCGTTCTTAAAAACTTCCTTAAAACATACTTGGCAACGTAAATATTGCTGACAAAGTATCGCCCGTAAAAACTTTTGAATTTTTTGCTTAAAAGTTAATTTCTTTATCGGTTCAAAGATAGTGCTTTAAACTTTCTACTTTGTCAAGTTTTTCCCAAGCGTAGTCTTCATTACCAAAGTGGCCGTAACTTGCCGTCTTTGCGTAAATAGGCTGTCTTAAATTTAACTTTTCAATAATAGCGTACGGACGAAGGTCGAATTCTTTTACAACGATATTAGCAAGTTCGGCATTAGAAAGCTTGCTCGTCCCGTATGCTTCTACTCTTACCGATACAGGTTGCGCTACACCGATAGCGTATGCAAGTTGAACTTGCGCTTCATCACATAATCCACTTGCAACCAAGTTTTTGCAAATGTATCTTGCCATATACGTTGCCGAACGGTCTACTTTAGTAGGGTCTTTACCACTAAATGCGCCACCACCGTGTGGGCATTTGCCACCATACGTATCAACAACTATTTTTCTACCGGTTAAACCACTATCGCCTGCTGGTCCACCGATTTCAAACCTGCCCGTTGGATTGATAAAATACTTTGTATCCTTATCAATAAGTTCTTTAGGCATGATAACGTCGATAATCTTTTCTTTGATATCTTTGCGAAGTTGCTCGGTCGTTACGGTGTTGTCGTGCTGGGTTGACAATACTACGGTATCAATTCTCTTTATTTTACCACCGTCGTATTCAACAGTAACCTGACCTTTGCCGTCTGGACGTAGATATTTAAGTTCGCCCGAATTTCTAACTTCTTCAAGTTTTTTACACATTTTATGTGAAAGCATTATCGCTAACGGCATATATTCAGCAGTTTCACGACAGGCATATCCGAACATTATGCCTTGGTCGCCAGCACCTATTTGGTCGCGAAGGTCGCCACCAGCCTTTCTTTCAATAGACGCGTCAACGCCGAGCGCAATATCAGCGCTCTGCTTTTCAAGTTTAATTAAAACTTCTGCCGTATCGTACGAAAAGCCCGTACTCTTGTCCGTATAACCGATTTCTTTAATTTTATTTCTTACAACGCTTTCAATATCAACTTCAGCGTTTGTCGTTATTTCACCCATAACGAGAACAAAATTCGTCTTTGCACAAACTTCACAAGCAACCCTTGCGTTTGGGTCTTTTGCAATAATGGCGTCAAGTACTGCGTCTGATATTTGGTCGCAAACCTTGTCGGGATGTCCGTTCGTAACACTTTCACTTGAAAACAATTCTCTCATAACAATTATCCTTTTTCTTTCGCTTTATGCGTACGTGCATTGCATACACGCATTATTTATATATTAACTAAACAATTATATTATTTTTTTATAAGATTGTCAATACATTAAAAGCACGTGCTAATTTTTTTAGCCTTTTAATTTATCGTTTTTTATCAAAATCAGTCGAATAAAAAAGTTAAGATTTTTGTCTGTAAAAATCAAACAAAATAATTGACACGGCTGTCAATTTGTCATAATATATAGTATATAATTATATAAATTGAAGGAAGAAAAATGAAAAACGAAAAAACTATCACAAAAAAAGATGCCAAACGAATGCAAATATTAAACGGAGCTTTGCGCTCTTTTTGTGAAAAAGGTATTGCAAGCACAACTGTTGACGACGTTTGCAATAAGGTAGGTTGCTCACACGGGCTATTTTATCACTACTACAAAAATAAAGACGAACTTTTAGAAGACATTGCAAAAACTTACGATTATTCCCATTTAAATCATTATTACGAAGTTTTATCTGCAAAAAATAGCCCTGTATTAAGGCTAAAAGAAATTATATGCTACACCTTTTACAACCTACGTAACGACGAGCTTTTTGCGTACAGATTTTACTTTATTTTAACTGAACTTTTCAGAAAAAACGAAAATATGTTAAATAATAACAGCGAAAAATGTTCTAATGCTGAAATTGAAAAATTATACAATTTATTTGTATCGTTATATAATGACGGCGTTGCTGAAGGCTCATTTAAAAACGATTATTCCGTGGACGAATATTTAAAAGTTTTAGCGACGTCTATTATCGGCGCAACCGTAAACGTCTTGCTTACGCCCAAAACTGATAGAAACGAAAACTCGCTCCCAAACGTAAACCTGCTTTTATCTACTTGTGTAAAAAAGGAGAAGTTAAACTGTGAAGAAGTCAATGCTTAAAACTCTACTGGGGTCAGTTAGAGAGTATAAACTAACCTCAATACTTACGCCGTTATTTATGATAGGCGAAGTCGTAGGAGAATGTTTTATCCCCTACCTTATGGCAACTAAATTATTAGGTCATTTAAACGCCGTTAATAACGGAGCAACGCTCGATATAAGACATTTGATAATTTGGAGCGTTATTTTAGTTCTTTGTGGTTGCCTTTCAATGATATCAGGCTCGCTTGCAGGCATTTATGCCTCAAAGTCTGCCAACGGATTTGGTAAAAATTTAAGACAAGACCTATATTACGCCGTGCAAAATTATTCTTTTGCAAATATTGATAAGTTTTCAACAAGCAGTCTTGTTACAAGATTAACGACCGACGTAAGCAACGTACAAATGGCTTATATGATGGTTATAAGAACGGCTGTCAGAGCGCCTCTTATGATGATTGTTTCTACAATATTTGCTATTTCTATTTATCCAAAAGTAGGGTTTGTTTATTTGGGCGTAGTGCCTTTCCTTATTATAACGCTTGGCTTAATTTTAGTTAATGCGATAAAAACTTTTAACCGTATCTTCAAAAAATACGACGCCCTCAACAATTCTGTGCAAGAAAACGTAAAGGGCATGCGTGTAGTTAAATCGTACGTGCGTGAAGATTTTGAAAAGGAAAAATTCAATAAGTCTGCTGTTGACGTTCAAAAATCGTTTACTAAAGCAGAACGTATCGTTGCCCTTAATAACCCGGTAATGACGTTTGCAATGTACGCAACCAACACAATCATTTTCTTTATCGCTGCAAAGGCTGGCATTTATGGTGGCGATCTTGCTGTTTCAGACCTTTCGGCGCTCGTTTCCTACTCCGTTCAAGTCGTTATGAGTTTTATGATGCTCTCTATGATTTTCGTTATGATAACGATGGCAGTAGCGTCCGGCAAACGTATAGTTGAAGTTTTAGAAGAACAAAGCACAATTATAAATCCTAAAAACCCTATTACAGAAGTTTCAGACGGTTCCGTTGAGTTTGATAACGTATCGTTTAAATATTCAATGAACGCTGAAAAATACGCTTTAACCGACGTCAATTTAACTATCAATTCGGGTGAAACGGTAGGTATTTTGGGGGCAACGGGGTCGTCAAAGTCAACCTTGGTACAACTTGTATCCCGTTTATACGACGTAACCGACGGTGCTGTAAAAGTGGGGGGCGTCAACGTTAAAGACTACGATATTAAAACACTTCGCGATAGCGTATCCGTCGTTTTACAAAAGAACGTTTTATTTAGTGGAACTATTAGTGAAAATATCCGTTGGGGCGACAAAAACGCTTCGCAAGAAGAGGTTGAAAAGGTGTGCAAAATGGCACAAGCGCACGAATTTATCACTTCTTTCCCAGACGGCTACGACACCTTTATTGAACAAGGTGGTACGAACGTTTCCGGTGGTCAAAAACAACGTCTATGTATAGCGCGCGCCCTTTTGAAAAAGCCTAAAATATTGATTTTGGACGACTCAACTTCTGCCGTCGATACAAAAACCGACGCTATGATTAGAACAGCCGTTTCTAAACAAATTCCTAACACAACAAAAATCATTATTGCGCAAAGGGTTTCTTCCGTAATTGACGCTGATAAAATTATAATTATGAATAACGGCACAATCGACGCCGTTGGCACGCACGAAGAACTTCTTGCTAATAACGAAATATATCAAGAAGTTTATCACTCTCAAAATAATATCGGTGGCGACGCTGATTTTGATGATAAATCTGACAAGGGGGTACAAGGCTAATGGCTCAAATGAAACCGGGCAAAGGCGTTTTTGTCCCTAAACAGAAAGTCAAAAAAGGAACTTTTACAAGACTTTTAAAAATGTTTGTAGGCTCTTATAAATTGCCTATATTTATCACGATTATTTGTATTATAATTTCTGCTATCGGTGGCGCAAGTTCTTCAATCTTTTTGAAAAATATTGCATCTGCTATTGAAAACAAAGACTGGAACGCTTTTACTACCGTTATTGCAGTAATGATAGGCGTTTACGCATTATCACTTGTATCGGCATTTATTCAAACGCAGTTAGGCGCAATTATAACGCAAAAGTTCTTAAAAGATACCCGTGTTAAAATTTTTGATAAAATGCAAAGTTTGCCGATAAAATATTTTGATACGCACACTCACGGCGATATAATGAGCGTTTATACAAACGACACCGATTCGCTACGAATGTTAGTATCACAAAGTTTGCCACAAATTTTTTCAACCGTATTAACACTCACGGTAATGCTGTTTGTAATGCTTTATTTTAGCGTTTGGCTGACGCTTGTAGTATTAATTGCCGTTGTAGTAATGTTCATTGTAACTAAAAAACTTGCAGGCAATTCGTCAAAATACTTTGTTCAACAACAGCGTTCTTTGGGTAAGGTTGAAGGTTATATTGAAGAAAGTCTTAACGGTCAAAAGGTTATCAAAGTTTTCACCCACGAAGAAGAAAGCAAAAAAGCTTTTGACGAAGTTAACGATTTACATTGCCAAAACGCAACGAAAGCTAATATTTTCGCAAACCTTATGGGTCCGGTTATGAATAATATGGGACACCTTCTTTACGTTATTTTGGCGATTGTCGGAACGCTTTTATCAATTTCAGCAATCCCTAACGTTTCAATCAGTGGCGAAAAGGTTATGAGCTTGCCTATAATTATAGCGTTCTTGCCGATGAGTAAACATTTTACGCAAAATATAAACCAGATAGCCCAACAAATAAATATGATATTTATGGGTATTGCCGGCGCAAATAGAATTTTTGAACTTTTAGACGAAACGCCTGAAACAGACAACGGCTACGTTACGCTTGTACACGCTAAAATCGACAAAAACGGCAACGTAACTGAAAGCGAAAAGAGAACTGGGCAATGGGCGTGGAAGCACCCACATAAAGCAGATGGAACTGTTACCTATACCCCACTTAAAGGCGATATTGTCTTAACCGAAGTTGACTTTGGCTACGTGCCTGAAAAGTTGGTATTAAAGAACGTTTCCGTGTATGCTAAACCTGGTCAAAAGGTAGCGTTTGTAGGGGCAACGGGTGCAGGAAAAACGACCATCACCAACCTTATTAACCGTTTTTACGATATTGATGACGGCAAAATTAGATATGACGGAATTAACATTAACAAGATTAAAAAAGCCGACCTTCGTCGTTCGCTTGGCATAGTGCTTCAAGACACTAACTTGTTTACTGCGACTGTTATGGAAAATATACGTTACGGCAAACTTGATGCGACGGACGAAGAGTGTATAAATGCTGCTAAACTTGCCAACGCACACGATTTTATAACAAGGCTTCCTGAAGGCTACAACACAATGTTGACGGGCGACGGCGCAAATTTATCACAAGGTCAACGCCAACTTTTATCTATTGCAAGAGCAGCTGTTGCAGACGTACCTGTTATGATTATGGATGAAGCAACTTCTTCTATTGATACGCGTACGGAATTGCTTGTTCAAAAAGGCACCGACCAGCTTATGCAAGGCAGAACGGTTTTTGTAATAGCGCATAGACTTTCTACCGTACAAAACTCAAACGTAATAATTGTGCTTGATAACGGTCAAATTATAGAAAGAGGCTCGCACGACGAACTTATAGAGGCAAAAGGCAACTACTATCGCCTATACACCGGCGCTTTCGAACTTGAATAGACTAACAAAAAAGACTAACGAATGTCGTTAGTCTTTTTATTTTTCTATTAAACTATTATTTTTTTATAGGCAATAAAACTCTGGTGGAGTTTTTATATTCTATATAGCCGTCTTTTTTTGACTGTTTTTTATCGGCCATAGGTATTGAAACAAACGTAAACAACAGAGTATTAATAACTGCACCTGCTAATAACCACCAGTTTTGTGGCATTAACGCTATTGTAAAAAGCCCTACGCCCCACCACATTAAAATTTCACCTAAATAGTTAGGATGACGTGAATATTTCCAAAGTCCCACTCTAATAAACGTTGTCGTCCTGTTTTTCTTATACTTATGCATTTGCACGTCGGCAATGCCTTGCAATAGGACTGCAATTATTGAAATGCCAAAACCCACCAAACATAACGGGTTAAATTGAACTTGATTAGAAATAATAATTATAAGTGGTAAGACGGCAAAATACACGACGAGCGTTGGAACCATATGTATTCCGACAAAATTTATTATAGGATAAAATTTTCCAGTTTTTTCACAAAGCATTGTATAACGCCAGTCTTGGTGAGTTAAATCGTAAAAAGTGTACGCCCAGTTAGCAGTAAGCCTAACGCCCCATAGACACACGACAATTATAGAAAAAACCACCGTTAAATTTACACCGTATTTAATAGCCAAACCTATTACTATAATTATAGGCTGAACGCTCCAGTAAGGGTCGTAGACAGATGCATTTTTAAATATTAAACTAAATGTAAAAGTAAAAACGGTAGCTATCACGTCGGCAAGCAACACGTTTAGCCAAATAGAAAACGGCAAAACAAAACAGCAAAACACACCTATTGCCGTAGCTAATAAGTATATTATCGATACTAATATAAAACTAAAAGTTCTTGATTTAATTGTGAACATAAAAACCTCTTTTGTAACGTTTTGCGCTATAACGGTAGTGTGAAATTTAACCACCTATCTAAAAATTCAGTAAGACCTTTTTCAATATCGTCGTAAGTTTTGTCAAAGTTGCCATAATACCAAGGGTCTGCAACGTCCCCACCACCTACGTAATCTAAAAGTTTACGAATTTTATTATCTTTATCCGTGCCAAAAATCTTTTTCATATTACGGATATTATTATTGTCCATACCTATAAATAAATCGTACTTATCATAATCGGACTTCTTTAACTGAACAGCACACTTACCTTCACAAGAAATATTATGCCGTAAAAGTTCCTGTTTTGCAGGTGGATAGACGGGGTTACCTACACCACCCCATATCTCTTCGTCGCTTGTCGCTGACGACGAAACAATAAACTTCTCCGTCAGCCCTTTCTTTTTAAGCATATCTTTAAAAATAAATTCAGCCATCGGGCTTCTGCAAATGTTGCCGTGGCATACAAACATAATTTTACTTGCTCTATTATCCATAACTGTATTCTAACAATAAATATCTTTAATGTCAATTTTTTTATTGCCTATGCGACGGGTTGAAATATTACTAATTTAATGTTATAATGAACAAAAAATATAAATATACTAAATGGTGAAATATGAAAGACTTAAATGAAATAAAAAAGACAGCCGATAAATCGATTGCTGAACGTGTTATTAAGCGCGACGAGGACGGTAACGCCATAATTAATATGACCGTCAACGACGATAGTTATTTTTTGTCTCCATTTTCTATTAGTGATAAGCCCGTTATTGACAATGAAGTTGCCAACTTTTTAGAAAATCGCACCAAAGGCTTTCTTCCTAAAGAACAATTTACCTTAAACGTATATAGCGACTGCATTGACGACGGTGAAAAGAAAGTGTATTCAAAAGCGATTAAGGAGTATTTTAGCGAACACTACGTCGCCAACGAACGAGAGGTGGAGCGCAATACAATTTTATCATTTATTCTTTCCGTTGTAGGAATTGCCGTCCTTGTATTGATGATTGCCCTTGAAAACTTTTTCGGTGTTATCTGGACGGAAGTTTTAGATATTGTCGCTTGGGTATTTTTATGGGAAGCCGTTTATTTATACTTTTTCCATAACCGTTCACTTAAACTAAAACGCTATCGCTATCTTGCTCTAATGTCAATGAATATACGTTTTTACAGTCAAAAAGAATATAAACCCGACCAAAATGGCTCAATTTAAGGTCAACGGTCGTGCCAAACTTAACCAAATTAAAAACGAAAGCACTTAAAATGCTTTCGTTTTTTTATTTTACTATTTTTCGTTAATGCAAAGTGAAAGTTCAAACTTAACGCTTTCGCCGGCTTTAACAATTTTTCTTTCAAAATTGTCGTCAAGTTCGCTTGTGCAAGGCTCTAAACCAAGTGCGTAATCGCCCGACGCCATACTCTTCCACAACGTAAAGCAAGGCAACGTATCCATTGTATATGAAAGCGTCAATCCCTTATTTAACTTTTCATTAACGTAGGTAATTTTTGGGCTGTTGAGTTTTATAAAGTAGCAAGTTTCCTGCTTATTAGGAACGTCGTCTTCAATTAATAACGCCGTCTTAATATTTTCGTTAGCCCAGTCGTTACGGGCCTTAATTTCGCTAACGTCGGCAATAACTTTTCCACCATTATCAAGCATAGGATAGCCTACGTTAAAATGGTATAAAACGCAATATTCTTCGTCACGATAACTTTCGTTAATCAATTCATCACATAAATCAATCTTATTAGAACCGACTTTTGTCGTGATTTTACGGCGAATTAACAAATTTTTGCCAAATAATTCAGCATTTCTAATATTCGCTTCGACAACGATTTCACTATCCGTACACTCTGCACGCACGATTTCAGCAGGGGTATTGTGGAAAGTTCCGTGAGTTTCATACCCGTCACGACCACCAAAATTATCAAAACCACATGTGTACAGCATACCACCTTCAAAACGGTTACCAAAGGCTAATTCTCTTTTTGTCAATGAGTTTTTAGATAAAAAGGAAATGTTGACGCCTTTATGATAAAGTTGCGTAATATCAAGTGCCTTGCTGACGTTCAATAAAAAACGAATATTCCCGTTATCAATATCTATAAAGTCAAGCCCTTTTGCGCTACCTTCCGTAATAGTGTAGCGACGTATACTTGCAACTTGGCTTAAACTATTTATTTTACCGTTCATAAAAACCACCTTGAATTTTTTTATAAATTATAACACATTGATTATATATTTTCAAGAAATAACTAAAACTTGCTTTCAAAAAATGTTTATAACTTAAAAAGCACCACGTTGGGTGCTTTATTTTTTGGCAGGGGTGGCTGGATGCTGGCTTTCGCCAGGACGCAAGCGACGAACCAAAGTGCCACAACTTATCCTTACTTCCCTTATCAAAAAAAAGCCCCACGTTGGGTGCTTTATTTTTTGGCAGGGGTGGCTGGATTCGAACCAACGAATAACGGAGTCAGAGTCCGTGGCCTTACCGCTTGGCGACACCCCTATTATTTAATTACCTTCCTTAAAGGCTTATTTAATATATCACTTTTTGCATAATTTTGCAACAATATTAATATATAATTTCAAAGTTTTTTATTTATCTTTTTGTCAGTATAAACCAAAAATACATGAAATTTTACATAATAAAAATCCTCACGATAAACGTGAGGATAGATAATTAAAGTATACTTGATGCTTTTGCTTTTGACACTCTCTCAATTTTTTCAGTAGTGTACTTTGATGCCGAGCCACCGTTTGTATACATAAAATATAAACCTTCTGGCGTGATAAAAAGTGTTTCTTCATAACCAGTAGGATCACCGTAAACGCCAAACGTGTTCTTTTTAACAACTGTAGCAGTTTCAGTATCGTAAATCTTTTTGCAAATAACTTTTTTCATAACTATCTCCTTATTAAATGATTTATTACTAAAATATTTTAACATTATAACGTTTTTATGTCAAATAAATTGACCACTAAAACCCTATAACGCTGAACAATAAATACATAAGTGGTATCGTAAAGATTGAACTAACGGTTGCAAGCAACACAGCCGAACTTGAAACGTGTGGTTCGTTGCCGTATTGTTCGGAAAACAAGAGCGTTTGCGTTGCCGTCGGCATACAGCACTCAAAAAATATTGCCCACTTAATAAGCTCGGGCACGCGCAAAATAGCGCAAATAAGATATCCTAGCGCTGGCATAATCACTAATTTTAGCGACGTAGATATGTATGAGTGATAGTCCATAAAAACCTGCTTAAACTTCATTTCCGATAAGCGAATGCCCAAAATTATCATAGAAAGTGGCGTTACAAGTTCACTAAGGTAATTACCACTTATATAAACTTTTTCAAATAAAGAGCGTAAGAAAGTGCCTTCCACCCCTATCATGTTGATAGGTTTTTGCATTATGAGATAAAGTGGTAATGAAATTATAAGGGCTATAAACGGTGGATTTAGAACGACTTTTTTTGCGCTTATGTACTTTTTATCATGTGTGATAAGGTAAATGCCCACCGTCCAACTGAACGTATTGAACACGGCAACAAAAACAGCACCGTACATAATCGCTTGTGGAGAGCCGTTACCAAATAACATTTGTAAAAACGGAAGTCCCATAAACCCACAGTTACCAAATATGCTTGCATAGCTAACTACACGCAATTTTTCGTCCGTTTTTGCCTTTTTAAAAAACAAACCTATCACGACAAAAATCATTAACAGGTGCGCTAAAACGGCAAGCCCTGCAACCATTAATAAGTTAGAAACTATTTCTTTATTATAAGCCGTTTTTTGAAAGCTCATAAACGTTAAGGCTGGTTGTCCTACAAATAATAATACCGAAGTAAGCGCCTTACTTCCTTTTTCTGGCAATAACTTCATCTTGCCCACTATAAACCCAGGCACAGCCAAAAGCACTAATGAAAAAACTGAAAGTAGCACGTCTAAAAACGATACGTCCATTATAACAACTCCTTAAAGCAAAAAAATTCAGGGTAATTTTGCATAGCCTTATTAAAGCATAATGCAAGCGCCACGGTATCAAAACGGGCGTCATGGCTGTGTGAAACCGTACCAAACCATCTTTTTTCATACTCTGAAATTTCGCTTTCAGTAATATGTAAAAAATCACAAAATTCAGTCAGTTTAGGATACTTATACCCCGTCCCACGACTTCGCATCAGTTTACATACTGGAACAGCTGTTTTCATTGAACATATAGCCCGTTTATAATTAAACGGCACTTTAACTTTATCAAAATCAGCACGCAAAAATGCAAGGTCAAAATCGACGTTATGCGCAACGATAGCGTCGGCATTTTTTATGTCAAAAGAAATTTCTTCAGCAAAAGCATTAAAGCGTTTACCACCCGATAAACGGAATAGCTCCGGCACGGAAAAGCCATGAACCATATACGCTGAATATTCAACGGCATCTACCGTAAAAAAGAAATTTTTTGCAACTACACCAAAAGTATCCTGCATAACGTAGGATAGTTGACAAATATTACCTGGTCTTAAACCAGTTGTTTCAGTATCCAAATATAAAATCATAAACTTAATAGCATACCCTTTGTGGTATGTAACCGAACGGCTTAAAAAGTATTTCGTCAGTATTTTGCCGTCAAAAAGCAATAGAGTGAAGTAGCAGAGCCTTTATAAAAAC
>JAZNVV010000008.1:0-23477 GCA_045593005.1 Christensenellaceae bacterium | reverse complement strand
TAGGTCGAGGGCTTGATCTCAATAAAATGAGAGAAAGAGAATTGATATGGAAACTTAACGAAAGTAGAAAAAGCTGGAGCTTAAAAAGGAAGAAGATTTGCTTGACAGAATCAAGATAGATGTGATATTTTCTATGTAGTTGTGATACTGCGTAAATTAAATAGATATAACCAGAGGAATCTGTTATATACCATTGCGGTGATAATGGCGGTAAGGAACCACCTGTTCTCATCCCGAACACAGAAGTTAAGCTTACCAGCGCCGAAAATACTATATTGGTGACGATATGGGAAGATAGGACGTTGCCGCATCCAATCATAAGGGCTTTCTCAAGAAGAGGAAGCCTTTGTAATTGCCTCTTAGCTCAGCAGGTAGGGCCCGCGGCTGTTAACCGCGTTGTCGGCAGTTCGAGTCTGACAGAGGCAGCCACAAACAAAGTCCAGCACCAAACGGTGTTGGACTTTTTTCAGTTGCCTTGCAACTGAACTGCCGAGTAATTACGTTGTAATTACAGTCGTCTGTGCTATTGCTACGCAATAGGACCTACGCAACGCAAAGAGCTACAAATAAGAGATGCTTCGCTAAAGGTGTTGCTTCGGGCGAGTCTGACAGAGGCAGCCACTCGTATGGGTCTATAAGTATTTTGCTTATAGACCTATATTTTTTATTTTTGCGCTGAAATAAGCGTTTAATAGTAAAAAATAAGACCTATAAGAGCATTTTTACGCTTTTATAGGTCTTTTTTAATGCAATTTTTTAGAAAAATACCACGATAGATTTCGTCCCACACACTTTAAGTCAAGGTATGTTAAAATTACGCCCAATGGGATTTGAACCTATATAATTGATTTGCAAAGGGCAAAAGGGATTGAATTTTTTGAAAATATATGGTATAATAAATATGCTACACATTTTTAATAGCCTAAAATCAGGGCATACTGTTGGTAAAAACGTATGCTCTCGCCTGGTTTTAGGGAAAATGTGTAGCAACATTGAGAGATGCGTTTTTCGTGCGCTCTCTATGGGCGCACTTTTTATACGAATTTTAGGAGAACAGGTATGGAGAACAACAAAATAAATCAAATGAAACAAGAATTAGAAAATCAATCGAAAGAAAAATTAAAAAGTTTATCAGCCGAAGAAAAAATCAAATATGCAAAAAAAGAACGTGCTCAAAATATCGGTATAGGTATTTTCGCCTTGTTGTTTTTAGGCGCATTAGGCATTTTCCTTTTATCTTACGATACTGGCTACAGTTCTTCTAATACCGTCGGTCTTGTGGGAGGAATTTTCCTTATAACTGTAGGGGTTGCTTTTATTCTTTTTGTTATTTTCGATTGTCGAAAAACAACAGACGAATTAGCATTGCGTCCCATTAAAAGAGAATTGAAACCTATAATAATTGCTCAAATACAAAAAGAAGAACAACAAAAAGCCATTCCAGATTCGGATTTCGTAATTACCAAAGAAATCTCCATTTTAGCAAGTGGTTGGTCTTACACTAAACTTTTGATAGACAACCAAAACAAAAAATTTTTTTATCAAAAAGGTAAAATCTATTCTAAAGCTTATAAGTTTTCAGATATTATTAATTACGAAGTTTATGAGAATGGTAAATCACAAGTACAAGGGCGAGCAGGTTCCGCACTTATTGGAGGTGCATTTTTCGGATTAGGAGGTCTTATTGTTGGTAGTAGTATGAGCCGTAATATTAATGAAAAATGCAATCAATTAAAGTTGATTATTCGCTTAAATGATTTCGATTGTCCGCAAATTGTGATTACATATGTTGATAACGTTGATTGGGATAAAAACGGTTGGATGTATCGAAACATGAAAGAAAATCTGCAATCTGTTTGTTCCATGCTTGAATATATGTTAAACGAAAAAACGTTAGAGCAGTCTTCTACTGTTAAACAAGAAGAAAAAACGACTGAGATAAAATCGCCTAAAGAACAATTGCAAGAATTAAAGGAAATGCTTGACGACGGCTTGATTACACAAGAAGATTTCGAACAAAAGAAAAAACAAATTTTGGGTTTGTAGTGAGAAAACAAGAAATAATAGGCATAGCATGATACATAGAAAAAAGCCATGGTTAACGGTTAATAATATCAAACAAATTATAAGGAAAAATTAAAAGCATAAATAAATTTGAGGACGAGAAGAATATGCAATTTTTAGACAACGAATCGGAGATGATATTACAAAAATGTTTGGAAAATGAGACTGATTATCCTAAAATTTTGCGTGATGAACTAAATGCTTGTGATAATCATATAAAAGAAAGTAATTTGCGTAGCATAATTCGATTGCTAGTAAATGAGGGTTTTTTGTCAAAAATGTCGTGGGGAGATAATCAGCCCCTTTTTGGTCGCATAGAGCATAAGGCAAGAGTTTATTTTCAGCAAAAAAATATATATATTAGAGGAATCTTGCGTAACCATCCAGTATTTTCTTTGGACAATGAATCAGAGCAGGTGTTAAAAGTTTTAATTGAACAAGGGGAAAAAGAAACAATTTTTATAATAAATCGAAGCGTTTGTTCGTACGAAGTGATGCAGGAATTAAACCGTAAAGGATTAATTGAATATCAAGGGCGACCGTCTTTTTTAAGTGGAGGAAGTTTTACGGCTGCAGCATGTTTAACTCAAAATGGCAAGCGTTATTTTTTGAACAAAAAAGACTATGTTGACGAAATTGTTTTAATGAATTCAAGTGAAAAAGGAACTATTATAGGTACACAGTTTAATATAGAAAATTCCCCTATGCAAATAGGTAATGTTAATTCAACACAAGAGGTCGAGTATAATTTTCAACTAGCACAAGATATGATAGATGAGTTGCTAAGTAAAATTCAAGCAATTCAAACAACTGAAGAAAAACGAAACGAACTATTAGAAAATGCCTTAATTGCGAAAGAACTTCTCAATAAAAAAAAGAAAGCGCCCTTAAAGACTATTCTTAAAGGAATATACGAAATTATTAAAGACATCGGATGCTCGGTAGCAAGTGGACTTATAATTGCAAAAATGCAAGGGCAAATATAAAAAATACTTTTTGTCCCACATGTGTACCCTAAAAACGTGACGTAAATAACAGAGTAAAAAGAGCCATCGGAAGATAGCTCTTTTTTAAAAATAATATAAATAATTTTAGGATATTAAAGTTTATTTTTCGATTTTATACATTTGGAAAATTTTGAAATTTTCTACCTTAAAGGAAACATATCCCTCAGCATAAGTAAAATCAACAGGGGTGTTGTCCGGTAGTAAGAAAACGCCTTTTGGCACGTTTTCGACCTTAACGTATGCGTCAAACGTGTTCACGACCTTTGAAACGGGAACTTCATTAACGTTTGCGACGTTAAGTGTTAAGTAGTCACCGTGGTCAAAAAGGGTAAGTTCAACGCCGTCGCTACTATTACACTTAAAAGACGGTTTATAGTCTGTCAATAATAAAGATAAAAGATTGTTAAATATTTCCTTATATTCGTAAATATTAACGCTTTCAATAGGAACTGCCGACCAAATGATATTACCTTTTTTGAGTTTTGTCTTTATAATCGCAGGGTAGTCGGTGTTGATGCCCGGTGGATTAGAGTGGATAGACGCAAACCTAAATTCATTTGCAGTAGTATAAGGTAAATTGAGCGTTGCCAAAACTTCAACAGGTTTACTAGCCTTAACGATAGGCGCTGTGCCGTTAAAATGGAGTGGATATTTTTTATTAAAGTAAAGGAACACGTCGTCGCAGTTAGGCGCAAGGTAAACAGGGTTTTCTTCCGTTCTGCCGACTACTTCTAAACCAGTCAAAGCGTGTAAAAGTTTAGGATTTTCCGTTCCACTAATGTAAAGGTTGCCACCGTCTTCAACGTATTTTATAATTCGGTCAAAGTCCTTTTCCATTTCGGTAACAAGCGATAACACGATAGCCTTATAGCCGTCAAGGGTATGGAAGTTGCCCGTTACGCCGTAAGGGATTTTTCTTTCGATAAAATTGCTACTAACGGTTATTAGCGATTTTAAGTTGTCGTAATCTTCGCCGTGAGAGTTGAACTTGCTCATTAAACTAAAATACAAGCCTATATCTTCAACCATTTTACCGTTAAGATATTTTTCATAAGGAATTTCTTCGGCAAAAATTTTGCCCATTTTGTTATAGAAACGTTCATCCATTGTACCAACAGGATCAATAGCGTCAATGACGAGCGTTGCGCCGTGATGAGCGACGTTCATAAAAACTTCGGTGCGAATTTCGTCGTCGGTTTTAGTAAGAGTGTGGCAAGTGAGACCTGGTTTACAACGTGAAAACATATAGTCAAACGGCATATTTTTGGTGATATTTTTATACAGTTTGCAAGCAAAAGAGTGGTTTATTATTCCACCGTAAAGGTCCCCTCCGACAAAGTCGCTGGCGTTGTTTACTTCTTCAGCGCAACCAAAGTCCGTATCAACGGCAACAGCGCTTGCGTAGTTGTGTTCTACGGATAAATTAGGGTGACTTTTCTTAACGTAATCGGTAACCGATTGAATAAACTCGCCCATCCAGTCGGTCTTCTTTCGCATAACCGTTTGGTGCGTTTTGTCGCCAAACTGGAAATTTTCAGGCATTTCACCACCGACTTCTTTCGCCCATTTTTTTCTACATTCAGGGCAGTAGCAGGTGTAGTCCCAAAACGGCATATCGAAGAAAACGCCCTCAATATCGCCACAATAGTCGAGCATTTCGTCAATCTGGGCGTAGGTAAATTTTCTATAATCAGGGTTGTTTGGACAGCAAAGCCCGTACCTTGCCTTTTGTGGTGAAGCAAATAAAAGTTGGTCGGCCCTATTCTTTTCTTTAGAAGTGCCACCGTCACGCCTTGAAATACCACTTGCGTGAACAAGTCGCCAGTCAGGATGTCGATCGTGCTCAATGGTATTATAGTTAAGGCTGTAATATGCAGTTACGGCTATACCGTTTGCGTGGCATTTGTCTATAAGATCACGTATAGTGTTTTCCCTATTGACAAAGGCTTTGTGCATAACGCCCGTCTTTGTTGGGAAGTTGCAAAGTCCAACGTGCGATTGAAGGTAAATCATTGCATTTTGAACTTTTGCATTTATAAGATTATTGACGTAAGCGTCTGGGTCGAATTGAGATAAAAATTCGTCGTTCCAGTCGTCGATATGCATATCGATTAGGTGACGTCTATAATTATTTTCGTACCACATAAATTCTCCTTAAAAGTTAAGGTCAGGGTTTTCAGCAAAGTGTTTAAGAATTACTAAATTTTCAGTATCGCTATCATTTGTGATAGTAACGCCTTTTTTAGCAGCGTCTTCGCTTACGAAAAATTCGTCGTTAGTGAGTTCACCGTATCTAATAAGGGTAGGTGTTTCGATTGTCCATTTACCAAATTTGCCCTTACCTTTAATCGCTATAATGCCGTAAGCGCAGGCGTCTTTAATAACAACCGTCTGACCTGGATAAACGGTGAGGCGCTTTGCTGAAACTTCTTTACATTTATAGCAAATCCATTCTTCTTTATGCTTTTCGCTTTCAGAAGAAACTACAGGGCGCATAAATCTGTTCTGCTTAAAGTTTACGTCGGTATTCAAATCCCAGTTGATAACGTCAAGTAAGTAATCGGTGTTGCCCTTTTCTTCTTCCGGACAGTTTTTCCAAAGAAGGTCAGGTGAAACGCATTGACCACCGTATAAAACGGACTGATACATTGCGTATACGTCAGAAGCAAACTGTGGTTCATACGTGCATAAACTTGCAGGCGCGTGTAAAACCCTTGGAGGAACGTCCCAACCGGTGTCAAGTTCAATTTTGTACGCTTGTGAATAGTTCAATAATTTATTATCGCCCTTTGTAAAGTTGTCAAGACAAGCCTTAATTTCTTCCTTGGTCGTGCCTTGCGTAATGCCAAAGAACGTGAAAGGAAATTCGCCCCCGTGGTTATTCATTTCTGCAGGGAAGAAGTACATTTCAGGCTTGCCGTCAGCGCCAACCCTTTGAGCGTGCTCTTGGTCGTGGTGAATGTGGTGAGGAAGTGGACCTGCGTTATCGAAAAACTTTGAGAACATAGGCCATTTGCCATATTTATTAAAAAGCGCATTACCGATAAGGTCGCCTTTTAATTCCGAAACGGCGTCGCGCAATAACATTTGCTGTTTTCCGTCAGACGACACAACGTAGCTTAAGCCTTCGTCAAAAGGTGTGTCAGGACCGTTTTCAGCCCACGTCGTAGAAGATAGCCATCTTTCGTCTATTCCACCACGCTCTAAACCTAAAACGTAATAATCATCTGGGTGAAGTTTAATTCGTTTACCAGGACGGCAGAAACTTCTTGGCACCCACGTTGGTTTAAGTCTTAATATGCCTTCGCCTTCGGCTAAAAAATCTTTTGCTTTCATATAATTTTCTCCTTTTTTTTAATTATATATTATGTAAAACTGCTCTTTATATATAATATAAAGATAAAAAACATTGTTTTTGAGAAAAATTATGCTCATTTACTATTATATTTTCAAAAAAATATGATACAATAAAAATATGGATATATTATTTAACAAACAAAAACTGGGGGAGTTGTTAAAAGATTTAAGCCTTATAATTAAAACTCCCGTTAGCGTTTTTGATAGTAAATTCAATTACGTTGCGTCAAATATGGGCAATAGTATAACTTCTTATTGCAATGTGGTTAGGTCAAAGCCCGATTTGTATAAAAAGTGCCTTAACTGCGACGTCTGTGGGTTTGAAAAGTGCAAGTCAACAGGCACGGGGTATACATATCTATGCCACGCTTTTTTAAACGAAACGGTTGAGCCTATTGTGTATGAAAAAGAGATTGTAGGGTATATAATCTTCGGGCAATATCGTAAAGATGACGAGAGCGAGAACGTAGTTAACTTTGCAAAAGAAAATGGTTTTGATAGTGTCGACATGTTAAAAAAATACGGCGAATTGACCTATTTGTCGGAAGAACAAAACGTTTCTATAAGAAACATTTTAAAATCATGTGTTTTGAGTTACTATTTAAGCGAAGCAATAACCTTTTCAAAGTCGTCGCTGATTGAAAAGATAACGGAATATATTAACAACAATATTGCTGAAAAATTGACGGCAGATAGCGTTGCAGAAACTTTTTATATAAACAAAAAGCAGTTGTATTCGCTGTTTAGAAAAGCGTTTGATAAAACCTTTCACAAATACGTTGATGAAAAACGTATGGAGCATGCTGTTTCGCTATTAAAAACGACGGAGTTAAGAGTGGTGGACGTTGCTGAAAAATGTGGCTATAATGATTATAACCATTTTATACAAACTTTTAAAAAACAAATGAAAATTACGCCGTTAAAGTTCAGGAAAAATATACAAAAGTAGTCGGACGGGGCGAAAGTTTTTATAGTAAAAGTTAAAATAAAAGACCGACGTCGTCGGTCTTTTATTTTTATATTTATTTTGTAGAGTTTATATCTAAAATGTCGTCAGCAGAACAGTCTAAAATAGCGCAAAGTTTAGATAGCGTGGCAAGGGTTGGTTGCGCTCTCCCTGATAAGTATTGCGAAATTGTCGCTCTTGAAACACCTATAGCGTCGGCAATTTCACTCTTTTTCATGCCAGATTGCTCAATTTCACGCTTTAAGTTTTTAGAAATTATTAAATCTAAATTCTTTTCCATATTTGCATTATATTAGGTAATGCTTAATTTATGCTTTAAAATTAGGCAACGCCTAATTATATTATGTGATTATATCTAAAATAATATAATCTAATAAAAGATTTATTGTAATTTTTGTATGTTAGTTGTTCATAATATCCCACCGGAATACTACGGTAATTCAAAAATTTTAATATTAGGCAGTTTTCCTTCTGTAAAATCGCGTGAGCAAGAGTTTTTTTACGCACACGGCAAAAACCGATTTTGGAAAGTTGTTTCAGCAGTTTTTTCTGATAAAGAGCCACTTTCGATTGAAGATAAAAAGGCTTTTTTACACAAACATAAAATTGCGTTGTGGGACGTCATAAAAAGTTGTGAAATTACTGGTAGCGCAGATAGTTCAATTAAAAACGTTTGTCCTAACGATTTAAGTTTGATTTTGAATAATTCTGCCGTAAACAAAATATTTATAAACGGAAAAACTGCTTATAAATATTATAAAAAATTCAATGAAAACATTTATAATATTCAAGCAGTCTGTTTGCCGTCGACTTCGCCAGCAAATGCTAAAGCGTCATTAAATTTATTAATAAAAGAGTGGTCTATTATTAAATAGGGCTAAAAGTTACTTATGAAGAAGATATTTTCGATAACTCTAATTTTAATATTGTTGATAACTGCGTCGTGCAATAAATGTTCGTCTTGTTGCAGTCATAATTATTTGGGTGAAACAGTCATCTTCCCAACGTGTGAAACGGTAGGAAAGCGCAAATACACGTGCGAGGTGTGCGAAGATAGTTATGAAGAAGTTTTAGATGAATTATGGCATACGCCGAATGAATATGGAAAATGTATTCGTTGTGAGCGCTATATGGTAACGAATTTAAGTCTTTCATACACACAGGATACAAAAGGGTACGTAATTAATTCGGCAATTTATGATCAAAATATCAATGAAGAACTTGTCTTTGAAGATAAAATAAACGGATTTGACGTTCGTGAAATAGGCGAAGGAGCTTTTATAGAAAGCACGTTTAGAACTGTAAATTTGCCATCGTCGGTAAAGAAGATTAATAAAAATGCCTTCAAAGATAGTTTAAATATGTATTCCGTTAATTTAAATAAAGGAGTGGAAGTGATTTACGAAGGCGCATTTTCCGGTTGCGTAACGCTTACTGAAATTACAATTTACCCGTCTTTATTATACTTGGGCGAAGGTGCGTTTGCAGGCTGTTTGTATCTTCAAAAAATTAATTTTATGGGGACAAAAGAACAATTTGACAAAATTGTCGTGGCAAATAATAACGATTTATTTTTAAATGCAAGCATAGTGTTTATTGATGGTTAAGGGGCAGTTTTAGGTATAACGGTATTGTGAAAGTTGACCAAATAAAAGAGCAAGGCGTGTAGTCTTGCTCTTTTTAATTGCTTAATTTAGTTATAAATTATTAGATATTCGTTTTAAGTTATTG
This sequence comes from Christensenellaceae bacterium, assembly GCA_045593005.1. Taxonomy (GTDB): domain Bacteria; phylum Bacillota; class Clostridia; order Christensenellales; family Borkfalkiaceae; genus UBA11475. Next base: position 14,351 of record JAZNVV010000008.1, on the reverse strand, counting down.
CTTTGATGGCAAACATTCAATTAAAACTGCTTTTGTATCCGATTTAACCTTAAATTTACCTTCAGCAACGTAAGGGAGATAGAAGTAGTCGCCCTGCTTAATTTTTTTGTGGTATCCTTCGCCTATAATTTCACCTTCACCTTCTAAACAAATATAAACGGCTGGCGCATAGTCAAGGACAAAACTTTCGCCGTTAGAAACGGTGTGTCTATTTTCAGCAAAGCAAGGAGTATCGTCGTAACTGATTAAAACTTCTTTCTTATATCCTTTGGTATCAACAGCGACGGTAGGTGTAACTTTTGCATATGCCTTTGCATCTTCGCCGTAAATATCAAAATTAATTGCGCCGATAGCAACCTCTTTATCAAGCCCGATATATTCTTCTTCATACGTTAAGTGATAGTCGCCACACCAGCGTTCCGGCTGAATTGTAAAGTCGGTTGGCTCTTGAACTTCTACAATAGTGCAACCTGCGCCGATTGCGTGTATAAGACCTGCTTTTATAAGCCAAATATCGCCAGGCTTTGCGTCAACGCCACATAAAAGAGAGCCCATTATGTCTTTTTCAGTTTCACTTTTGTTTTCAAGTTCGCAAAGTTGCTCGGCAGTCATTTTATCCTTAAAGCCAAAATATAATTTTCCACCTGGTCGTGTTGCAACTACAAGCCACGCTTCAGTTTTGCCGTAATCGCTGTTAAAATTCTTTCTTGAAAACTCTTTTGTTGGGTGGACTTGGAAAGGCAAACGAATTGCGCTATCCAAAAACTTAACAAGACAATCGTATTTCCTTGGACCTAATAGGTCGTCGGCATAATCTCTTAAAAGGTCGTCAAAATAAATATCTGTATCACGGATAACGGATACGCCGTCGCGCTCACCAAAATATTTTGGATTAATTGCTTTTACTTTGCTTGCAATCCATTCTTCAGGAAAGTTATTGTCCGTTCCGTCGTCGTAGCCGTCGTTGAAAAGTTTTTCATAAGGTTTACCACCAAGGTAAATTCTAAATACTCTGTTACGGTTAAAAAAGATAGGCTCTTTAACTAATTTTTTAAGGTCGGTCATAACTTAATTGCTCCTTTAAATTGAGTGGTATTTGCCCCTGCCTTGTTGGCTTTAACAAGGGCACTTTCTAAATTTTCCTTATTAAATTCTTTGCCGTCAAGACAAGCCAAAAGTGTTCCAAAAAAGGCATCACCTGCGCCCGTTGTGTCTATCGGTTTTATAGGTTCGGTTGGTATCGTGCCGTGCAATTCGTTATAATAATACGCGCTACCTTTTGCGCCTAAAGTTATAACTATTAACTTGTTTGGCGCTTTTACAGCGTTAACGGCGTCGTCAAAATTGACCAAACCTGTATATTCAGCAAGTTCTTCTTCTGAAAATTTAACAATGTCTGCTTTTTCGATATAAGGTTTATAAGCCTTTCTTGCATTTTCAGGCGTGCCAAAAATGTCGTGTCTAAAATTGAGGTCAAAACTCAAAAGTTTGCCTGCTTTTTTAGTCATGCTTGCAACCTTTTTAGCGACCTTTTTTCCTGCCTTTTCGGACAACATAAGTGAGCCTAAATGTACTATATTAAGGTTATCGTATTCAAAAAGGTTTAGGTTGCTAACGTCAATAGAGTAGTCGGCTGTTTCGCGCCTAAAAAAGTTAAAATCTCTTTCCCCGTCGGTTAGGGTTACAAACGCTAAAGTTGTGTTTTTATTTTCATCTGTTTGAATAGTTAACTTATCAAGTTTTGCTTTTTGTGCTGTGGATTTTAAAAAATCGCCTATGCCGTCGTGACCGACTTTGCCGATAAACGCCACCTTTGCCCCTGCTAACTTTGCATTATACGCAAGATTAAAAGGCGCGCCTCCAAGCATACAAGTGTATGAAATTCCGTTCTCACTTTTTTCGCCTATCATATCGGCTAATATTTCGCCTATAGATAAAATCATAAAATTTCTCCTTTTTTAACTATGTAATATTATAATATAAAGGCGTAATCAATGCAATAAATTGAATTAATGATTAAAAAAAATCACTATATTATTAAAAAAAAGAACTGGTCTTTACAACGTTAAAATGTTATACTTTAAAAGCAAAAAAATAAAAGAGGAGCAATACTATGCCTGATTTAATGGAAAGAATAAAAAATCACGCTTTTATGCTAAAAAATCGTTGTGTAAAAAGTTCTGCGATTATCGAAAACGTTTATCATCTTGAGTGTGATGGTTACAAGACTGGCGTTAACCCACCAGACGTTAAAAATTTAGGAAAACATTTTTCACCTGCTGACAAGTGGGCTGGCAAACCCGATTATCACGCATGGTTTTATTTTGAAATAGACGTGCCAAAACTTGCCGAAAATGAGCGCGCTGAAGTTTACGTATGCACCGACACGGATGGTTGGGATGCCGATAATCCACAATTCATAGTCTATATGGATGGTAGAACGGAACAAGGTCTTGACGTAAACCACCGTTCATTTATAGTTCCAGAAGGCAAACATAAAATTTATATATACGCTTATAATGGATTTGTAATGAGTGGTAATTACAGTAGTGCTTTTAAAAATAAAATGCTACTTGATTTTATAGCGAACCTAAACGTTATAGACGTCGACGTTGAAAATTTATACGTGGATTTATTGCTTGGATATGAAGCGTTAGAATATTCAATCCATCAAAACACGCGTGTGTACGCAACGCTTTTAGAAACGCTAAATACGGCAGTTTCTATGGTGGACTGGCGCGATTTGACGTCGGACGTATTTGCGAAAACTGTCCGCGACGCGCGTGCATATTTAATGGAAAATATGTATAAGACGTTTGGCAAGCAGGTTGAGGCAGGCTTTAACGACGTCGAAATTACAGCAATAGGGCATACGCATATAGATATTGCTTGGGTTTGGACCGTTATTCAGACAAGGGAAAAGGCTCAACGTTCCTTTGCTACCGTATTAAACAATATGGAGCGTTTCCCTGAATATAAATTTATGTCTTCTCAACCGTATTTATATAAGGCAGTAAAGGAAGAGGACCCTGCTTTGTATGAAAGAATTAAACAGCGCATAGCCGAAGGTAGATGGGAGGCTGAAGGCGCTATGTGGGTAGAGGCCGATTGCAACTTGTCTTCTGGAGAGAGTTTAGTTAGACAAATTTTGGTCGGAAAAAAATTCTTCAAAGATGAGTTCGGTATTGATAGCAAAATGCTTTGGTTACCCGACGTGTTTGGATATTCTGCAGCACTACCACAAATTCTTAAAAAGAGTGGTGTTGACTATTTTGTAACAAGCAAAATTAGTTGGAACGACCATAATACTATGCCTTACGACACGTTCAACTGGCAAGGTATTGATGGAACAAATATTTTTACTCACTTTTTAACGGCGACCACAAGTACGTTAGATAGGGTTGATAGAACTTGCGTTTATAATGCAGAGGGACGACCTAGTTACGTTTCCGGCACTTATAACCGTTATAAGAACAAAAACTTATCGAATAAAGCCATTATTACCTATGGCTTTGGCGACGGTGGTGGAGGGCCTATTTCACTTGATATAGATAGGCTTACAAGAATGACTTACGGTGTACACGGAATGCCTGCAGTCAAAATGCAGTTTGCATTAGATTTTATTAAAGCTATAGAGCAAGATGCAATAAAGAACGAAAAGCGTTTGCCAAAATGGGTGGGTGAATTATATCTTGAATTCCACCGTGGCACGTATACTTCGCAGGCTAAAAATAAGCGTAACAATAGAAAAGCTGAATACGCTTTGCAAAACGCTGAAATTTTGTCTTCTATGACGGAAGTGTATTGTAAAAAGCCGTATCCAAAGGACGTATTTGATAAATGTTGGGAATTAGCTTTAACTAATCAGTTCCACGATATTATACCAGGGTCTTCTATTAAAGAAGTCTATGACCAAACGGATAAAGATTACGCAAAACTTTTTGAAGATATTGATGCCGTAACAAAAGACGCATTAAACGAACTTTCTAAAAACGTTGTGTTAAACGACGGCGAAATTGCAGTTTTTAACCCACACTCTTTTGTTGCTGATGCGTTAGTTAGCGACGGCAAAAACGAATACTTTGTTAAAAATTTAAAACCAAAAGCAATTTCAGTTGTTAAGCCGTTTAGTAAAGGAAAGGTTAAAATTGACGGCAAAGTTGTTGAAAACGACTACTTTAAAGTTGTGTTTGACGACAACTATGAAATGGTTAGCATATACGACAAAGTCAACCTGCGTGAAGTTTTATTGAGTGGTAAAAAGGGTAATGAATTAGTTGCGTATGAAGATTTCCCACCTATGTACGATAACTGGGAATTACGTGATTATTATAACGAAAAAAGTTACCCCGTACACGAAGTAATTTCAGCAAAAGAATATGCTGATGCAACGGGCGCCGGATTTGAAGTCGTTAAAAAGTTTGAAAAATCTACGATTGTTCAAAAAATAAAATTTTACAATGATTTAAATAGAATTGACTTTATAACAGAGTGTGATTGGCAAACGGAACACATTGCGTTAAAGGCGCATTTCCCGATAGACGTCAATACCGACAAAGCGACGTTTGACATACAGTTTGGTAACGTTGAGCGTTCAACAACCAACAATACTTCTTGGGACGTTGCCAAGTTTGAAGTTTGCGCCCATAAATACGTTGATTTATCCGATACGGGTTACGGCGTTGCGATAATGAACGACTGCAAATACGGTTATTCAGTAAAAGGCACTAACGTAGGACTTACAATGCTCAAGTGTGGAACGGACCCTGACGTTACGGCAGATAAGGGAAAGCACGTGTTTACCTATTCGCTATTTACGCATAGTGGCTCTGTGCGCGATAGTAAAACGTTTAAGGCATCAACCTTGCTTAATAACCCACCGATTGTTGTTTCGGTTAAAAATAAGGGGGAACGTATGTGTGAAAACGTGCCATTTATTGCCGTTGACAATGACAACGTACTTGTTGAAACGGTTAAAAAAGCAGAGGACGGCAATGGCTATATAATTAGACTTTACGAAACGCTTAACAAACGTACAAAAGTAAAGTTATCGTTTGGTTTCAATGCAAAAGAAGTTCGCTTGAATAACCTTATAGAAGAAGACATAACGGCAATAAGTGAAAATTGCAATAACGTTGAATTGACTGTAAAACCGTTTGAAATTATAACGTTAAGAGTAATATTATAAATAGTTATTGACTTTTAAAAAACTTAAAGTATAATAAAACATATATTACTTTGGGGTTATGAAATGATTTTTTATTACGTAAGGCACGGCGATCCTATTTACAACCCAGACAGTTTGACAAAAAATGGTATAAAGCAGGCAAACGCCTTATCAAAGAGATTTAAAAAATACGGTCTTGACGAAATTTATTGTTCCACTTCGGAGCGCGCTAAAATGACGGCAGCGCCAACGGCAAAAATACTAAATAAGGACGTAACCTACCTTGACTGGACCAACGAGCATTACACTTGGTTAGCGCTTTGCGTCTTTAACGAGCAAAACGTTAGACAATGGGCGTATTCCCGTGATGAATTTATAGAAATGTTCAGGCGTGAAGACGTTAAGCGACTTGGTAGCGAGTGGTATACCCACGATTGTTTTAAAGATTGCGAAATAGACTTTAAGAAAGAATTTGACCGTATAAATACTGAAACGGACAAGTTTTTTGAAAGTTTAGGATATAAGCACGATAGGGAAAATAATCGATACGTAGAATTGCAAAAAAACGATAAAAGAGTTGCCTTATTTGCTCATCAAGGTTTTGGTTTTGCTTTTTTAAGTAGTCTTTTAGACGTTCCATATCCAACGTTTTGCACCACCTTTGATTTGGGGTTGACAGGCGTTACGGTGATAGAATTTAAGGCAAACAAAAATGGAATTGTTTATCCTAAAGTTTTGCAACTATCAAGCGACTCACATCTTTATAAAGAAGATGCTTACGGTCTTTATGGCAACAGAATAAACATATAAAAAAAGCCCCCGTGTGGGGCTTTTTATTAGTTATTTAATATTTTTGCATTGTTCTCTGAACTGGGACGGTGTTTGCCCCGTGTGAGATTTAAAAATTCTATTGAAATGGCTTAAACTATCATATCCTAACGAAGTTGCGATATTAAGAACGGTAAAATCTGTCGTAGCAAGCAGGTTGCACGCTCTGTTGATTTTAATTTTACATACGTAGGAAACTATTGTTTCGCCCGTGTATTTTTTGAAGTATTTAATAATAGTTGCAGGGGAATAATTGCTTAACTCGTAAATATTATTGATAGTCGTTAATGAAAAATCCACCGAATTGATTTTGCCAAGGAAGTTATTGAACCATTCAGGACGGTTATCTACTTTGTTAGTGATTTTTTTGTAGATAATCGAAACGGCAGACGTAATCATTTCACAAATAGATATTTTATCAAGCGAATCGTTTTGAATGCTAGCGTTTGAAATAGACTTTGCCTTGTCGTAAAAATAGTCGAACTGCTTTTGCGACAAAACAATTTCAAAACAAGTGTCCTTGATTGTGTCAAAAAGGTTGGGTAAAATAGCGTCGCAAAGTTTTTTAAGTCTATTCGTTGTAACAGAGACGTTAATGTGTTCGTAAGAGGCGTTTTTAGTTGTAGGAAATTCGTGAGGTATTTTAGGTGGGATAAAGCATAGTGTGCCGTGTGGTAATTCCTTCGTTTCACCATTTAATTTGTGCACGGTTTTGTCCTTTGTTAAAATAAAAAACTCATAAAAAGTATGAGAATGCGCGTTAGTCGGTTTGTTCTGCCACCAGTGGAAGTCTAAACCGTCGTCTTTGTATAAAAAATTATAATTCAACGTGTAAACTTTCATACTTTTATCTCCATTAAAAAAATTATAACATTCAACAATAATATTGTCAATATTAATAGTTGGGTTGAAAATTTTATGATTAGATGTTATAATCAAAAAAGGAGGAAAAGGTATGAAAAAAAATTTAGGTTCAAAAACGTGGCTATACCCTATGCCTGTATTAATTATAGCAACTTATAACGACGATAAAACTCCAAACGCTATGAACGCTGCTTGGGGTGGAATTGCAGAAGAAAATAAAATTTCAATATGTATTGACGATAGCCATAAGACGTACGAAAATTTAGTAGCAAATCAAGCGTTTACCGTTGGCGTTGCAGATACTGAAAACGTTGCCCCGTGTGATTACGTTGGAATAGTATCTGGCAAAAAAGAAAAAGATAAATTTAAAAAGTCAGGATTTACAGCAACTCCGTCCGAGTTTGTTCAAGCGCCTATTATTGAACAACTTAAAATGACGCTTGAGTGTAAAGTTATTAAAATTGATGAGTGTTGTGTTTTAGGGGAAATAGTAAACGTTTGTGTAGATGAAGATATATTGACGGACGGAAAGATTGATCTAAACAAGTTCACGCCTATAACTTACGACCCCGTCAACCACGATTACGTTGCTCTAGGTCAAAAAGTTGGAAAGGCATTTTGCGACGGATATAAACTTAAATAATAAGAGGGAGAACGTTATGTTTGTTTACGTAAAAAATAGATTTAAAGGTTTTAGTCAAAAATCGTACGTTTTTAGCGAGGACGGTGAAAAGTTGCTTACTATAAAGGCAAGGATTATTTCACCTTCAAACAAAACCGAATTATACGATATGGACGGCAATAAATTATATACAATACGCAATAAAATTTTCCCTATTATTAAAAATTGCGCGTATATTTTCGACACTTCGGGCAAGAAAAAGAAATTGTTATGTAAATTCAAGTCAAAGAGGGGTAAGATTTTTAAGGCGTCAAAATGCGCGTATCCTATTTCACTTGACGGCAGTCTTGATGAAGGTGTAACAGTTAGTTTTGATGGTCAAGAAGTCGCTTATTTTGAGGAGTTTGAAACTGACGAAAAAACGTTTAATAAAAACTCATACGAGCTTGAAATTTACGACGACGTAGACTGCCAAGATTTAAGCGTTGCTTTTTTATCGGCAGTAGTTATCGGTATTGACGGATTAACGTTAAAACTTGCTTATAAAAAGTAATTTTATTAATTAGAATTTTTTGTGTTATTAAATTATAAAATATGATAGAGCCCCACTTTGATATATCATAAGTAGTCAAACGGTTTTGCAAAACAAAGCAGATTAACTTAACAAAAATTGATTAAATGGTTAAATTTCACCCCGACGGTTGCCTGAAATTTAACCTTTTTTGTTGTTTGAATATAATAAAAGCATTGTTCATATGATATACGGGAGTATTATATGGAAATAATTTTAACAGGAAACCCTAATTCGGGCAAAACGACTTTATTCAACGCTATTACGAAAAACCACGAACACGTCGGCAATTTTTCCGGTGTGACGGTGGGGTGCAAAAAAGGTGTGTATAAAAAAGATAGTAACGTAACGGTTGTCGATTTACCAGGGGCGTACTCGTTAACGGCAATATCAGATGATGAGCGCAACGCCATTAAAGAAATATTAAAAGGAAACGCAAACGGCATAATAGCCGTTGTCGACGGCACTCACTTAAAAAGAAGTATTCCGTTTTTAAATGAGTTAATTTCAGTTGGCAAGCCTATAACGTTAGCCGTTAATTTTTGTGATGAATTACAAAAAAGTGGAATAAAATATGATTTTAAAAAATTGTCGAATATGCTTGGCATACCGGTAGTTCCCGTGTCGGCAAAAAAAGGGATAGGAATAGATGAACTGATTTTAACTGCAACTAAAAACGACGTAATAACTGAAAAGATTATTAAAGACAAAAATCTAGACTTTTTAAAAGCTCCAACAAAAGCGCAAAAACTTACTGAAAAAATTGATAGATTTATGCTCGGTAAAATTTCAGGATTTATTTGTCTTTTTTTAATTATGTTTTCGTCTTTATACGTGTCGAACAAAGTGGGTGGGTTTTTCAGCGATATTTTAAGTCGCCAGTTTGAAAACTTATCCAAAGTATTAGGCGCTTTTATAGACGGGATAGCGCCTAAATGGGCTGTTTCATTGCTTTTAGACGGTATTTTGACGGGTGTTTTTAACGTATTATCATTTTTGCCACAAATATTACTTACTTTTTTATTCGTTTCCATTTTTGAATTTACTGGATACACAGCAAGAATTGTGTTCATACTAGATAGGGTATTTAGATGGGCTGGGCTGTCTGGGAAAAGTAGTGTTTCGCTACTGTCGTCGTGTGGTTGTACGGTAAACGGTGTTTTGGCTACTAGAATAATCGAAAACGAGGCAGAACGCAAACGCTCAATTTTAACGACGGCGTTTATGCCGTGTGGGGCAAAACTTGTTGTTATGCAATGGGTTGCAAATAGATTTTTTGCATTTCCGTCGTTAGTGGTTGTAGCTACTTATGCCGTCGTTTTTGTATCTGTCGTAGTAGTAGGATATATAATGAAAAAGTTTTCGGTTTTTGGCGATAGTTTAGGCGATTTGCTTATTGAAATGCCAACCTACCGTCTACCGACTTTTACCGACGTTTTTGTAATATTAAAGGAAAAAACGGTCAAATTTTTAACAAAAGCAGGGACGTATATCGTGGCTGTCAGTATTATAATATGGTTTTTATCGTCATTCAATTTTAGATTTGAGTACGGCGAGGAAAATTCTATACTTCAAACGATAGGAAAAATATCTACTTTTATATTTTATCCGTTAGGTTTTGTGGGGGAAGAAGTTGGCGTTGCGTTGATTACGGGGCTTTTTATGCGAGAGGCAATAATACCAACGCTTGCGTATAGCGTAAACCCTTTTCTAAACCCTTTATCAGCATTTGGTTTTTGCGTTTTTATATGCCTATATCCACCTTGCTTGTCTGCTCTTTTAGTTACCAAAGGAGAAACTCAAAAAAAAGGTTTTTTAACCATTATTTTAGTGCAATTTTTGACCTCATACGCCGTCGCTTTAATAATTTCTTCACTCGGTTTGATTTTTTATTAATCGTCGAAAAAAAATAAATTTTAACAATTTGTAAAATAATTGATGATTTGGTTGTAAAACGCAACATATTGTGTTATAATCTTTTTGCGAATACAAAAAGGGGGAAATATGGTAGGATACGTTCATTCAACCGAATCGTTTGGAACAGTTGACGGACCAGGCATAAGATTTGTCTTTTTTTTACAAGGTTGCAAGTTAAGATGTAAATATTGTCATAACCCCGATACTTGGGCTGTAAACGCTGGACAAAAGATGTCGGTTAACGACGCTGTTAAAGAAGTGTTAAAGTACAAAAATTATATATCTTCAGGTGGAGTTACTTTAAGTGGGGGAGAGCCACTTTTGCAACTTGATTTTGTAACAGAGCTTTGTCACAAGTTAAAGGAAAACGATATACACGTTGCAATAGATACGGCAGGGGCAACGTTTGACTATAAAGATGCGTCGCTTGTTGAAAAATATCGTGAACTTTTGCGTTACGTTGATTTGTTTTTGTTGGACGTAAAACATATCGACAGCGACAAGCACAAGCAAATCACTGGTGTTGGGAACGAGAACACGCTTGCGTTTGCAAAGTTTTTATCGGATAACGGCAAGCCTACTTGGATAAGGTACGTATTATGCCCAACTCTTTCCGATAATGAAAATGACATAATAAAATTAAAAAATTTTATAAACACCCTAAAATCAGTTGATAAAATTGAAATTTTGCCGTATCATAGTTTAGGAGAAGTTAAATACGAAAAATTAGGCATACCATATTTGCTTAAAGGTGTCAAATCACCTGCAAAAGAACAGGTTGATAGAGCAAAAGAAATACTAGGCGTAAAATAGTGCCTAAATAGGAGATTAATATGAAATACGTTGGATGGGAAGGATTTAACATTGGTAACTGGACTGATGAAATCGACGTTAGAGATTTTATACAGCGTAACTATACACCGTACGTTGGTGGTCCAGAGTTTTTAGAGCCTGCAACAAAGGACAGTTTAAAGCTTTGGGATATAATAATGGATTATTCAAAGAAAGAACGTGAGGCTGGTGGTGTACTTGACGCTGATACGGAAATAATATCTTCACTCACGTCGCATCCTGCTGGATATATCGACAAGGATATTGAAAAAATTGTAGGGCTTCAAACGGATAAACCATTTAAGAGGGGCTTATTACCTTTTGGTGGAATTAAGATGGCTGAACAGGCGCTTAATATGTACGGTTTTCAATTAAGTGAAAAGGTTAAAAACGATTTTGCTACTTATAGAAAAACGCATAACGACGCTGTTTACGACGCTTATACGCCTGAAATGCGTACGGCAAGAACGGCGCACATTTTAACAGGACTTCCTGATACTTACGGTAGGGGAAGAATTATCGGTGATTACAGAAGAGTTGCCCTTTACGGCGTTGATAGACTTATCGAAGCAAAGGAAGGGGATAAGGCGTTAATTACCGGTGAAATTACGGCAGAAAAAATTCGCTTACGTGAAGAGCTTTCAGACCAAATCAAAGCGCTTAAAGAATTAAAGAAAATGGCTGAAATTTACGGTTGTGATATTTCAAAGCCAGCCACGACTGCAAAAGAGGCAATTCAAGCGTTGTATTTTGGATACTTGGGCGCAATTAAAGATCAAAACGGCGCTGCAATGAGTATCGGTAGAAACACGACCTTTATCGATATTTATATTGAAAGAGATTTAAAAAACGGTCTTTTGACCGAAATAGAAGCGCAAGAACTTATCGACCAGTTTGTAATGAAACTTCGTATCGTTAAGTTTATGCGTATTAAAGAATATAATGAACTTTTCTCTGGTGATCCAACTTGGGTAACGGAATCTATCGGTGGTATGGGTACGGACGGCAGAACGCTTGTAACAAAGACTTCTTATCGTATGCTCCACACTCTTGAAAATTTAGGTCCTGCACCAGAACCAAACCTTACGGTTTTATGGTCACCTAAACTTCCAGAACAGTTTAAAAAATATTGTGCAAAGATTTCTATTACGACTTCATCAATTCAGTATGAAAACGACGAACTTATGCGTTCACGCATGGGCGACGACTATGCTATCGCTTGTTGCGTTTCTTGTATGAGACAAGGCAAGGATATGCAGTTCTTCGGCGCAAGAGCAAACCTTGCTAAATGCTTGCTTTACGCATTGAACGGTGGCCGTGACGAGATGACAAAGGACAAAAAGACGGGCAAAGCGTTACAAGTTTCACCAGTATTTAGTTCTATCACGGGCGACGGTCCACTTGACTATGCTGAAGTCGTTTCAAAGTACGAAGTTATGATGGATTGGCTTGCTGGTCTTTACGTTAATACGCTCAATCTTATCCATTGTATGCACGACAAATATAGTTATGAAGCGCTTGAAATGGCTCTTCACGATACTAACGTTCATAGATTTTTCGCTACGGGTATTGCAGGTTTTTCTTGCGCTGTCGATTCACTTTCGGCAATAAAATACGCCAAGGTTTATCCTATCCGTGATGAAGAAGGTATGATTGTAGACTTTAAGACGGAAGGGGATTTCCCTAAATATGGCAACAACGACGACGCCGTTGACCAAATTGCCGTTTGGCTTGTTAAAACGTTTATGAATAAGATTAGAAAGTATTCTACCTATCGTGATAGCGAACCAACCACGTCTATTTTAACAATCACGTCAAACGTTGTTTACGGTCAAAAGACGGGCAACACACCTGACGGAAGAAGGGCAGGCGAACCACTTGCACCGGGCGCAAACCCTATGCACGGTAGAGATACGCACGGCGCACTTGCCTCTCTTGAATCGGTTGCTAAAATACCTTACGATTATTCACGCGACGGCATTTCAAATACTTTCTCTATCACCCCTGCATCACTTGGCAAGGGACAGGAAGAAAGAGCAACAAATCTTGTTAATATGCTTGACGGATATATCAGCAATAACGGTTTCCACTTAAACGTTAACGTTTTTGATAGAGATACGCTTTTAGATGCGCAGGCTCATCCGGAAAAATATCCACAACTTACGATAAGAGTTTCCGGCTATGCAGTTAACTTTATCAAGCTTTCTAAAAAGCAACAAGACGACGTTATTAATAGAACAATACACGAAAGTATGTAATAAATATATTAATAAAACATTATATATAAAAGGCAAGTTTCGGCTTGCCTTTTTATAATTGAAAAAAATTTTAAAAATTGCTCAAAAACGCTTTACTTCTTTATCACAATAAAGTATAATACAACTACAATAATAATTTAGTTAAATAAAGCGATAAAGAAATCGTTTTATAAAAAGGAGTAAAAAATGAAAAAATTATTTACAAGAATTTTGGCATTAGTGCTTGGCATAACTTGCCTTTTCACAGCGACGGCTTGTGGCAAGTCTGACAATGACCTTGCTATCGGTAGTGAGCTTATTACTTTTGACAGTCAGTTAGACGCTCTTACGCAACTTAAAGCAGGTACTGTTGACGCTGTTGTTATCGATTCAGTTATGGCTGGTTATTATGAAGTAGAGGGCGATTTTGTTGGTGAAATTGCTATTGTAGACAACCTTGTTTTAGCGCAAGAATCTTATGGTATTGCTGGAAGAAAGGACGATAAGGCTTTTATGTCTAAAATTAACGAAGCGCTTATTATGCTCAATGCTGCTGGCGTGGTTGATACGATAGCACAAACTTTTGGTGTCCAAGATTCGTTAGCATTAGATGGTGCAACAAACCCTTATCAAAGTGCAACGGACAATAGCTGGAATGAAATAATGGCCGAAGGAGAAATTGTTGTAGGTTATACTGTTTTTGCTCCTATTGCTTATACAAAAGCAGGTAGATTCACAGGTTTTGATACTGAACTTGCAAGAGCAGTTGTTGCTTATCTTAATGAAACATATTCGTTAAATATTGCTTTAACTTTCCAAGAAATCGATTGGGATTCTAAGGAATCTTTACTCGCGACAGGTACTATCGATCTTATTTGGAATGGTCTTACAATTACTGATGAAAGAGCTGCAGCAATGTGCATTTCAGTTCCTTATCTTTATAATAAACAAGTAGCAGTTGTTAAGGCGTCTGAAGTTGGTAACTATTCTGACGTTGATAGCTTTGGCGATGCTATTATGGGTGCTGAAGCAGGCTCGGCTGGCGAATCTGTTATTAAAGGAAAATAAATAATAATTTAACCGGTAAAATTTATAATGGAATATTTTAGTGAAATTTTAGCGGAACTTGCGCAAGGGTTCGGCACGACACTTTCGTTGTTTGCCGTGACCCTTGTTCTTGCGTTACCGCTTGGACTTTTAATAGCGTTCGGCTCTATGTCGAACTTTAAACCTTTGAAATATTTAATGCGTGGCATAATTTGGGTTATACGAGGAACTCCTCTTATGTTGCAAATATTGCTTGTAAGTTTTTTG
>JAZNVV010000007.1:0-7812 GCA_045593005.1 Christensenellaceae bacterium | reverse complement strand
ACCGCTTGGCCTCCGACTTAACTACGTTGAAATTGCGTCGGATAGTAATATATATGATATAGATTTACTTATAGTTTTAGGTGGCGACGGTACAATTTTAAAACTTGTGGATTATATCGTCAATGCTAACGTTCCGGTTTTGGGTATCAACGCCGGCAAGGTCGGCTTTTTAAGTGAGTTTGAAATTTTCGAAATTGAAGATGCTGTTCGATTAATTAAAAATAATGAACTAATAGTTGATGAAAGATTAGTTTTACAAACAAATATTGATAATAAAGTGTACTACGCATTAAATGAAATTGTTTTACAGCGTATATATAATGACACTAATGAAAAAATAATACGAGTTGACGTTTCAATTAACGGCGAACACGTTGATAGAATTGACGGTGATGGGGTAATTATAAGTACACCAACAGGTTCTACGGCCTATTCATTATCGGCAGGTGGGTCAATTTTATCACCAACTATTAACGCGTTTAGCATGACACCTCTTTGCGCACATTCCCTCCATAATAGGCCACTCGTTTTTCCAGCAGATAATCCGTGTGAAATCACGTTAAAAAATAATTGTCCATGTGGGTTATTTATTGATGGTGTTCTTAAAAAAATGTTAACTTATGAAAGTTCTATAAAAACGTTTTGTTCAGATAAAAAAATTAGATTTTTAAGAAAAAAAGATTCTAATTTTTACTCACGTTTACTAAAAAAATTAAAAAAATAAAAGGTTAGTATGATAAAAGAAAAAAGACACGAACTAATTCTTAAAATTATTTCCGAAAAAGAAGTATTTGGACAACAAGAACTTTTAGAAGAGTTAAATAATTTAGGGGTTAGCGTTACACAAGCAACTATATCACGAGATATAAACGAACTTAAACTTGTTAGAACAAACGGTTTAACAAAAAAATATCGTTATCAAAAAGCATACGTAGCAACACAAGTTTCACCAGCACACATATCTTTGCTTAAAGGCATTATTGACTCTGTTTTATTTGCAAATAACTTAATTGTTATAAAAACGCATGCTGGTAGCGCAAATACTGCTGGTAAAATTATTGATGAGTTTAACTTTAATAACGTTTTAGGCACTATTGCTGGGGACGATACTTTGTTGATGGTTCTTCAGTCAAAAACAGATGCTGAAGTAATTACGCAAAAAATTAAGGAAATCGTTTCAAATGATTAAAGAACTAATTATAAAAAACGTTGCTTTAATTGAAACGGCTACAATTCCGTTCACAAAAGGCATCAATATATTATCGGGTGAAACTGGGGCAGGTAAATCAGTAATACTTGATTCACTCAACTTTGTCCTTGGCGCTAAAGCCGATAAATCAATGATTAGACACGGCTCTGATTTTTGTTCAGTCAAAGCCGTTTTTGACGTTTCTAAAAATCAATCGGTCAAAAAAGAACTTGATAGTCAAGGTTATGACGTTGATGACGAATTAGTCATTTTTAGAAAATTTTCAACAAATGGCACGTATGACGTAAAAGTTAATGGAGAATCAACTTCAGTTTCTACGTTAAAAAAGATTACGACTCATTTAGTAGACTTACACGGCCAAAGCGAACATTTTTACCTACTTAAAGAAAGCAATCAACTTGAATTAATTGATAAATACGCAGGTAGCGCAATAAAAGATATTAAAGATGAACTTGCTAATAATATTAAATTGTTAAAAGAAATTAACAACAATTTAAATTCACTTGGAGGCGACGAACAGCAACGGGCTGTTAAACTTGATATTTTAGATTACCAAGTTAAAGAAATTGAAAGAATTGACTTTAAGGAAAACGAGGACGTTGAACTTTTTGAACTAAAAGAAAAACTTCAAAATCAAGAAAAAATTACCGACGCATTAAATTACACTAAACAGGCACTTTCATCAGAAATGGGCGCAAGCGATATTGTTTCAAATGCGCTTGTAAACGTTAATTCAATATCAAAAATATCAGAAGAGTACGGTCAAATTTACGAACGTCTTGATAGTTTGTATACGGAACTTAATGATATTGCTGATACCGTTGGCAATATGCTTGACGGCTTTGACTATTTTGATAAAAGTTTAGACGAAGTTAATGAACGCCTTGCTGAAATTAAAAAACTTAAAACAAAATATGGTGGAGATTACCAGTCTATACAAACGTTTTTACTCAATGCTAAAAGCGAAATAGACTCACTTAATAATTTTGATATTTTAGCAGGTAAATTACTTGCCCAAAAAGAAGAATTATCGAATAAAATCTATAATTTATATATAAAGTTAAGTGAATTACGTAAAAAATCAGCAAAAGATTTTTCCTTAAAAGTTATTAAGGAAGTTAAAGACCTTAATATGAAAAATGCTGATTTTATGGTTAATTTTTCCGATATTAATCCAAAAAAAAGTTGTGATTTATTGAAAACTAACGGCATAGATAACGTTAATTTTTTATTCACAGCAAATCTTGGCGAGCCACTTAAACCTCTTTCAAAAATAATAAGTGGTGGTGAAATTAGCCGTTTTATGCTTGCAATAAAAACACAAACAGCAAAATATAATGACGTTTCTACCTTTGTTTTTGACGAAATTGATGCTGGCATTTCAGGCGAAACTGCATCTGTTGTTGCTGAAAAATTTATTAAACTTTCAAAAGACGTTCAATTAATAGCTATAACTCACTTGCCACAAATTGCGTCAGTTGGCGACAACAATTTACTTATTAAAAAGGTTGAATCGGATGAAAAAACTCATACGATTATCAATCAAATGTCCGACGAAGATAAAATTTATGAGATTTTAAGATTGATAGGTGGTAAAAAAGATAGCACAACGGCTATTGAACACGCAAAATCACTCATTAAAAACGCTAATGATCTAAAAAATAAATATAATTAAACGGGGCCCTATTAAGGGGCTCTTTTATTTTTTAAAAATTTTATAATAATTTTTTTTATATTGCAAAAACTATCTTTAATGAAAACGTTAAAAAGATTAATTTTAATTGCAATTACCTTATTATTTTTTATTTCTGGAAATACAATTACAATAGCACATGCCGATAATTCTTATTATTTAGGTGGTGAAATTTACGGGTTTGACATGTTCACAAACGGTGTTACAGTAATAGGTTTATGCGACGTAATAACTGAAACAAAAAATTATTCGCCAGCAAAAGATGCCGGAATAAAACCTGGCGACGTGATTTTAAAAATAAACCATACTGACGTAAATTCTGAAAGTGAAATTAATGATTTATTGACAGACAAATTAACAGTCGTTGACGTTGAAAGGGAAGATAAAGATTTATCTTTTATTTTATATCCAGCAATGGATATAAGTGGAGAGTATAAACTTGGAGTTTTTGTTCGAAATAATATTTCAGGTATAGGTACTATTACTTACGTCGATTCTAATGGAAATTTTGGTGCATTAGGACACGAAATTGTCAATGAAAAAAATCAAATAACCGATATTGTCGGTGGAAAAGTTTATCCATGTGGAGTAACGTCTATAATTAAAGGTAAAAAAGGTTGTCCAGGAGAAATTCAAGGTTTTTTAAAAAGAAATAGTTTATTAGGCGATATTTATAACGCAAATGAATGTGGGATTTATGGTAAAATTACAAATTTTAAAAATTCAAAAGAAGTTGAAATTTCAAATGATGCAACAATAGGTCCTGCTTATGCGTACAGCCATATTAGTGGTGAGCCTAAATTTTATAAAATTTCAATAGTAAAAGTTGACAACTCAAACAATACTAAAAACTTTGTTATAAAAATTGATGACGAAAATTTATTGAATACGACTGGTGGAATTATTCAAGGAATGAGTGGTACACCTATAATTCAAAACGATAAATTAATAGGTGCAATTACTCACGTTTTTATAAACGATTCAACACGTGGATACGGTATAAATATAAATAATATGATAAATAATTGTAATAAATAGGAGATTATAATGAATAAAAACAAATTAATTTTTTTACCACTTATACTTTTAACCGTTCTTTCTTTCTTTTTTTCGAAACCTAAAATTAGTTTTGCAAACGAAAATAAAACCTATTCAAGTAAAGCATACTGCTTAATGGACGCAAATTCTGGTACAATTATTATTTCAGGTAACGAAACCGAGCATTTGCCTATCGCAAGCATGTGTAAAATAATGACGTTAAATCTTTGCTTTGACGAAATTGAAAATAAGCGTTTATCTATGGATGACACAGTTGTTATAAGTCAAAATGCAAGTGGAATGGGTGGTTCACAAGTCTATTTAGAGCAAAATGGTCAATATAAAGTTTTTGACTTGATTAAAAGCATTGTCGTTGCATCTGCAAACGATTCCTGTATAGCAATGGCAGAACATATTTATGGTTCTGAACAATTATTTGTTCAAAAAATGAACGAAAAAGCGAAATTACTAAATATGAACGATACAAATTTCGTTAACGCTACAGGCTTACCAAAACCAGGACAATATTCTTGTGCGAAAGATTGCGCTATAATGTTTAAAGAATTATTATCACATAAAGATTACTTTAAATTTTCTACTATTTGGATGGACAAGATAGAACACCAAAAGGGTAGAATTACTGAAATATCAAACACAAACAAATTAATACGTTTTTATAATGGCTGTGATGCAGGAAAAACTGGTTACACGTCTGAAGCAGGACATTGTTTAAGTGCTTCAGCAATAAAAAACGGTATGCGCTTAATTGCCGTTGTTATAAAATCGCCTGATAGTAAGACAAGGTTTAAAGAAGTTTCTGATATATTTAACTACGGATTTGCAAATTTTACGACTAAAACAATCATAGACAATGAAAAACCTTTGAATTTTACTGCTGAAATTAAAAATGGCAAAAAAGAATATGTTGAAGTAATTGCTGAAAATAGTTTTAGTTATTTATGTAAAAAAGACGAAAAAACTAATTTTGAAGTGGATTTTGAATTAAATAAAAACCTCTCTGCGCCTATTAATAAATTTGAACAGGTTGGAAAAATTAACGTTTATAAAGACGGAACGAAATTAACTTCAATAAACATTTTAGCAAATGAAAATATAAGTAAAAAATCGTACGTTGATTATTTAGAAGATATAATTAAAAACTGGAAAATTAGCGTATAAAAAAAGACGGTTAAACCGTCTTTTTTATTTTTTTCTTAATTTAACGACGCCTATAGCATCACGGCGAATATCTTCTGTTATTGCTGCATAATGTTTTTTTGTTGTATTTACATCACGATGACCTAAACAATCGGCTACAACGTAAATATCACCAGTTTGTTTATATAAATTTGTACCAAACGTACTTCTTAATTTATGTGGAGTAATTCTTTTAAGTGGAGCAGATATGCCAGCATATTTTTTTACAAGGTTTTCAACAGCACGTACGCTAATACGCGTACCTTTTAACGATATAAATAAAGGTGTATCTTTATCTTTTTTATTATCTAATTTACGTTGAATTATCAAATAATTATATAAGGCGTCCTTTACTTCTTCACCAAAATATAAAATTGAACGACTTCCACCTTTTCTTGTAACAACAAAACTACAATTTTCTAAATTTATATCACCATAATTCAAACCAACAAGTTCTGAAATACGTATTCCCGTGCCTAAAAACAACGTTACAAGCGCTAAATCCCTAATTTTAGTCAATTCATGAAATTTTTTCTGTCTAGACGTTAAGCCGTCACCATTATCAACTGTTTCAATAAAATCAGATACTTCATCAACAGATTCGTTCACGTCAAGACGAATAATCTCTTTATCACGTTTTTTAGGCATTGCAACTTTAGACGCAACGTCGGAATTTAATTTATCACGTGTGAATAAATACTTAAATAATGAACGAACAGCCGAAAGTTTACGCGCTTTTGCTTGCTCATTGCAAGAATATTCTTTATTTTCAAATTCGTAAAAACTTAAATAGCTTAAATAAAGTTCAATATCAACGGCAGTTAAATTTTCTATATCGTCAAGACTGATTTTTACAATATCTTTTCCTGAAAAACATTTTTTTGATATAAAATCAAAAAATATACGCAAATCATACGCGTAATTAAGTCTAGTTAACGGAGTTGTACGTGATTCAATCGCTGTAAAATACTCTGTGCAAAAATAAGGCAACGTCCCTTTAATTGCCTCCGTTCTTTTTATACAATTTTTAGCCCTTTCGGTAAAATAATTAACGTTGTTCTGCATATTTATATTATAGTCTAAAAAAAACGTAATGTAAAGTCTGTTTAGTCTTTTTATAATAATTATTTTAAGGAGTGTATAATGAAAATAATTTGTATAAAGCCACCAAAACTAATTAGAAAAATTTTAAACTTGTATGTAAAAGAAAAAAATTAATAAAAAAGGGCAGTAAAACTGCCTTATTTATTTTGTTTTATAAACTTTAAACATATCACCAGAAATAAACACCGATCTAATTACAAAATATAAGAAAGTATTAATATATAAAATTAAAGGTATAATAGCACCGTATATGACGTTTAATTTTATAGTAAAATCGGTATCAGTTAAAAATAAATAAGCTATATTTAAAAGTGCAACGTCTAAAACAACGACAAACGCCATCAATAAAACGTTTTTAACTGATAAATATCTATAAATTATTCGATTTGGATTTTTTACAGCTCTTACACCCATTACAATAGGGAAAATTGCACAAATTAATATACTAAACCAAAATAAATTAGGTAAAATATCGGAATATTTAACGTTAATCAATACTAATTCAAGCGCAACAAGAGCAAATATCATAATTGAAGATACTGCTGTAAGAAGATTAATTTTAATACCAGCAGACGTAACGCTTGTATATTTTTTTGAAATTCTTAATTTTATACCAGATTTAGCACATTCATCAATAATGTCGCCATAATCAGAACGACCTTCTTTAGCGCTGTTCGTTTTGCGAATTTCTTTTGAAAAATCTATATGCGTTTCACTAGAAACAGCCACAGCTTTTTTAGCGACTGGTTTTTCAAGATTTTCTTCTAAACCCTCTTTTTCTTTATTTATTTGATTATTTTTTATTAGACCATTTAATATGTATCTAAAATTAAGCTCTTGAGTGTATTCGTCTGAAGATTTAACGTCTTTATTGCTTTCAATATCTTTTTCATCAATAGCATCAACTGCTGGTTGAGAAGGCTTATCAACGTAAACTTCTTTTACAACAACTTTTTCAACAATTTTAGGAACTTCAACAATCTTTTCCATTATAATAGGCTCTAAATTGTTTACTTTTGTCGTGTTTTCAATAGGCGATGGCTGGGCATCAACCAACGTATCAATAATCGCGCGCGAAAAAGTCCAGTCATTTAAATTACGTTGCATTAAAGCACGACCTTTTTCGGTTAAATTAAAAAATCTACGACGACCACCGTCAGGGGAGTCCTTCCAGTACGCCTTAACAAATTTATCGTTTTCTAACCTTTTAAGCGAACTATATAAAGTCGCTTGTTTTAATTCGTATTTGCCATCCGATTTTGAAGAAATTTCATCAATAATTTCTTGCGAATTTTTATCTTTTTCGGCAATTGTACGCAAAATAATTGTATCGATATGACCACGAATTAAATCACTACTGATAGAATTTTCCATAAAAACTCCAAATATTACTTAATTAAATTAAGTATAATATATTTATTATTAAATGTCAATATTATTTACAAAAATCAATTAATTATGTCAGACATAAATTATCAAAAAAATAGTTAGGTTTTCTCTATGTTTTTTGAAAAAAATACAATATAAATAATAACATAATATAACTAATAAGAAAATAATCAAAAACAAT
>JAZNVV010000006.1:0-3556 GCA_045593005.1 Christensenellaceae bacterium | reverse complement strand
GTTAAAAGTCTTAACGTATTTGCAATCGCTGGACGAGATTTGCCTATTCTATCAGCAAGTTCTTCCTGCGTTAAACCGTAGTCGTCCATAAGTGAACGCATAGCAGTTGCAGATTCGATAGGATTTAAATCTTCTCTTTGTAAATTCTCTATGAGAGATATTTCTTTAATTTGTCTTTCCGTATAGTTTTTTACTATTACTGGAACGGTTTTAAGACCGGCAATTCTACTTGCCCTAAATCTTCTTTCGCCAGCGATAATCATATATTTATTACCGCTCTTGTTTACGATAATAGGCATAATTACGCCGTGCTTTGAAATTGAAGATGCAAGTTCATTAAGCGCCGTTTCGTCAAACACCTTTCTTGGCTGGTTAGGGTTTGCAAAAACAGAAGTAATATCAACTTCCGACACCGTTCTATTATCATTTTCACCTGCGTCAAATAAAAGATTTTTGCCGTAATCTTCTTCCGTTTCGCTAAATATTGCCGAAAGTCCACGACCTAATCCACTCTTTTTCATATGTTCTCCTTAATTAAATGGTTAAGTTTGATAATACCGTTACTGGCTAAATATATACCAAACGGTTTATAAAGTAGAAAGTTCCTTTCTATAAAATTCATCAGCAAACAACTTGTACGCTTTTGCGCCAGGGCATCTATTATCGTGCATTGATATAGGTAAACCATGGCTTGGCGCCTCTGCTAACTTTACGTTTCGAGGGATTATAACGTCGTATAATTTTTCGCCAAAAAACTTTTTAATTTCAACGGCAATTTCTTTTGACATTGTTGCCCTTGCGTCGTTCATTGTTAAAAGCACACCTTCAAGTTTTAAATCGGGGTTAGAATGTCTTTTAACAAGTTTTATACTGTTCATTAATTGACTTAAGCCCTCAAGTGCAAAATATTCGCTTTGTATAGGTATTAGTACGGAATCGCACGCCGTTAAAGCGTTGATTGTCAATAAACCAAGTGAAGGTGGGCAATCTATAAAAATATAATCGTAATTAGCTAAAGCGCCAGACAATGCTTTTTTTAATAACTTTTCACGTTCTTTTTTATAAACTAATTCAACCTCTGCACCAGCAAGATTTATATCAGACGGCAATATATCAAGATTTTCTACAACAGTTTTTATTATGGCAGATTTAGGGGATATTTCGTCTATTAAAACGTCGTATACAGAATTATCTAAACGACTTTTAATAATTCCTAAACCTGTTGAAGCGTTGCCCTGTGGGTCTAGGTCAACTATTAAAATTTTATGACCATATTTTGCTAAATACGCCGAAAGGTTTATACAGGTGGTCGTTTTTCCAACGCCACCTTTTTGATTCGCAAATGCAACAATTTTTGCCATAATATACCTTAATTAATTATTCTTTTGGTTGATTTTCGTCGATACGTTCCCCTATTATTTCAGTATTTTCGTCATTTTTAACAACTTCGTTATTTTCATTTAAGTCAGGGGCTTTTTCTAAATTTCTTTCAAAAGGATTTTCAGATAATTTACCTTCGTTTTTATCCATAAAATCCATAATTTCTTCCGGCGTTTTTCCTTCCATTAAAAGATTTACTTCTTCAGCGTAGATAGTTTCTCTTTCAATTAAAAGTCTTGCCATATTATCTAATAAGTGTTTGTTTTCTGATAAAAGTTTTCTTGCTTTTTGTAAAGATTCGTCAACAATCTTTGTAACTTCTTCATCAATTACTGATGCAGTTCTTTCGCTATAAGTTACGTGTGATGCCATATCTCTACCGATAAACACTTCTCTATCCGAACCGTATGATATAGGACCTACTTTATCGCTCATACCCCATTCGGTAACCATTGCGCGCGCACGTTTTGTTATCATTTGAATATCACCCGACGCGCCTGCAGAAATGTCTTGAATAATAAGTTCTTCAGCAACTCTACCACCGAGCGTCATTACAATGTCGTCAAGAAGTTTGTTTTTAGTAATATGGTTATCGTCGGTATCAGGTCTTGTCATTGTATAACCAGCCGCTTGACCACGTGGAATAATAGAAACCTCGTGTACGGGGTCACAATTTGGCAGTAACTTTGCCAAGATTGCGTGGCCTGATTCGTGATATGCAGTTATTCTTTTGTCTGTTTCGGTAACAAGTCTACTGCGCTTTTGTGGGCCCATTATTACCTTGTTTACGCCTTCATAAAGGTCTTTATTTGTTATGACTTTTCTATTTGCTCTTGCAGCCAAAATTGCGGCTTCATTAAGCAAGTTTTCGAGGTCAGCGCCCGAAAAACCACTTGTCATTCTTGCGATAGTTTTAAGATTAACGCTATGGTCTAACGGCTTATTTTTAGAGTGAACTTTTAAAATAGCCTCTCTACCTTTTACGTCAGGAATATTAACGTAAATTTGTCTATCAAATCTACCTGGACGCATAAGAGCAGGGTCTAAAATATCCGAACGGTTTGTTGCCGCCATAATTATTATGCCTTCGTTGCCGTTAAACCCGTCCATTTCTACTAAAAGCTGGTTAAGGGTTTGTTCCTTTTCGTCGTTGCCACCACCAAGGCCTGTGCCTCTTTGTCGGCCTACTGCGTCAATTTCGTCAATAAATACTATACATGGCATACTCTTTTTAGCAACGTTAAATAAATCACGCACACGTGATGCGCCCACACCAACGAACATTTCTACAAAGTCAGAACCACTTATGGAGAAAAAAGGCACCCCCGCCTCCCCAGCAACTGCTTTTGCAAAGAGTGTTTTACCCGTTCCCGGAGGGCCTACTAAAAGCACGCCTTTTGGCACTTTTGCACCGATTTCCGAGAACTTTTTAGGTGATTTTAAGAACTCTACTATTTCTTGTAATTCTTCTTTTTCTTCTTCAGCGCCGGCAACGTCAGAAAATCTTGTTTTAACGTTAGTGTTTAACTTTGCCGTTGTTTTAGCAAAGTCCGTAGCACCTCTTGTTCCACCACCACTTGCCCTCATTATAAGGAATAAAAGCAAGAACGTTCCACCAAGAGAAAGCAATACAGGGAATAAAGACGACCAAATTGAGCCGGAATTTGGATCCGTATAGCTGTAATCAATGCCAGCGTTTGTTAAATAAAATTCAATTTCCTCAACGACGTCTGATGAGCGTGAATAGAAACATTTATACTCTTTTTTAGCAGAAATATTTGAATATTTATAGCCTATTT
This sequence comes from Christensenellaceae bacterium, assembly GCA_045593005.1. Classification (GTDB taxonomy): domain Bacteria; phylum Bacillota; class Clostridia; order Christensenellales; family Borkfalkiaceae; genus UBA11475. The sequence continues at coordinate 377 of JAZNVV010000006.1, read as the reverse complement.
CAAAAGTTATTTCATAATCGTCAAATCTTACGCTATTTATAGTAACGTCGGTTACGTCAGAAATGCCAAAATCTTCTCTTAAAACCTTTTGTAATCTTAACTGAATATCAATTTCGGTTTCAGCTTCTGTTTGTTTATTTGATGCTTTAAGTAATGATTTGAAGTCAGAGTAATCAACTTCTTTTGCGCCACCTAAATTAAATAATGAAATCGCTAAAATAATTGCAGCTACAATCGCAATTATTATTAACAAAGTCTTTTTTGATGAATTTTTTTTCTCCATTATTGCTCCTAATTATAAGGTTATTATCTTATTTTATGAAAAATTACTAGTAATATTTCATATTTTCTATTATTTTATACTATTATATATTATA
>JAZNVV010000005.1:0-8880 GCA_045593005.1 Christensenellaceae bacterium | reverse complement strand
CAGGATTTTATCTCTTATTTTTTTCCAAAAAGTTTTTTCATAAACGCCGGTAATTCTTTTTTCTTTATAGTTGTATCTTCAAACGTAGGTTCATCTTCAACAACTATTTCAGGCTCGCTTTCAATAACTGGTTCGTTAGGAATATCCTGCACAGGAACGTCCTTTTCGAGCTCAAATGCAAAAGGAACTTCTACGTTAGTAGGTGTACTTGCTTGAGCAAAATCAGTTTTATTAAAATCGTTTACGTTATTTTCCGTAGAAACAGGGCTAAAGCCAGTTGCAATTACGGTAATTTTAACCTCTTCACCTAATGATTCGTCTAAAGTCGTGCCAAAAATGATATTAGCAGATTCATCAATAATGCTACGAACAAGATTAGCTGCGTCGCTAACTTCGCCTATGCCTAAAGACTTGCCACCGGCAACGTTTAATATTACGCCACGTGCGCCTTCAATAGTAGTTTCAAGCAATGGACTTGAAACAGCTTGACGAACGGCTTCAACAATTCTATTTTCTCCCTTGGCAACACCTATACCCATATGCGCTAAACCTTGGTTACGCATAATAGTGCTTATATCAGCAAAGTCAAGGTTTATATGTGATGGCGTTGTAATAAGGTCTACTATACCACTTATACCCTGTTTTAGCAAGTCGTCAGCCACTTTAAAGGCATCAACAAACGCCATACTTGCAGGAAGAACTTGTATAAGTTTATCGTTAGGAATTACAACAAGAGTATCAACGTGTTTTTTAAGATTAGCAATACCTTTTACTGCATTATCATTTCTTACCTTGCCTTCAAAAGAGAACGGTTTTGTAACAACTGCAACAGTTAAAATGCCAAGTTCTTTAGCAAGTCTTGCAATTACAGGTGCAGCACCAGTACCAGTTCCACCACCCATACCTGCCGCAATAAATAATAGGTCTGTGCCTTGAATAAAATCTAAAATTGCATCTTTGGTTTCTTCAGCAGATTTTTCACCAACGTCAGGGTTACTGCCTGCTCCTAAACCTTTAGTGCATTCTGCACCGATTTGAATTTTAACTTCGGCTGGTGAAAGCGTTAATGCCTGCAAGTCTGTATTAACAGCAGCAAAACAAGTTGCTTTAACGTTAGCAGAAATCATATTAGCAACGGCGTTACTGCCTGCGCCACCTACCCCTATAACCTTAATTATCGCACCATTTGTAGCGTCATTATACATTTTTAATAATCTCCTTAAGTAAAATTAGTCCCGATTATTGCTCAAGCGCAAGATTTAATACTGACAAGTATGAACTACAAGTCGGCTTGTCCATAAACGGTAAATTTGGAACGATAGTTTCAACCGTCATATTAAGCATATCTGACAATCTTTCCTTTGCTCCTCTTAAATTACAAATACCACCACCGGTTATCATAAGTGATGCGTATTCCGGTAAATTAATTTTAGAATTCGTTATACAAACGCCTATTTCTTCAGCAAGCTTATCTAAACTAGCGACAATAGTTTGTTTAACCTTGTTTTTATTGAAATACATACCTTCGTCGCCATAAATAATTTCATATTTATCGCTTTCAGAAGAAACCACGCTGATCGTAGCTTTTCTTTTTAACTTTTCAGCCAAGTCAAAATCAATTTCAAATGCCTCCGTTAAACCAGCAGTTATAAAACCACCACCAAAATCGAAACTTCTCTGATACAAAATTCCGTCGCCTTGAATAATAGTAAACGTTGAAGAAATATATCCAACGTCAAGTAAAATAGCAAGTCTATCCCTTGTTTCAAAATCGACAAGATATAATGATTCAGCAAGTGGAACGGAAATAAATTCTACTTCGCTAAACCCACATTTTTTTAACGTATCACCCACAATCTTAATAAAATAATCTACACATAAAACGTAAGAAACCCTACCTTTAAGCGTAGCACTTACTTCCCCAAAAACAGCAGGGGTTTTTCTAAAATCGTCAAGTTCATACAATATTGCAGAGCGATTAATAATCTTCGCACCTTTTAAGTTTGCATCAAGTCCTGCATCATAAAGCATATTGATTTCTTTGTCGGTTATTTTCTTCTTCTTGTTAAAAGATAACTGGCTGTCTCTTACAACGTTTTTAGTAAAGCCACCTGGAACTCCGACGAATACTTTTTTAACAGAGTTTGAACTAACTTTTATATTATCAGCCATTTGTTTAAGTGCTGAAACCGTTTCACGCACGTCCAAGAATTCACCACCGACGTAGCCTGAATATTCAACCTCTTTATATCCTTTGATGACAAAAGTTTTATTCACGCCTCTTTCCCCGATAAACGAAGACATCTTCGACGAACCGATATCAATTACGGCAACTCCCTTCTTTTGCATATTATCCCTCACTTAAAAATTAGTTCTTTTGTGTCCAAGCAACTTCAATTTCACCACTCTCATCAGAGCGTATAACTTCTAAAAAGCTATTTGCTTTAAGATAATCGTCTATGTTTTCATAAGATTTTACCAAAGCATTTGCCTTCTCAACACTAAACTCTTTAAACTTATCTATTAAAACAGAAACTTCCGTCGACGTCTTTAATGAAAGCGCTTGATTTGCTTCGTTTTTGTCCGTTGTAGAAGGGTCGTCGTCAGCCGTCCAGTATATATCGATTTTTGTTACGAAATCAGAAATCCCCTCAACGTTCATAATATCAAACAACGCCTTAATAGAATTATCGTCCGTAGATGAAATATATTGACCTACCGTAACGTTATTAAAATTAAATTTGTTGCCGATTTTTACGTCATCAACGTTGAGTTCAATCAATGAAGAATTACCTGCCGTTGCTTTTTTTAAGACAAATCCGTCCGTTGCTACGACGTAATCTTCCCCCTCGTATTCAACGATATATCTTTCTTTTCGTTCGATAATTTCAACGTTAAGAACGTTAGGATAATCTTTCTTTACAGAGACAACTTCAAAATACGTATAATCTTTAAGTTCATCTACAATATCTTCTTTATCGACAAAAAGAAGATTTTTGCCCTTCCATTTTAATAAAACGTCATCAATTACGTCTGCTGTATTTTTACCACCGTCGCTAATATTGAATTTTACGTTTACAAAATCAATCGTGTATACGGAAAAAACCGTAAATAAGGATATTAACGCAAATATCACAATAACGAAGATTGTAATCAGTCTTTTGTGCTTCATTTAATCTTTTTTATATCGCCACCGAGCATAGAAATTTTATCCTCAAAGCGATAATAGCCCCTTTCAATATGTCTTATGTCGTTTACAACCGTGGTCCCCGACGCATTAAGTCCGGCAAGGACCAAAGCCGCCCCACCACGCAAATCGTGAGCGTAAACTTCCCCACAAGTAAGTTGCTTGACACCCTTAACGATTGCTATCCTATCTTTTACAACGATATCTGCACCAAGTTTAATCAGTTCGTTGACGTGCTTAAAACGTGTTTCAAAAATATTCTCTCTTATAATTGAAATTCCGTTTGATACGGTAGCAAGTGCAAGCGCCTGCGCCTGTAAGTCGGTTGGAAATCCAGGATATGGACTTGTTTCAATATCAAAGCCTTTTCTATTCATCCCCGATTTTAATAATATTATATCATCTTTCACCCTTATATTACAAGTATTATTTAAAAGTTTATTTAATAATGGAGTTAGATTTTCTTTATTTATACCGTGAACTTCAACTGTTCCACCTGTAATTGCGCCTGCAATAAGAAAGGTCCCTGCCTCTATTCTGTCCCCTATAGGTTTATATTTTATCCCGTGAAGTTTTTTTACTCCTTCAATTATAATTTTACCTGTGCCTGCCCCGTGAATTTTCGCACCCATATTATTTAGAAAATTCATCAAGTCAACTATTTCCGGCTCTTTTGCAGGGTTGTTTATAATTGTTGTCCCTTCTGAAATCGCCGTTGCAAGCATAACGTTTTCCGTTGCCCCGACGCTTGGAAAATCAAGATAAATTTCCTTTCCAACTATTCTTTCAGCAAAGCAACGTATTTCGCCACCGAATTCGTTTATATTAACGCCTAGCACTCTTAAAGCGTTTATATGTAAATCAATAGGTCTTAAGCCTATGTCGCAACCACCCGGATATGCCATTGTAGCACATCCCGTGCGAGAAACTAAACTTCCCATTAAAAAAACGGAAGAACGAAGTTCTTTAGTTAATTCATTACCGAGTTCGCAACCAGTTATACCCGACGCATTTATTACAAGATTATCTTCTTGAAAAAAAGTTTTAACGCCTAATTTATTAAGCAATTTTATCATGCTTAAAACGTCAAAAATTTTTGGACAATTTTCTATCACGACTTCATCAGACGTCAATATAGAAGCGGCCAGCAAAGGTAAAATGGCATTTTTTGCGCTTTGCACCTTTACTGAACCGCTTAATTTTTTATTTCCGTTTATTAAATATTTATCCATAGAATTCCCCTTTATATTTAAAGAAAACAACGCTCATATTATTCTATGGTAGATTTAAAAAAAAGTTTATCGACTTTGCTTTGAAATATTATATAATATTCCCATTTCAGCCATAAAAATTATTATTGAAGTATTTCCACTTGAAACTAGTGGCAACGGCAATCCTGTCGGTGGTATTGCCCCACTAACGACAAGCGCGTTTATAACCACCTGTATTCCAAAAATCATTGTAATACCAACAGCTAAAACGTACCCGAATACGTCTTTAGCTTTTATTGCCGTTCTTATCCCTCTATAAACTATAAAAAACAATAAAGCAAAAAACAATAAAATGCCTATAAATCCGACTTCTTCACCAACGATAGAAAGAATAAAATCAGACTCGCTAAAAGGTAAAAAGGCATATTTTTGTCTTGAATTAAACAAGCCAACGCCAAACCACCCACCCGAGCCTAACGCGTAAAGCGATTGCAATAGTTGATAGCCTTCGCCTTTTGGTGATGCCCAAGGGTTTAAAAACGCAGATAGCCTATTTAGTCTATACGGCTCCATTAATATTAACAAAATAGCAACGGCAACTGCAGGAATTATCAAAATTATAAAGTGTTTTATTCTCATTCCACCTGCAAATAATAACGTTACCATAAGTAGCGCCATACAAACGGTTATGGACATATTTGGCTCTGCAATTATTAATAAACACAATAATAAACCAAAGGACAGTATAGGTAAAATCCCCTTAAAAGTCCTCATTTTATCAGTTTTATCAGAAATATATCCTGCACTAAATAAAATTAATGAAAATTTTGCAACTTCAGACGGTTGTAAAGTGATTGACCCAAACCCTATCCAACGTTTTGCCCCATAATTTTCAATACCTATCCCAGGCACAAATACAAGCAACAACAAAATAACTGAAATAATCGCTACAAGGTATCTAAATTTCTTTATTTTTTTATAATCAATAAAGCAAGCGCCTATCATTGCAACTATTCCAAGCAAAATTCCTATAACTTGTTTTTTTACAAAGTAAAAAGAATCGCCATAAGTCGCTTTTGCAGAATAACTTGATGCTGAATATATAAAAATTGTTCCGATAATTGTCAATAAAACAACCGAAATAGGAATAGAAATATCGCCTAACGTTCTTTTTGAATTAATATCGCTATGTTTAACTATCTTTTTGGCAGTCAAATTCTTTTACCACCTTACAAAAAAATTCGCCACGTTCAGCGTAAGACGTAAAACTATCAAAACTTGAACACGCTGGGCTTAATAAGACGTTTTCACCGTTTTTACATAAAAACTCTGCAAGTAAAATTGCTTGACGAAAATCTTTTTCAACACAAACGTTTGTAAACCCACAATAAATGGCAGTTTTTAGCATATTTAAAGTAGACTCCCCACACAAGACTACTTTTTTTACGTTACTTGTTTTTATAAAAGTAAATAATTCTTCATAACTTTCGCCCTTTTCCTTGCCACCTAAAATTAAAACCGTAGGTTTATCCATCGTTTTTATTGCGCTTATCGTTGAGCCGGTGTTCGTCCCCTTGGAATCGTTATAAAAACCTTTGTTGTTTATTTCACCTAAATATTCAATTCTATGTTTTGCACCCTTAAATTCTTTTAACGCTTTAGCTATCGTTTCATTGCAAATACCAAGAACCTTTGCCACGCATACCGACGCTAATACGTTATAAATATTGTGTTCTCCTTTAACGGATAATTCATCTTCGTTAATTATTAATTCATCTCTAAAATATATATTTCCTTCAAGATAGTATGCGTCAGTTTTTTTTGTTTTTGAAAACCACAAAACTTTACTACGTAAATTATTAGCAAATTCAGCAACCGTTACGTCGTCGGCATTTAATATTGCAAATTCGCTTTCACGCATATTTTTTAATAATCGACCTTTTAAATAGACGTAATTTTCCATTGTATAATGTCTTTCAAGATGGTCGGGCGTTATATTTAAAATGCAGGCTATATGTGGACAAATACTATGTATAGTTTCTAATTGAAAACTAGATACTTCAGTAACGGCATAACTATCAAAAGACTGTAATTCATCAATTTTTGACGTTAAAGGAACGCCTATATTGCCGACAAGCGAATGGTTGACGTTTGCGTATTCTAAAATCTTTGAAATCATAGAGACCGTCGTTGTTTTTCCGTTTGTGCCAGTTACTGCTATCATAGGTGATTTTATTAATAAACTTCCAAGTTCCAACTCACCTATAATACGTTTATTTATTTTTTTTGCATATATACAAACTTCGTGGTTAATCGCTATTCCTGGGCTTACAACTAAAACGTCGCATTTTTCTAACGTTTCATATACGTTTTCGGTTGAAATTTTTGTTGCACCTTTTTCTATTAGAAAGGTCAAATCTTTTGAATATTCTTTTTTATCATCTTCATCATAGATAAAACATTTAGCCCCTAAAATTAATAGACGTTGCGTTGCTGAATATCCACTTTTTGACATACCAAATATCAAAAATTTTTTATTATTAAATTGCATATGACCTCCCTATAAATAAAATAAAATTAAAAATACTGCAATTAAGAGTGTAACTATACTATAAAGGTAAGTAATTTTACATTCAGAAAGCCCTTTATGTTGCAAGTGATGATGAAAAGGCGCCATTAAAAAAACTCTTTTTTTAGTTTTTTTGTAAAATAATACTTGTATAATTACCGATATGCTTGAAAGCACAAAAGTAAAACCTAAAAATGGCAAAAATAAAGTATTCCCCGTGAAAATTGTTATGCTACCTATCAATCCACCGAGCGCTAACGAGCCTGTATCACCCATAAAAATTGATGCTTTATTCGTGTTGAATATTAAAAAGCCTATTAGCGCACCACAGGACGCTAAACATAGTCGTATTATTGAAGGCAATTCTTGTTTTAACGGATATAAATTATCAAAATAATTTGCTTGTAAAATTAGCAATATTGCAAAGGAAAACAAATACACCACGGACACGCTTGACGCAAGCCCGTCCAGCCCGTCGGTAAGATTTACGCTGTTTGTAATTGCTAAAAATAATACCGTTATTATAGGCATTGTAAAAATACCTATTTCAACAGTTTTATTTACGAACGGAATATAAAAATAAGTTAATCCGTTTTTTATTGCAAAAAAACCGGCGAGCAATCCTATCACCGTTTGAAATATTATCTTTTGCATAGGTTTAAGCCCTTCGTTTTCTTTTGATTTTACTTTTATAAAATCATCTAAAAACCCTACGAGTGCAAAAGCCGTCATTATTGAAAGGGATACTACGGCAATACCTGATACTTTTCCCAACAAAAAAAATGAAATTATTATCGAAATAACAAAAATAAAGCCACCCATTGTAGGCGTTCCATTTTTGCTTTCGTGTTCTTTAACGTAAAATAAAATCGTCTGTCCTGCTTTAATTTTTTTCAGTATCGGAATAAAAATTATAGAAAGTATTACCGAACTAAAAAAAGCAAACAAACCAGTTATTAAGTAATTTGCCAAAATTTACCTCTTATAAATTGTTATTCGCTAAAAGTTCAAGCGTAAATTCCTTATCGTCAAACGGTTGTTTTACCCCTAAAATTTCTTGATATTTTTCACTACCTTTCCCAGCCAAAACTAAAACGTCGCCTGACTTGACGTTCTTTAATGCATATTCAATAGCTGTCGAGCGTGATTCAATTAAGGCATAATTATTACGCCCGTTTTTAGCGCCTTTTTCAATTTCGTGAATAATACTCATAGGCTCTTCAAATCTTGGATTATCAGAAGTAATTATAGTAAAATCGGCTATATTTGTGCTAATTTCGCCCATTTTTGAACGCTTATCACTATCCCTGTTTCCACCACAACCAAAAAGACATATAAGTCTATTATTAGCAAATTCTTTTAGCGTAGTTAAAGTTTTATTAAGTCCGTCAGGTGTGTGCGCATAATCGATAAAAACAGCAAAATCTTTATCGTATATTTTTTCAAGCCGACCACTTACACCATCAAAACTTTCAAGAGCGTTAACGGCAAACAATGCAGGAACACCTAATAACGTAGCCGTCAATAAAGATGCCATAGCGTTGTAAACGTTAAATTTACCATATAATTTAAGACTTACGTCATATACGTCGTCAAAAATATTAACGACAAACTTTTCACCATCTCGATGCTGTTTAACGTTGACTGGAAAAACGTCGGCTGGATTATCTATTCCATAACTTAAAATTTCATCACAAGTTGTAAGTAGTTCAATACCCACTTGGTCGTCGCTATTGACTACAAGATATTTGCACCTTGATTTATTCAAGAATTTTAACTTTGCTTTTTTATAGTTGTCCATATCTTTAAAAAAATCTAAATGGTCTTGTGTTAAATTTGTAAATGCTCCTACTTTAAATGATAAACCTTTTACCCTGTTTTGATCTAATGCATGTGAGCTTACTTCCATTATT
>JAZNVV010000004.1:0-6163 GCA_045593005.1 Christensenellaceae bacterium | reverse complement strand
ATAAATAAACAAAATAATTTTAAAATATATATAAACCACTTTTTTGTCATAATTTATACTCTTTGAAAATTTTTTCTTAAATTATATATTATTCGACAAATTTTGACAAATATTTTATAATTAAAAAACGCACACCTCCCCTACTTATATTATAAAGTTGATTATTAAAACTTAAAGTGTTATAATACTAGTGAGGTTGAATTATGGACTACAAAATAATTGCAAGTGATTTAGATGGAACTTTACTTAACAATAAAGTTACCGTTAGTGATGAAAACGTTAAAGCAATCGCTAAATTAAAAGAACTAGGTGTAGAATTTGTCCCTGCATCTGGCAGAACAATATCTGAAATTATTCCAGACGTTTACAATTTGCCGGGCGTAAGATATTTTATCTATTCTAACGGCGCAGGTATTTACGATAAATTAACTGATACACATACGCTTATGTGTATGCCAAAAAAATTATCTAATAAAATTTTAGATATTGTCAACAGCTATAAAACACACGTAACTATTAGGCACAAAGGCATTTCTAACGTGGATGCAAAAATGCAGTCTGAACACGACTGGGAATATTATAACGTTTTTGCCCCACATATAGTTGTTGTAAAACATTTTGCCAAGCACTGGGACGACTTTAAAAAATATTCGTATAACGCTGACAACGTTGAAGTTATTTCAGCATTTTTCCATGATAGAAGTGAATTTGAAGATTGCAAACAAAAACTTGTTGCCACAAACGAAGTTATCGTTGTTGAAGGCTCTGACCTTAACTGTGAAATTATAAGCAATCACGCAGGAAAAGGAAACGCTTTGATAAAACTTGCTAATATGCTAAACGTACCTATAAGTCAAACTATAAGCGTTGGCGATAGTGGCAACGATATTCCTATGACGCTTACTGCAGGCTTAAGCCTTGCCGTTAAAAACGCTAGTGAAAGTCTTAAAAAAGTTGCAAAAAAAATAATATGTTCTAATGAAGAACATATTGCAAAATACATATATGAAAATTTTATTAAATAATTAAAGTAATTAAAAAAGCACACTCTCATAAATGTAAGTGTGCTTTTTTAATTATATTTTTTTAAGTGTCCTTAATCCTTTTGGGTAGTGATTTTTTGCAACGCCAGAAACAATCTTAACACCACCCACGGTGCATCCGTCAACCATAACAACGGCGTAACCGTTTTTAATATCAACTAAAAATTCTTCCCCGTGAAGATAACTTTTTAATTGCTCGCTATTTTTATCAAGTTCTATTTTATTGATAAACCTATCGCCCATTGCCATAAAAAATTGATGGTGTGGTAAAAGATAATTTTTCTTAACTTCACCTATAGTAACACCACAAGAAAAAGCTAGCCCGTCTTTGATATGTATTTTATCGTTATATATTACAGGATTGCCATTATAATACTTAACGTTTTTTATGTCAAAATCTTTAAGCGTGTCACGCAAAAAGGTGGCAACGGTATTGTCAATCTTGACCACGCTAGGTTTTTTGTCAGATAAATTGTCGCCATCTAAAACGTTTTTTAATACGGCAACAAATTGACCTTCCCCACATGATAAATGTGGGTAAAACCGTCTAGAATAATTTAATTTATCACACTTTGCCCCGTCAAAATTTATGCCACTTAAAGTGTGTTTTTTTATTTTTTTAGGAACGTCTACTATTACAAAATCTGGATTGTTAGTTAAAAAATCATCAATGACCATTTCATTTTCTTCAAGTGAAAAGGTGCACGTCGCATAAATGATATATCCTCCGTTTTTTACACATTTTGATGCATTAGATAAAATCATTTTCTGCCTTTTTGCACAATTTAAGACGTTTTCTACACTCCACTCATTAATGGCTACGGCTTCCTTTCTAAACATACCCTCCCCAGAGCAAGGGGCATCCACCATTACAAGGTCGAACGTCTTTGGAAAATTTTTAGCAATTTTATCGCTATCAAGGCAAGTCGTAACTACATTTTTTAACCCTAATCTTTCAACGTTGCCCGTTAAAATTTTACAGCGTGAAGATATAATCTCGTTTGAAACAAGCACACCGTCGCTACCTAATTTGCTTTTAAGTTGAGTGCTTTTTCCACCGGGTGCCGCGCACATATCTAAAATCTTCCAGTCGCTTTTTACTTCAACACATTCGGCAGGTATCATTGCACCAGGTTCTTGCACGTAAATCATACCTGCATGGTGGTATGGATGATTTCCCACCCCATCATAATCAAGATAAAACGAATTATCTGCGTATGGTACGGGAACGTTTCCAAACGGATTGATTTTAATAAAATCTTCAATGGATATTTTTTCAGTATTGACGCGAAAGGCTTTCACGGGTGAATTTTCAAGCTCTTTTATATAGTCAGAGTAACTATCGCCTAGGATTTTTTTCATCCTGTTTTGGTATTCAATAGGAAGTTCTACCATTATTTTTCCCCAAAATTTACTTCAGCATAAAGCATAAGCATTGTTATAGACGCTATTGCAGCCGTTTCCGTTCTTAAAATTCGCTTACCTAAAGAAATTGTTTTTCCACCAAACTCGACAAGCGTAGCAATTTCGTTATCGTCAAAACCACCTTCAGGCCCGATAAATATTCCAACTTTTTGCCCACATTTGACCTCTTTTAGTGCGTTAATAGTAGAAGTCATGCCGTCTTGGCACTCATACGGAACTAATATAACGTCAAGTTCACTAGCCTGTTTGACTGCTATCTTAAACGGTGTTACGTCGCCTATTTTTGGAACGGAACTACATTTTGATTGTTTGGCAGCAGCCTCTGCTATCGCCTGCCAACGTTCTACTTTACTAGATTTCTTTTTATCCTCAATTTTTACGACAGAACGGCTCATTTCTACAGGAATAATTTTATGAGCGCCTAATTCAACTGCCTTTTGAATAATCAATTCAAACTTATCAGCTTTTGGCAAGCCTTGAAATAGATAAATTTCAATCGGCAAGTTGGTATCTTGATAATCTTCTTTAAGTATTTTTACAACAACTTTATTTTCAACAAATTCTTCTATCATACAAAGAGAACTTTTACCACCTTCACTAACTAATAAAGTATCGCCTATCTTCATTCTTAAAACGTTTTTAACGTGATTAAAATCGTCCCCGTCAATATAATATAAATTGTCTATCCTATTACTATTTTTAACGAAAAAATTAAACATTATCTTTCTCCTGACAATATTATATCAAACTAAATAGCGATTGACAATAAAAAAATGTTATTACAGTTTAATTTGTATCAAAGGCTATTTAAGCCCCCTCTTTTATTATTATTGATTATCGTCACTATATATGGTATAATATTCAAAAAACGTATGGTTAAATTTAAATGAAAAATTTTCTTTTTAAGTTAAGGTTTATTAGTGAGGACGTAGAGATAATAATTGACGCACAAAATAGACTAAATAAATATACTGACGACGTTAAAAATGCCTTATGCTACTATATGTCTGACCAAATGCAAGCTTGGTATTTTATAACAAATGATTTAAGTAAAAAAACTAAATTACATCCGTACACAGTTTATCTTTCATTGCTTTTACAACAGGCTTATATAACAAAAGATGAATATATCAAAAAAGGTCTTACATATTCATTATTTATTGATACAATGAGAGATTTTTCATTTAAAAATAATGAATGCAAAAAAGTTTACGGGGTTGTGGGAACTTTTGCAGAACGTTGGTTTAGAAGATTTTTCTTGCTTGAAAGATTTATGTTTTATAGACTTCAAGTAGAAAAAGTTAATTTTGAATATGATGAATTTAAGCATTTAAAAAAAGGAGATACCGTATACAAATTACATATTCCGTCTAGTGGCCCACTTTTTATTGACGACGTAATGACTTCATTAAAATTAGCGTATCAATTTTACAAAACTGACCATAAAGGCGATATTATGCCCTTTGTTTGCAACTCTTGGCTATTATTTCCTGCATTTAAAAAACTTTTCTCTCCACACGGCAATATTTCAAAGTTTATAGAGTTATTTACTATTATCGACTTTAATACCTATGTGGATTTTCATAACTCGTGGCGCATTTTCAACGTACCTTACAATGGCAAAATTGACCATTTACCTGAAAACACGTCTTTGCAACGCTCAATGAAAAAATATTATTTAGATGGAAATTTAGAGGGCGTTGGGTATGGCGTTTTATTTTTTGATGGTAATAAAATAGTAAAATAATTTATTAACACATTAAAAAATACACGCCTATTGATTTTACTTTACATTTATGTTATAATAAAATAAATTTTTTTAGGAGATCTATATATGGAAAATGTAATTAATTGGATTAACGACGCTCTATATAGTTACGTTCTAATTATTTTGTTAATCGTTGGTGGTGTTTATTTTACTATACGCTCTAAAGGCGTACAGTTCCGTCTTTTAGGTGAACAAATTAGATCTGTAACTGAAAAGCCAAAGGACGGAAGTAAAGTTTCTTCCTTCCAAGCGCTTATGGTTTCAACAGCATCAAGAGTTGGCACGGGTAATATTATCGGTGTTGCAGCCGCTATTATGGCCGGTGGCTTTGGCTCTGTATTTTGGATGTGGGTTATCGCACTTATCGGTGGCGCATCTGCATTTATTGAAAGCACTCTTGCCCAGATTTATAAAAAGAAAACAAAAGATGGCTACGTCGGTGGTCCTGCTTACTACATAGAAAAGGGTTTGAAGTGGAAGTGGCTTGCAATTACCTTCTCGGTATGTCTTATTTTAACGTACGCCGTTGGCTTTAATATGCTTGCATCTTATAACCTTCAATCTACTTTCCAAGTTTATGGTTTTTATGACAAGCTTACGGTTGGCGACTTTAATTTTATTCCTTTAATTATCGGTTTTATTATTGCAGGATTAGTATGTTTTTGCTTACTTGGTGGTGGAAAGCGTATCGTTAAAATTGCAAGTTTATTAGTTCCTTTTATGGGCGTTGCTTACGTTATCGTTGCGCTTATAATGATTTTTGCTAACATTACTGCTCTTCCTTGGGTATTTAAAGAAATTTTTGTTGGAGCATTTGATTTCCACGCAATTTTTGGTGGCTTTTTAGGTTCTTGCGTAATGCTTGGTATTAAGAGAGGTTTATACAGTAACGAAGCAGGTATCGGTTCTGCACCAAACGCCGCTGCTACTGCTGACGTTTCTCACCCGGTTAAACAAGGTCTTGTTCAAACGTTATCTGTATTTATTGATACAATCGTTATTTGTTCTGCAACGGCATTTATGTGTATGGTTTCGGGCGTTGATCCTTCTGCTTATGATACTCAAGCGCTTTATATTCAGGCTGCCCTTTCAAGCACTTTAGGTGGTTTTGGTCCTGTATTTATTACTTGCGCTATGGTATTGTTTGCCTTCACAACGCTTATCGGCAACCTTTACTACGTTGACCAAGCAGTTTATCACTTGTTAGGGAAAGAACCTTCTAACCTATTTAAGCGCATTTATCAAATAGTTTGCTCTCTTTTAGTTTTGATGGGTGCTGTTCTTTCGGCTGATATCGTTTGGGGACTTGCTGATATTACAATGGGACTTATGGCTTTAATCAATATTCCAGTTATCGCTTATTTAGCTAAATATGCATTTAAAGCTATTGAGGATTACGTCAAACAAAAGAAAGCAGGTAAAGACCCTGTGTTTAAGGCAAAAGATATCGGACTAAATAATCTTGATTGCTGGAACGACGACTTAACTACAGAAAACACAGCAACTGTTTCTGAATAATTACGTTAAAAACGTTGGATGAAATACTCCAACGTTTTTATTTTATATCTTTGTTTTAGTTTTTTAAAAGCAATATAAAAAGTAATGCGTTTAACTTGATTTTTATTATTAACTATGTTAAAATAAACACGCTGTAAGTTTAACACTTAACAATATTTAACACACGGAGAGGTATCGAAGAGGTCATAACGGGGCTGACTCGAAATCAGTTTGCGCTCACGCGCACGAGGGTTCGAATCCCTCTCTCTCCGCCAAATAAGACCGCAGTTCTCACGAATTGCGGTCTAAATTTTACACTATAAACAGTTCGAATAAGAATTTGTAGGTGCGTGCAATGAACCTAATAGAATTAACTCACAAGAACGATATTTTACAAACATATGAGATTTACAAACACTGTATGTTTATG
>JAZNVV010000003.1:0-13498 GCA_045593005.1 Christensenellaceae bacterium | reverse complement strand
ATACAAAAAACTATCTAATAACATAATAGTATATCTATACGGTGAGATTGATGAATATTCTGCAAAAAATATTAGAAGTCGGCTTGATGAAATTATACAAAATAATTGCGACGTGAGCAAGTTTACCTTTGACTTATCAGCCGTTTCTTTTATGGATAGTACGGGAATAGGTATGTTTTTAGGGCGATATAAATTATTAAACAATTATAAAATAGACGTTTATATTACTGGAATAACACCTAATATTGACAAAATATTAGAACTTTCAGGTATATACAGATTAATGAAGAAAATATAAGGTGATATATGGAAAATAATTCATTTAAGTTAACTTTAAAATCTTTATCAATAAACGAATCGTTTGCAAGAAACGTTATATCTTGCTTTGCTTTAAGGCTTAATCCAAGTATTTCAGAAATAACCGACGTTAAAACTGCCGTAAGTGAGGCAATTACAAATTGTATTGTGCACGCATATAAAAACGTTGTTGGTGATATTGAAATGCACGGCTGGATAGATGGAAATCGTTTACATATTAAAATTATTGATAAAGGAGTAGGTATCGAAAATATTAATCTTGCGCTTGAACCTTTTTATACAACTTCAAAAGAGGATGAAAGGTCGGGTATGGGTTTTACCATAATAAAAAGTTTTATGGACGAGTTTAACGTTGTTTCAAAGCTCGGCGAAGGAACTGAAGTATATATGTGCAAGGTAATCGGTACGTAATATATGGTAAACGAAGATAATATAATTATTGATATTTCTTTGGCTAAACAAGGAGATAATCTTGCAAAAGAGAGATTATTTTTAAATAATACTGCATTAATAAAAAGTATTATCAGACGTTTTAAAGGAAAGGGTATTGAATACGACGATTTGTTTCAAATAGCGTCGCTAGGCTTTATCAAAGCAATAAATAATTTTGATAATAGTTTTGGGGTAAAATTTTCTACCTACGCCGTTCCTATGATTGTGGGCGAAATAAAAAGATATATTCGTGATAACGGCGCTATAAAAGTTTCAAGAAGTATAAAAATTTTAGCATCTAAAATAAACAAATTTATTGATGAGTATTTATTATTAAACGGCGAAAGTCCGTCCGTAGAGCATATTGCTGAAAACTTTAATATTCAGCCTGCCGAAGTTGTTATTGCGCTTGATTCGGCAAAAATGCCTGTTTCTATTTATGATAGAGTTGATGGAGATGAAGAAGGTATAGAATTGTGTGAAAAATTGTCGGATAATTATGACGACGACGAAAATTTATTAAAAATACAGTTAAACGAAGAAATAAAAGAACTTGAGGAAAGAGATAAAAAAATTATATATTTAAGGTATTATAGAGCTAAAACGCAAAGTGAAATTGCAAAATCACTTGGTATATCACAAGTTCAGGTTTCACGTCTTGAAAATAAAATCATATTAAAACTAAGAAAAAAATTCGAAAGCAAGTGTCCATAATTTTATTTGGACACTTTTGTATTTTAAATAAAAAATGAGTAATAATATTCGTATGAGAAAAAATATTGATTTTGAACATATGAAAAATATTGACGAAAAAGAGAGTGTATTTCCGACAAAAATAAGGAGTGAAGAAAAAAATGGCAAATAATAATACGAATAAAAATTATTTAGAGCACGTTCATAACGTTACGCCTAAAACACACGAATGGGAAAAATTATTCCATGCCTTTTGGGTTGGGGGCGTAATTTGTTGTGTCGGCCAAGCGTTAAGACTTGGCTATGAAAATCTACTCGGGCTAACTGGCGACGAATTATCGTCGTACGTTTCTATGACAATGATTTTTTTAGGTGGATTACTAACGGCGCTAGGCGTTTACGACAGAATAGGCAAGTATGCAGGTGGTGGATCAATCGTTCCTATAACAGGCTTTGCAAATTCAGTAGTTTCACCTGCAATGGAATTCCGTTCGGAAGGTTATATTTATGGTCTTGCTGCTAAAATGTTTGTAATTGCCGGTCCTATTATTGTTTTTGGAATTGCATCTAGCGTACTTGTTGGTTTAAGTTATTTTGTTTATTATTTGGTGGTTTAAATGGGAAGAGAAACAGTATTTTTTAAAAATAAACCTAAATTAATAGCAACCTACACCATAGGTGGCCCAAAAGAATCGACTGGACCTATGAGTGATTTTATTGACAAAAAGCTAAATGACGATAAGTTTAATGAAGAAACGTTTGAAAAAGCCGAGTGTAAAATGCTTTCTTGCGTTATCGGTGAAGTTATCAAAAAAGCAAGCTTAAAAAATGACGAAATAAACGCAATTATCGCTGGCGATTTATTAAACCAGATAATATCTTCATCATACGCGGCAAGAGATTACGATATACCATATATCGGCGTTTATTCGGCTTGTTCGACAATGTCGGAAAGCATTGCAATAGGTGGATTATTAATAGACGGTGGATATATGGATAACGTAGTTTGCGCCACAGGTAGTCATTTTGCCTCGGCAGAAAGGCAATACAGATATCCACTTGAACTGGGATGTACTCGTCCACCACAAGCTCAATGGACGGTTACTGGGGCTGGGGCCTTGATTTTATCAAATAAAGACATTGACGCACCATATTTAACGTGTGCAACGTTTGGGCAAGTTATAGATTATGGCGTAACTGACGCAAACAATATGGGTGCTGCAATGGCTCCTGCGTGCGCAAATACTTTAATAAAACATTTTGAAAACACAAATACCGAGCCGGATGATTACGACGTTATTATTTCGGGTGATTTAGGTGTTTTAGGTTCAAAGTTATTAAAAGATTTAATGTGGGAAAAAGGCAGACCTATAAATAACCACGTAGATTGTGGTGAAATGATTTTTAATATTTGTGAAGATGAATTTCAAGGCGGAAGTGGGGCAGGTTGTAGCGCCATAGTTTTTAACTCTTATTTTATTGAAAAACTTAAAAAAGGCGAATATAAAAAGATGCTGTTTTTAGCAACTGGGGCATTATTATCAACCGTATCTACACAACAGGGAGAGTCCATACCTTGCATATCGCACGCCGTTGTTATTGAAAACAAAAAACAATAAGTAAAATAAAGGAGAATTAAGACTTATTATGTTAGACATAATTATGCAATTTGTCAAAGCGTTTGTTGTCGGTGGGGCAATTTGTACAGTTGCACAACTGTTAATAAATTTGACAAAATTAACTGCTGGTAAAATATTAGTATATTTTTTATTAGCAGGCGTATTTTTACAAGCAATAGGAGTTTATCAATATATAGTTGATTTTGCAGGCGCAGGAGCAACCGTACCTATTTCAGGCTTTGGATATTTATTAGCACAAGGAGCAATAAAGGGCGCAAAAGAAAGTTTATTTAAAGCTATTACTGGTGGTATAACGTCTGCCGCTATGGGAATAACTGCCGCCATTGTTTTCGGATATATTTTTGCAGTAATTTTCTCTCCGAAGAGTAAAAAGAATTAAATATGCGTTATAATTCGACAATTTTTTTCATATAAAAATATATGATAGAATGTGTTGATGAAAATATTTGGTATATTAAGAAAAAAAAGAGTAGAAAAAAAATTAAAAAAAGGAAAAGATTGTTTGTTTTTGCGCTACTTATTTTAATTCTAGGTGGAATTTATTTGTATTATGATTTGATTGTAACAAAAAATTTAGCCGATCAATGTGAAGAAGTTATAACAGAATTATCAGTAATTGCCGTAAATGATGCAGTAATTTCAACTCTATATTTAGACGACTATGAAAATTTATTAAAAATTGAGAGAAACGCTAACGGTGATATAAATTATTTAGAAATTGACACGGTAAAGTCTAATAAAATTAATAGAACAGTCTCAAAAATAGCAAAAGAAAATTTAAGCAAGATATTATCCGACGGAGTGCCTATACCTATGGGAACGTTTACAGGTATTTCTTTTTTAACGGGCATGGGTAAAAGCGTTCACGTAAACATTGCGTCGGTTGAAAATATAGTATGTACATTTAAATCAGATTTTACCGGTAAAGGAATTAATCAAACGTTACATAAATTATATTTAAACGTTAACGTATACGTAGATATATTGATTCCTAACCATAAAAGGCAAAAAATAACTACTTCCGAAATATTATTATCTGAAAGCCTTATTGTTGGCAAAATTCCAGACGTTTTTTTGGGAAATAGTAATTAATTATCTTAATTTTTTAATAAATAAGGTTATTTTGTTGACTTTATTGAATAAAAAAACTATAATAAACGGTGTAAAAACTATGATAAAGACAGACGTTTATAAATTATACGTTTAGAGAGTATTATCCATAGGCTGAAAGATAATTCGTATAATCAAACGTTATTCACTTTGGAGTTGCGCACCGAAAGCGTTTGCAAGTAGACTGCGACGGTTAGCCCGTTATAGCGTAATAAGGCTTATTTTAAGCGAATTTAGGTGGTACAGCGTTTCAACACGCCCTAATTTTTAGGGTGTGTTTTTATTTTTATTAAATTTTGGAGGAACATATGAACGAAAAGTTTGAAGCTTTAAAACAAAAAGCAATTTCAATACTTAACACGGTTAAATCAAGACGTGAACTTCTCGAACAAAAAGCGTCGTTTTTAGGTAAGTCGGGTGAAATCACAGGGCTTATGAAGATGATGAAGGATATCGCGCCTGAAGAAAGGTCGTCATTTGGTAAACTTGTTAATGCCTTAAAACAAGACGTTGACGAAATGTTTACAAAAAGAGAGCAGGAACTTAAAGAGCAGGAGCTTAAACAGCAGTTCGAAAAAGAGGCGATTGATATTACTTTACCTGGTAAAAAACCTACAACGGGTAATCTTCATCCGTTAAATATTGTTAAAAATGAAATTATAAACGCATTTAGTGGTATGGGTTTTGAAATTTTTGAAGGACCTGAAATTGAAACAGACTATTACTGTTTCCAAGCGTTAAATATACCAAAGGATCATCCTGCACGTGATATGCAAGATACCTTTTATATTGATGAAGATATAGTTTTAAGGTCTCAAACTTCTACCGGTCAGGTGCGTGTAATGGAAAAGAAACAACCACCTATCAAAATTTTAAGCCCTGGTAGAGTGTATCGTTCTGATGACGACGCATCACATTCGCCTATGTTCCATCAATGCGAAGGGTTAGTAGTTGATAAAGGCATTTCTCTTTGTGATCTTCAAGGTTTATTAAACGAATTTGTAAAAATTGTATTTGATAAGGATACAACTACGCGTTTACGTCCTTCATACTTTCCGTTTACCGAACCAAGCGTTGAAGTTGACGTAACCTGTTCAAAATGTCACGGCAAAGGTTGTAGCCTTTGTAAAGGAACTGGTTGGATAGAAATTTTGGGTGCAGGGGTAGTAAATAAAAAGGTACTTGAAAACTGTGGGATTGACTCTAACGAATATTCCGGATTAGCATTTGGTTTGGGAATTGAAAGAGTCGCTATGATTAAATACGGCATTACTGATATAAGAACTTTATTTGAAAACAACGTCAAGTTCTTAAAACAGTTCAATAGGAGATAATTATGAAAGCACCTTTATCGTGGTTAAAAGAATACGTAGATATAGATATTCCAGCAAGTGAACTTGAAAAGAAGTTGTTTTCGTGTGGGTTGGAAGTTGAAGAAACTATAAATTTTGGTAAAAATATTAATAAAATAGTAGTTTGTAAAATTTTAAAGTGTGAAAAACATCCTAATGCAGATAAACTTACTGTAACGCAAGTTGATGCTGGTAAATACGGTCAATTACAAATTATTACAGCAGCGACGAATATTTTTGAAGGCGCTATCGTTCCTGTTGCATTAGATAATTCTACTCTTTTTAATGGTGAACATATTTATAACGGACAACTCCGTGGTTTGCCGTCGCAAGGTATGTTCTGTTCGGGTGAAGAACTTGGTATTACGGACGATTTTTATCCGGGCGCAAGTGTTCACGGAATTCTTATATTAAAAGAAGACTATCCTTTGGGCGCTGAAATAAAGGAGGTTTTAGGTATTGAAGACGTTATTTTTGATATTAACGTAACAGCAAATAGACCTGATTGCCACTCAATTTTAGGTATTGCAAGAGAAGTTGCAGCCGTTTTGGGTAAAAAGATTAAAGAACCATCTTATGATTTTGTTGCAACAAAAGGTTTATCTACTAAAGAAACGATTAAAGTATCAAATTCAGCACCTGATTTGTGTCCAAGATATATGGCGCATTACGTAAAAAATATTAAACTTGGCGAATCTCCTTTATGGCTAAAAAAGAGATTGTTTTCAGCAGGTTTAAGATCCATCAACAATATGGTTGACGTTACTAACTACGTTTTATTAGAAATGGGCCAACCTATGCACGCATTTGACTTATCTGACTTAAATGGTAACGAAATTAACGTCAGACGTGCAAATGAGGGCGAAAAGATTGTTACTTTAGACGAAAAAGAATTTACGCTTAATAACAATAATTTAGTTATTTGTGATGCAAATAAACCTGTGGCGCTTGCAGGTATTATGGGTGGATTAAATAGCGAAATTAAACAAACGACTAAAGACGTTATCTTTGAATGTGCAAAATTTGCACGTGATAATATCAGGAAGTCCTCACGTCAGTTAGGGCAAAGGTCAGATTCGTCGTCAAGATATGAAAAAGGTATCGACGCAAATTCAGCTGAAATGGGCTTAAAAAGAGCGCTCCACCTAGTTTATGAATTAAATATAGGTGAAATTGCCGAAGATAATTATGACCTTTTATTTGAAAAGGTTGAAAACAAAGTTATTAAGACTTCAATAAATAAAATAAATGCTGTTTTAGGCATTACCGTACCGACTGACGTAATTGTAGACGTGTTAGAAAGATTAAACTTTGTCGTTGAAACGAACGGTGATGATATAACCGTTACAGCACCTTTATACCGTGACGATATTGAAGATTATCCTGATTTAGCCGAAGAAGTTATTAGAGAATATGGTTATGAACATATTCAGCCAACAATGCTTAAAACGGCTAAAATTACAATGGGTGGTCTTAATAGTGAACAACAAAAAATCGCTAATTTTAAGACGCTTTTAACGGGCTATGGTTTTAATGAAATTATAACTTACTCTTTTGTTTCAGAAAAAGAATACGATTTATTTGGCTTTGACAAAAATAGTGATGAATATAAGTTTATTAAAATTATGAACCCACTTGGCGAAGATTTATCCGTTATGAGAACGTCTTTACTTCCATCAATGTGTAGGATAGTTGCTGGTAATATTAAGAGAAAAAATATGGAGGGTAGACTTTTTGAATTTGCAAAAGTATATCATCCAAAATCATTGCCATTAACAGAACTTCCATCTGAAGACAATACCGTTTCAATAGGTATGTTTGGACCGGAAGAAGACTTTTTCACAATTAAAGGCGTTGTTGAAGATTTAATTTCTAATTTTGCACCTGATGCTACCGTTAAATACGTTGTTTGCGACAAGACTTGTATGCACCCAACGCGTAGCGCTTTCGTTTACGTGAACGGTATAAACGTAGGTTTCTTTGGCGAATTATTGCCACAAATTGCCGATAAACTTGATATTGATAAAAAGGTTTACGTTGGTGAAATTAAATATGATTTATTATGTAAATCATTTAATGATAAAGTGGTATTTAAACCTATTTCAAAATTCCCAAGTATTGAAAGAGATTTAGCAGTAATCGTTGACGAAAAAATTTCATGTGAAAGCATTATTGAGGCGATTAAAGAAAGTGCAGGCGAATATCTTGAAACCGTTAAACTTTTCGACATATATAAAGGCGACCAAATTGGTTTAGGGAAGAAGAGCCTTGCATTTAACTTATTATTTAATGCTATGGACAAAACACTTGGTATTGAAGAAATTGATTTAGCTGTTCAAAATATATTGAAAAATCTTCGTGAAAAAGTTAACGCTGAATTAAGATAATAAAAAAACGGAAGAATTCTTCCGTTTTTTCTTTGCAAAATCTTTAAAATATAATATAATAATATAAATAATTATATTTGGTGTACTATGATATCTGAAAAATCTATTAAAGCGCTTGAATTTGAAAAAATACTTCAATCAATTTCAAAATACGCTGTTTTAGACGATTCAAAAAATTTAATATTAAATTTAAGGCCAGATACTGATATTAAAGACGTTAGGCATAACTTAACAAAAACGGTTGAGGCTTATAAATTATTATTTACGCATAATGCAACAAACGTACCTTATTTTGCAAGTATACGCGACAGCCTTTCGCGCGCAGAAAAAGGTGCTACGCTTAATATGGGTGAGTTGCTTGAAGTTGCATCTAACCTTCAATCAGCGCGTATCGTAAAAAACAATTTTTTAACGATAAACGATAGTGAAATTGTTTTTTTAAGTGATTTAGCAAGTGGCTTATTTGAATTTTTGCAGTTTGAAAAGGAAATTACCTCTAAAATTGTTTCCGAAGACACCATGGCTGATTCTGCGTCGCCAAAATTAGCGTCTATAAGAAAAAATATTCGCAATCTAAACGCTAAAATACGTGATAAATTGAATTCTTATATTCGTGGTTCAAATAAGTATTTGCAAGATAACGTCGTAACAATGCGTATGAATAGATACGTTATCCCCGTAAAAAGTGAATACAAGGGTATGGTTAAGGGTTTTGTACACGACCAGTCCTCATCAGGGTCAACGGTATTTATCGAGCCAGAACAGGTCATTGAATATAATAACGAATTAAAAACTGCTTTGATTGAAGAAAGTAACGAAATTTATCGCATTTTACAAGAACTTTCTACTAAAGTTGCAGGAATTTCAAAGTCGCTAAAATATAATAGCGAAATTTTAACCGATATAGATATTTCATATGCCAAGGCGACTTACGCTTTTTATACAAAATCTACTTGTCCAAAGATAAACGATAAGGGTATTATTGATTTAAGGCGTGCAAGGCATCCTCTTATTGACACTCAAAAAGTTATTCCGGTTACCGTCAGACTTGGTAAAGATTATAATTTATTACTTGTTACAGGTCCAAATACGGGTGGTAAAACTGTTACGCTTAAACTTGTCGGGTTATTCACGTTAATGATGATGAGTGGGATTTTCGTCCCGTGTGAAGAGGAAAGTGAATTATCTGTTTTTAGCGATATTTTTTGTGATATCGGTGATGAACAAAGTATTGAACAAAGTTTATCAACCTTTTCTTCACATATGAAAAATATTATTGATTTTTGCAATAATTTACAGTCAAAACCACTTGTTTTACTTGATGAATTAGGCGCAGGCACCGACCCTGAAGAGGGTAGCGCTTTAGCATTAGCAATTATTGAAGAATTGCTCGATAGTGGCGCTTATGGCATTATTACGACGCACTACTCACGCTTAAAAGAATACGCTATGAGCGAAAATCGTATTGAAAATGCGTCTATGGATTTTGATATTAAAACATTGCGCCCTGTATATAAACTTAACATAGGTATCCCAGGTAGTTCCAACGCTATTGAAATTTCAAAAAGGTTGGGCTTATCTGATAAAATTGCTAAAAGGGCGTCGTCGTTATTATCTGAAAATAAAGTTTCTTTTGAAAACATCTTAAAAAAGGCTGAAGAAACAAGGCAAGAGGCTGAAAGACTTCAAGAAGAATTAGAAAATATTAAGGCAATAAAAGATGAGGAATTAAAGAATATTCTTGCCGAAAAAGAGGCTGTTAAGATTGAAAAGGATAAAATTACATCTGCCGCAAAGCAAGAGGTAAAAAAGATTGTTTCTGAAAGGTTGATGGAGGCTGAATCGATCATTTCAAAATTAGAAGAAATGTATAAATTAGCTGAACTTGAAACAGGTGGACTTATTGAGGCAAGAACGTTAAAAAATAAACTTGCTGATAGCAAGTATTTAGAATCGGAAATTCCACTTTCACCATATGAATTAAAAGTTGTTGATATAAAAAAGTTATCGGTAGGAGATACCGTTTACGTTAAATCTTTTAATAATGAGGCAATCGTAAACGACATTAACGTTAAAAAAGGCACGATTGAAGTTTTATTTGGCAATATAAAAGCAATTATTAAAACTTCCGACGTTTTTAACAGAAAGAAAAACGTTATGGAAAAACCAAAAATTTCAAGAAACGTTACACGTTCAGCGCCAAAGGCTGAAATTAATATTTTAGGTAAAACGGTTATTGAAGGCGTTGATGAGGTTGAAAAATTTATTGACCAAGCCATTGTTAATAACATCAATGAAATTAAAATTATTCACGGAACGGGAACAGGAAGGCTTAAAAAAGGTGTTTGGGAATACCTAAAAACAAACAAAAACGTTGACGAATTTAGAATAGGTAGATATGGAGAAGGGGAATCAGGCGTAACTATCGTAACGTTAAAATAAGGTGATTTTATGAACGAATATTTTGAAGAATCGGTTGAATATACCGACTTAACAAAACACAATCGCAAGCGTCTTATATATTCAATTATTTCAAATACTGCGTTTGCTTTAATATTTATAGGAATACTATTCGCACCTATTGCAGGACAAATGGAAAATGGTCAGTATAACGTTTTAAGTTGTTCGCACCCACTTTTTATTGTAAATATTATCTATTTATTAATTTATTTTTCTGTCTGCATTACTATTATGATTATCTTTAATAAGAAGAAAAAGAGGGCTTTAACCGAATATGATTACACCTTAACTTCGGACAAGGTTGTTATTACTAAAATATTGAATAGGTCAAATAGAGCATACGGCGCTAAAATACCTTATTTAAGCATTTATAAAATAGGAAACCCTGATAGCGAAACTTATAAAAAAATTTTAACTTCAAACGGAATTAAAAAATATAACTTTACAATTAATGAAAACGTTGGTGAAGATAAAAAGGCTTTCTATATAGCATCAAAAACTGGGGAAGAACACGCTGTTTATTTATTACAATGCACGGAAAAGTTTATGGTGCAAATTGTAAAACACACAAGCAAAGATATTATTGAGGAAGATTACAAAAAATGATATATTTAGATAATGCTGCAACGACAAAGCCGTCTAAAACAGCACTACGTGATGCTGAAAAGTTTAATATAGACTTGTTTTACAATCCGTCTGCGTTATATAACGAAGGGATAAATGCTTCAAAAGAAATAAAATCAGCAAAAAATTATATTTTACAAACTTTAGGTTCGTTAAATCACGAGGTTATATTTAATTCTTGTGGGTCTGAAGCCGATAATCAAGCTATTTTTTGTACTGTAAAAAGGGGCGTTTTTGTAACGTCTAAAGGGGAACACTCTGCAGTATTTAAGTCTTTTAATGAATTAAAAAATAGGGGAATAACTACTGAATTTATTGACTTAAACAAAGATGGCTCTGTTAATGAAGAAAAATTATACGATTTTATAAGAACAAACGATAAAGTTACTTTTGTTTCTATCGTACACGTCAATAATGAAACTGGCGCTATCAATGATATAAATAAAATTGCAAAAAAAATAAAGTCAATAAATAAAAACATTATTTTCCATAGCGACGGCGTTCAAGCTTATGGCAAAATACCTTATAGAATTTCTAATGATATTGACCTTTATTCATTAAGCGCGCACAAAATAAACGCCTTAAAAGGCACAGGCGCGTTAATTAAACGAAAAGGGTTAAACGTATCGCCACTTATTTACGGTGGTGGGCAAGAAAACGGCTTTAGAAGTGGTACTGAAAATTTATTTGGAATAAAGGTTTTTGAATACGCTTCAAAAGAACATTTTAGCATCATAAAAGAAAAATACGCCGAAATTTTAGGCGTAAAAAATAAAATGATTTCAGCGCTTGATAGCGATTTGTTTGAAGTTATTTCAGGGGATAATTCTTCGCCGTATATTTTAACGGTGAGCGCTAAAGGCGTTCGTGGTGAAGTTGTTATGCACGCTTTAGAAAAAGAAGGCATTATTGTTGGAAACGGTTCGGCTTGTTCTTCAAAAAACCGTTTTAGCCGTGTTATAGAGGCGTGTGGATATGATAACGTAATTTTAGACGGTGTAATTAGAATAAGTTTTTCAACCGAAACTACGCTTGATGAAGCGCTATATTGTGCACAAAAATTAAACGATACAGTATTAAAATTAAAAAATATTTTAGGATAAATAATATGAATAAAGCAATTATTATTAGATTTGCCGAAATACATCTTAAAGGTAAAAACAGAGGCTATTTTGAAAGGATGTTAGTTGATAACATTAAAAGGTCATTAAAAGATATCGAGCACACTTTCACCCTTTGTCATAGCCGTTATATGATTGAAAATTTTTCAGAATTTGATTACGATATTATTATTGATAGGCTTAAAAAGATTGCTGGAATATACAGTTTTTCACTTGCATCAGTATGCAAAAGCACACCTGAAGATATAATTAAAACTGCTTTGCAATTAGTTGAAGACTGTTCAGGTACTTTTAAAGTTGTAACAAATCGTGCTGAAAAGAAATTTCCTATCCCTTCAACGGAATTTTCAGCAATGGTGGGGGGCGAAATTTTATCTAAATACGCGCCAAAATTAAAGGTTAAAATTAAAGACCCTGATATTTGCGTAAATATTGACATTAGAGAAGATGAGGACGCTAAAACCTTTGTTTATACTGAAACTATTAGGGGTATGGGTGGTATGCCGGTTGGCTCTGCAGGCAAGGGACTTGTATTGTTATCAGGTGGTATTGATAGTCCAGTATCGGCTTATTTAACCGTTAAAAGAGGTATGAAAATCGACGCTTTACATTTCCAAAGTTTTCCTTATACTGGGGAAGCCGCAAAACAAAAAGTTGTTGATTTAGCTGAAATTATTTCAAAGTATAACGGTGGCGAAATTAACTTATACGTTGTTTCATTTACTAAAATTCAAGAGGCAATTCACGAAAACTGTCCAGAATCTTTTATGATAACTATGATGCGTCGCTTTATGATGAGAATAGCAGAAAGATTATCTAAAAAAATAGGCGCACAAGCCGTAATTACTGGCGAAAGTTTAGGACAAGTTGCAAGTCAAACTATTGAAAGTATAACTTCTTCAAATTCTGTTATAGAAAATTTGCCTGTTTTAAGACCACTTATAATGATGGACAAAATTGATATTATTGATATTTCTGAAAAAATAGGCACGTACGAAACGTCAATTTTACCATATGAAGATTGTTGTACGGTATTTTTACCAAAATATCCAGCAATTAAGCCAAATTTACAAAAAGTATTAGATGCTGAATCAAAACTTGACGTTGAAGGGTTAATCGCTGAAGCAATTAGCAATATTGAAGTTATTAAAATTTAATCAAAAATATCTTCAATAAAATCTAACCACTCGTCAGGAATTATAATTTTATTAGTTTTAATAGTTGAAATTATTTTTTCCTTTCCAAAATAAACTTTATCTTTATATTCATAATAAGGCAATACGGTATAAGTATACTCCGTGTTGCTTTTTATTATTTTATCAATAAATAAGTTATCTTTAATGTTTTTTGTATCAATAATC
>JAZNVV010000002.1:0-12315 GCA_045593005.1 Christensenellaceae bacterium | reverse complement strand
AAGCGTAACTGCGACGTCGCAAACGTTTCAAAGTCAATTATTGCAAACGAAAAATACGCGCAGGCAATTTTACTTATTGACAGTACGATCGGTATTGAAACGCTTTCGCCGGAACTTCAAACGGTTGCTGACATGCGACTTAAATATCCAGAGGATACTTTAAGCGAACTTGCCGATAGATTAGATATAACGAAAAGTTGTCTTAACCACAGGTTAAGAAAGTTAAATAAAATTGCTGAAGAACTTCAATAAAAAATCATAAAAACCTATAATTAATAAAGAAAATCAAAAGAAAAACGGATAGATATGTCAGATTTTGTTCACTTACATTTACACACGGAATATAGCCTATTAGACGGTGCTACACGTATTGATAAACTTTTCAAAGCGTGTAAGGCAAAGGGTATGGACACCGTCGCAATTACCGACCATGGAAACATGTTCGGTACTCTTTACTTTGCCGAAGAAGCAAAAAAAGCAGGTATTAAGTACATTATCGGTTGCGAAATGTATCTTTGCGACGATTATCACGTAAAACAGGGTAAACCAAATTACGACCACCTTATACTTTTGTGTAAAAATAAAAAGGGATATAAAAACTTAATCAAACTTGATTCGATAGCATACGTTGACGGTTTTCACTATAAACCACGTATAGATTATAAAACGCTTGCCGAACATTCCGAAGGGCTTATATGTCTTTCGGCTTGTCTTGCTGGTAGAGTTTCAAAAAGGCTTGTGCAAAACGATTATGAGGGGGCAAAGCAAACGGCTGAACAGTTGCGCGCCATTTTCAAAGATGATTTTTATTTAGAAATTCAAAACCACGGACTTGATGATCAACTTCGTATTAACCCACTTTTAGTTAAACTTTCAAAAGAAACGGGCATACCTTTGGTTGCGACTAACGACGTGCATTATCTTGAACGCGACGACGCTGAAATGCAGGACGTAGTGATGTGTATTTCTATGAAAACTACCCTCGACGACCCTGATAGATTGCGTATGGAAACGAGTGAGAGTTATCTTAAATCGCCCGAGGAAATGAAGGAATTATTTTCATATTTGCCAGAGGCTATAGAAAACACCGTTAAAATTGCTGATAAAGTAGAGGAAGAAGTTTTCCCTTTGACAAAAAAAGGCGAGCCTATACGTGACGACGCGCTTATTCCTAAATACGTGCCTGACGACGGCAGTACGCCTAAAGAATATTTGAGAAAGTTAGGTGAAGAAGGGCTTAAACGTAGGTATAAGGTAATAACGCCTGAAATACGTGAAAGATTTGAGTATGAATTTGACGTAATAAGTTCAATGGGCTTTTGCGATTATTATCTTATCGTTTGGGACTTTATAAACTATGCTCGTAGTGTAGACATACCAGTAGGAGCAGGGCGTGGTTCGGGCGTTGGCAGTATCGTTGCATATTGTGTTGGAATTACCGACGTTGAACCTTTACAATACAACTTAATTTTTGAAAGATTTTTAAATAAAGAACGTGTAAGCATGCCTGACTTTGACGTGGATATTTCAGATGCGCGTCGTGGTGAAGTTGTTGAATACGTTCGAAATAAATACGGTTCGGAAAGGGTTGCGCAAATAGTAACCTTTGGTACGCTTGCATCAAAGGCCGCGATTAAGGACGTTGCAAGAGTTTATAAACTTCCTTATGCTGATAGCGACCGTATTACAAAACTTATGGACGGAAAGTCCAACATACGTCAGTCGCTAGGACTTGAATTGACCAAGGACGGAACTAACGTAGGCGTTCCGGAACTTATTGAAATATATAATAACGAACCGACCTTGCATAAAATAATTGATATGGCAATCAAAGTTGAAGGGTTGCCACGTAATACTTCTATGCATGCGGCAGGCGTTGTTATTTGCGAAAAGCCTATTATGGAAAACGTGCCACTTCAACGTAACGGCGACGATATTACGACGCAGTTTGATATGATTGAAGTTGAAGCGTTAGGTATGCTCAAAATGGACTTTTTGGGACTTCGCACATTGACCGACGTACAACTTGCTTGCAAATACGTTAAAGAAGATTTTAATATAGATATAGACTTCCACGAAATAGGATATGAGGACACGGGGGCTTACGAACTTATCAGTTCGGGCGAAACGGATGCTGTGTTCCAACTTGAAAGTCCGGGCATGAAAAAGTTTATGCGCGACTTGCGTCCGTCCACGTTCGAAGATATTATCGCAGGTATTTCGCTTTATCGACCGGGTCCGATGGATTCTATCCCACAATATATCGAAAACAAGCATAACCCAGACAAAATAACTTACGACCACCCACTTTTAGAGCCGATATTAAAGAATAGTTACGGCATTTTAGTATATCAAGAACAAGTTATGCAAATTTGTCAAAGTTTAGGTGGGTTTTCGCTAGGACACGCCGACGTCGTTAGAAAGGCGATGGGTAAAAAGAAAGTCGACGTTATGGAAGCGCAAAAAGATATATTTGTAAACGGTGGCATTAACGAAAACACAGGTTTACCTGTTGAAGGCGCTGTAAAGCGTGGCGTTCCGAAAGACGTTGCAATTAGCGTATACGATAATATGAAACCTTTCGCGCGATATGCCTTCAATAAGTCGCACGCCGCTGCGTACGCTGTGCTTGCTTACCAAACGGCATACCTTAAAAAGTATTATCCTAACCAGTTTTTAACTTCAATTTTAAACAACCGTATTGATAAAAGTGAAGAAATTGCTAAATATCTTCGTTATTTAAAATCAATAGGTACACCAGTTTATCAGCCGGACATCAACCTTTCGGACGCGTATTATAAAACGGAAGGCGACGGCATAAGAATAGGTCTTGTATCACTTAAAAATATAGGGCTTGCAGTTATCGAGCATATTGTTAGCGAAAGAAAAGAAAACGGCGAGTTTACTTCGTTTGAAGATTTTATTTCACGTTGCGCAGATTTTGGAATGAATAAGCGTATGATTGAAAATATGATTTACGCTGGAGCATTCGATAGGTTTGGGCATTCAAGGGCAGAACTTATAGCCGTTTACGCTGACTTTTTAGACAGGGTAATTGAACGTAATAAGTCAAAAAATAGCGCTCAATTAAGCCTTTTTGGCACGCTTATAAAAGAAGATGATTTTGTTAAAATAAATTACACGGGTATACCTGAATATAACTCTAAATATAAACTTTCAAAGGAAAAGGAAGTCGTTGGCGTGTATATTACGGGGCATCCTTTATCAGACTTCAAAAACCAGTTTGAAAGATTTACTTTTAGCACGCGACTTTTAGACTATTATGAAGAAAATGAAAACGGCGACAAAGTTTATCAGGAAGTAAAAGAAGGTGATAGAGTTCACTTTGGTGGTATAATAACAGCGACTGACAAAATAATGACCAAAAACGGCAATATGATGGGCTTTATCACGGTTGAAGACCTTTACGGACAGATAGAGTGTACGTTATTTAGTAGAATTTACGACAGTTCAAAAAACTTTGCCGTTGAAGATGAAATTGTAGAAATTACTGGTAGAATACACATAAAAGACAATAACGTTACCGTCAACGTTGATAAAATTGAAAAGATGGCAACAGAGGACGTAACTTCTTCAAGCGAGCCTATACAGCAAGAATATTTAGGACTTATTATTCCGGACGAAGTTTCTTCAAAAGTAGACGAAATTTTAGACGTGTTAATGAGTTATAACGGCAATATTCCTGTAATAATGGCGCTTAAAGGCAAAAAGTATAACGCCAACGTTTCTATTAGAAAATGTGGTGGGCTTTTAAGTGAATTAAAAGTTTATCTAAAAGATAACGAGATAGTTTTTTTCAAGAAAAAACAATAAAAAACGGGCAAGGCTGACCTTGCCGTTTTTAACGAAAAATTTTTAGTAATAACGACGGCTTTTGAGTAAGTTTACATAAATGTAAAAATATGTCGTGAAAATCGTTGAAATTTGCTTGGATATTTGATAAAATGTTTTTAATATTATAAATTCAGGAGAGCTATAATGAAAAATATCGGAATACTTACTAGTGGTGGCGACGCTCCTGGTATGAACGCTGCAGTTCGCGCAGCTGTTAGAACGGCTTTATACTACGGCTTAAACGTTTACGGTATCGAACGTGGCTTTGATGGACTAATTAACGGGCATTTGTTTGAGATGGAAACACGCACCGTTTCCGATTTAATACAACGTGGTGGTACGTTTTTAAAAACTGCTAGATGTCCTGAATTTACTACGCGTGAAGGTCAAAAAAAGGCCGCTGATACTCTTGAAGCGTATGGAATTGAGGGCTTGATTGTGGTTGGTGGCGACGGCTCTTTTAGAGGGGCAAAGGAATTATCGGATAATTTTGGTGTTAAGTGTATGGGCATACCTGGCACTATTGATAACGACCTTGCTTATACCGACTACACTTTGGGTTTTGATACGGCAGTAAACACCGTTATTGACGCAATGAATAATCTTCGCGATACAATGCAGTCACACGACCGTGTTAGCCTTGTTGAAGTTATGGGTAGAAGTTGTGGCGACATTGCTTTGTATTCAGGTATTGCAGGTGGCGCAGAATACATTTTAA
Organism: Christensenellaceae bacterium; assembly: GCA_045593005.1. Taxonomy (GTDB): domain Bacteria; phylum Bacillota; class Clostridia; order Christensenellales; family Borkfalkiaceae; genus UBA11475. The sequence continues at coordinate 7,742 of JAZNVV010000002.1, read as the reverse complement.
TTCCAGAAAAGTCTTTAAATCTTGACTACGTTGCAAAGTCGCTTGTTAAAAGTAAACTTCGTGGTAAAACGTCTAATATGATCGTTTTAGCCGAAGGTGCTGGCAATAGGGACGAAATAGTTTCATATCTTAACGAACATGCTGGGGTAAATATAAAAATAACACATTTAGGACACGTTCAACGTGGTGGTTCACCTTCAATGGTAGACCGTGTTTTAGCAACACGTATGGGCGTTAAGGCTGTTGAATCTATTATGGATGAGAATTCAATTTCAAGCGCAATAGGTATAAAAGACAATAAGATTGTCGTAGTACCTTTTGAACAAGTATTTTCTGCTAAAAAACAGTTCAATGAAGAACTTTACAATATAGCACAACTTCTTTCAAAATAAAAAATATTTAGACATACAGGAGAATTATTATGAAAAATTTGAAGGGCGCACTTATGTTCGCACAATCCGGTGGTCCTACATCGGTTATCAATGCCAGCGCGGCAGGCGTATTTATTGAAGGTTTAAAATCACCTGAAATTACTGCTGTTTACGGCGCAGCACACGGTATTCGTGGCGTTCTTGACGAACAGTTCTACGATATGGGCAAGGAAGACATGAAGGAACTTGAACTTTTAAAGTATACACCTTCTTCTGCTTTGGGTTCAGTTAGATATAAGTTAAAGGATGCATCTGTTGACGATACCGATTACAAGAGAATTTTAGAAGTTTTCAAAAAATACAACGTTCGTTACTTCTTCTATAACGGTGGTAACGATTCTATGGATACATGTAACAAAATTAGTAAGTATCTTGCTACGTCTGGTTATGACTGTAACGTAATCGGTGTGCCAAAGACAATTGACAACGACCTTTACGGAACTGATCACTGTCCAGGTTTTGCGTCTGCTGCAAGATATATTGCTACAACTGTTATGGAAATCAACCTTGACGCAAAAGTTTACGACACACCTATGGTTTGTGTTATTGAATGTATGGGTAGACACGCTGGATGGTTAACTGCTGCTGCTAAACTTGCATCAGTAAACGGTTTAGGCGCTGACCTTATTTATCTTCCAGAAGTTGATTTTGACGTTGACAAGTTTGTTGAAGACGTTAAGGCTGTTTGTGCTAAAAACGGCAACAAGTGTATCGCTGTGGTTTCAGAAGGTATCAAGAATAAAGAAGGCACGTTTATTTGCGAACTTGTTTCTCAAGGCGCACGTGATAGTTTTGGACACGCTCAACTTGGTGGTGTTGCAGCAACGCTTGCTAACATTATTAAGGAAAAGACTGGCTATAAGACGCGTGGTATCGAACTTTCACTTATGCAAAGATGTGGCGCTCACTTGGCGTCTGCAACTGATGTTGAAGAAACGTTTGAAGCAGGTAAGGCTGCCGTTCGTGCTGCTATCGCTGGTGAAACGGATAAGATGGTTTGCTACGTAAGAAAGGATAGCGAAAATTACGAAATTGAATACAAGTTATTACCACTTGAACTTGCTGCTAATACTGAAAAGACTGTTCCACTTGAATGGATTACGGATAATGGAACAAATATTTCTGATGAATTCGTTAAATATGCTCTTCCACTTATTCAAGGCGAAGCAAAAGCACCACTTGAAAACAGTTTACCAAGATTTGCTCACCTTAAAAAAGTATTTGTTAAATAGTTAATAATTAAAGCCCGCACTTGCGGGCTTTTTATTGTGATTTTTTATAAAATAGTCAGTTTTGGTGGCAACGGTTGTGTGAATATTAACCAAAATTTAATATTATTTATTATTTTTTAGTAAAATAAAGGGTGTTTAAACTTAAAAAAGGGCTTCGTTTGAAGTCCTTTTTAATGAAAATTTTTTATTTATAATGTTAAAGTCAATCTTCTTTACCCAAAAGATAATCTGTAGAAACATCAAAAAAATAAGCGAGTAGGATTATGTAACTTGCTTTTGGCTCGTTAATTTCTGCCTCCCACTGCGATACGGCGCTTTGCGCTACGCCGATTTCTTTTGCTAGGTCAGATTGATTTATTTTCTTTTCATCACGCAGTTCTTTTATGCGCTCGGCAATTTTTGTTTTCATATTAAAATAATATCAGAAAATTGATATTATTCTTGACAATATCAGAAAACTGATATATAATAATAAAAAAACAAAGGAGAAAATAAGATGTTTTGTCAAAAATGCAAAAGAATTATTCTTGATGGAACTTCGGTTTGCCCACATTGTGGCGAAGTTCAACAAAAGGTATCAATAAATACCTCAAACGTTAGCGAAAAAGAAACGCCACCGTCTCAACCTGATTTTAGCAAGTATGAGGACAAGGTGAAAAAAATAATCAACGCAAAGATTCTATGCGCTATACTTATATGTATACTTTCTATTGTTTCGCTTTTTTTACCACTTATCAGTTTTAATCGTGCTATGACTTTTGAAGAAATGTCAAAATTGAGTATTCAAGAGTTAGAACAAGTTGAAACCGTTACTGTTGACGGTATACCCGTACCTATCGTTGAAGAAAACTTAAACGTTATTGAATGTATAAAGTATCGTAATGACAATTTATTTATGACCGATATTAAAGGCGAAAAAATATTCTTTAACGATATATTAATTGTAGGTGCATTATTTATTGGTGCTACATCAGCTGCAGCACTTTCATTAATTATGTTACCTTGCATCATGGGATACAAGGCAAAAAAACATCTAAATAAATACACTAATTCGATATGTAATATTTATGCAAATGGTGGCCGTGCAAGTATTTTAGGACCCGCAACTATCGGCGATGGCCTCTTATCTTTTCTAGATGATGTTCGTTTATTTATATCTATTTTTGCAAGTGAGTTTAATACGTTAAAATATTCTATGGTCGGAAAATTTAACTTTTTTAACATAGGTACAATATGCTCAATAATAGTTTTAATTTTATCTATGGTTATACGTAGAATACCAAGTTTTAACAAAGAAAGTGGATTGCAAAAAGAATTGTTTAATGAAAACAATACAAAGCTATTATACTATTTATAAAATCATAAAGGACTTCGTGAGAAGTCCTTTTTATTTAATTAAATCCACCAGATAGTCTAGTGGATATTTATTTTATTTTTTATAAAATAGTCAGGTTTGACGGCAACGGTTGTGTGAATATTAACCAAAAAATATTGTAAGTTTATAAAAAATGGGTATTGACAGTACGCCAAAAATTATGATAAAATAATATAAATAATTGAAACGGGGCTAATATGAAAACAAAACTGATAAAGGCGCTTTTTTCGTTTGTTCTTGCCGTTCTTTTATGTACGACCACAGCATGTGATAGTTGTAGGGTTAATAAGGATAGACATACTCACAATTTTAACGTTGTAGTTTCCTCTATAGATCCGACTTGTCAAACGCTTGGGTATACTGTAAAAGAATGTGAATGTGGGGCTACGCAAACGACTTCAATATCGCCGTTACAACATATATATAATTATACGGAGCAGGTTTTGCCAACTTGTACGGAAGATGGGTATAAAAGGGGGAGCTGTTCTTGTGGAAGTGAAAGTGTAATTACTTTAACTGCAACGGGGCACTCTTTTGAAACAAGTTATAGTTACGACAATTTTTCACATTGGTATAAATCGACTTGCTCGCATACAGAGGCTGTTTCGGGTTTAGAAAGACACCTGTTTATCGACGGTGTTTGCAAATGTGGTGCAGTTAAAACTATTGTAGAAGGTTATGCAACTTATACTTTAAGTGGGGACGGAGATTATTATATTGCAACAGGCGTTGAGAGTGGAGATTTTAATAAACTTATCATTTTGTCTGAATATGAAAACAAACCGGTAAAAGAAATAGGTGAATCTACTTATGAACTAAATACTGGATTGATAGAAGTAGTTATACCTAACTCCATCGAGAAAATAGGTGAAAAGGCATTTATGCAATCGGGCATAGAAACTGTGTATATTTCCGAAAACGTAAAGGAAATAGGTTATTGTGCATTTGCCGGAGCAAATCTCGTTAGGATTGACGTATCTGAAAACAACTCTAACTATAAGTCGGTAGACGGGGTGTTGTTTAATAAGGGAATGGATACTCTTATATCGTATCCTGCATTGGCACAAAGTAATAATTATACTATTCCTAACGGTGTTGATAAAATTGAAGATATGGCATTTTTGAATAACGAAAATGCTGAAAATATCAATCTTAATAACGACTTGGATGAAATTGGGCATTATGCATTTGCGAATTCGAAAAAGTTAAAGGGAATGATAATTCCTGATAGTGTAACAAGTATAGGCGAACAAGTTTTTTACGGCGTTGATACTTTTAGAGATTTAACAGTTGGTGGAATAAACGAAATATCGCAGTTTATGTTTTCAAATCTAACAAATCTCGAAACGATTGTCATTAAAAATGGTATAACGGTTATAGGTAAAAATGCATTTAACGGTTGCACTAAATTAAGAGAAGTAACTTTTGGTTCTACACTTAATAAAATTGATGATGACGCTTTCCACGGGTGTGAAAGACTTTATAGCATAACTCTACCAGCAAGCCTAAAATATATCGGTGCAAACGCATTTAAAAACTGTATCAATTTAAGTTCGGTAAGTTTTGAAGTCGTTTCGAACTGGTACGTAGGTACGGACGTCCATTTTGATAAGCAAACTGCAACGTTCTCTAACGTATTATCGACAGGACAACCTCACGTGTTGTTAAAAGATACGTATGTAAATAGTTATTGGAAAAATATTGAATAATGGTCAAGCTTCGCAATACCGTTAAATTAAAAACGCACCATTTAGGTGCGTTTAATATTTTAAATTAAAAAAGAGCTGCGGTCAAACAGCCCTGAATCTATATTTAAGTATTCAGTTGTGGCTTGCTTTTGCCTGACCGTCTTATATTGGCTTTTTATCACTTATTTTTCATTTTAATTTGAACTTACTTTAGCCTACGGTTTTTTGAAGCAAGCAGTTAGATGAGCGATTGGTCTATACCTCCTTCATTTTCCTGCGTCCTAACACAAATTTATGATTTTGATTTTATCAAATCATCGGTCCGTCCTCCTCAATTAGTTTGACTATACCGTTTGATTAGCACATTGGTAGTACTCCTTTTTTTTAGATTTTTTACTATAAACTGTCTGGTGGAGTGCACATAATTTTTTACTCCTTATATTAGTTTATTTTTAAGATTAGACCGCCTAGTACATCGGTCAGTACCTCCCTTGAAAGGATTTTATGGTATTTCCTTTCTTCACCTTTATTTTAAAATACGTTTAATAATTTGTCAATACCTTTTTTAAAAATTTAAAAAATTTTATTTTTAAAAACCCTATTGATTTTCTAATGATTTTGTGGTATAATAATAATGTTGTGGGGTTAAATATAGTTTCACATTAAATCAAAAATTAGTAGTAAATTTCTATTTAAAAGCGTTTTTTAAAAGCGCTTTTTTATTTTTTATCAGCAAATATAAATTTTTTAATAAAGCGTTTTGAATTATAACAATAATTTGGTATAATATGTTTAAATAAATATAATTAAAGGTTAAATTATGAAAGAAAAAACTGCTAAACGTTTACGTGTAACGGCGATAGTTTTATTATGTATTTTAGTTACGTATATAATTATTGCTACGTTACCAAGATTTGATAGTTATAAAGGGGATAACGTGCTTTTAAAGCAGGAATATTCACTTCCACGTCTTATAGCCCACCGTGGTGGCGCAGAGGAATTTCCTGGCGATACGTTAGAGGCTTTTTATAACGCATACAGCGTTGATGAAAACGCTATAATGGAAACGGACGTATCTATAACGAAAGATGGAGTTCCTATACTTTGCCACAACGTCTTGCTTGATAAAACAACCAACGTAACCGGTCCTATAAGTGAGTGGACTTACGCTGACCTTTGCCATAATCCTAACGATAACGGCAATCCGGTCAACTTTGGATATTATAACGAAACGGAAGACGAAGTGCTTGTTGAAGGCACACCACTCAAACTTTATACCGATTATAACGGCAAGCAGGTTAAACCGTCCGACCTTTCTGATTATCCAAACGGGTTACCGAATAGAGATAAAGACGTTTATCTTGTTACTACTTTTGAAGAACTTCTTTTAGCATTTCCAAACAATATTATTAATGCTGAAATCAAGCAAGATGGTGAACTTGGTGAAAAAGCATTTAAGGAAATGGTCAAAATAGTTGAAAAGCATGACGCTTTTGATAGAGTAGTGTTTGCAAGTTTTCATAATGACGTATTCAAATTATTCCAAAAAAGCATAAGAAAGGGTGAAGTTCCTGATAATTTTATGTGCTCGCCAGGTATGATGTCGGCGGCAGGATTTTACGTATTACAATTATTAAATCTTGATTTATTCTATTCTTCAAAAATAGCAGTGCTTCAAATTCCTATGGAAGAATACGGTTTTGATTTATCAACGGTAAAGCTTGTTAAAAGCGCGCACAAGCACAATATAGCCGTTCAATACTGGACGATTGATAAAGAAGACGACATGCGTGAACTTATCAAAATAGGCGCTGATGGAATTATGACCGATCGCCCACATAAACTTATGGAAGTGTATAATTCTTATTACAGACCTTATTAAATGAAAATTAAAAGGATGACAAACAGTCATCCTTATTTTTTTTGATAAAATTTTAAAATATTTTTTATACATGACCGAAGTTGTCATATATAATGCGATATAGTATAAGTGTAATAAGGAGGTATAGTTATGTTTTTCGTATTTATAGTGATAGTATTAGCAACTTTAAGCGTTGTGGGGGTTAAGTGGTAATATGGCATACTTAATTTTAATAGGAGTGTTAGCGCTTACTGCTATAAAACCGATATGCGAAATGTTTTTTGTTAAAGGAGAAGAAAATGATTTTAAGGCGTAAAAAACTTATACGTACAAAACTAATTTATCCACTTACACGATTTCCTGCAAAAGATTATAATAAGGCGACTTTTAAACTTGATTATTCTGACGGAACAACAGAGTTTGAAACTGTCAAAAAGGGAAGTGTATTGTATAATAAATACACTTGTAAAAAATTTGCAAATGGTTAACTTTCGCGATACCGTTTAGTATAAAACACCTACCAAAATGTAAAAAAGCACCTGTAAAATAGGTGCTTTTTTATTGCTGTTATTTGTTTTTGATAAATTCTGTAACGTATGGCGCCCAAATAGCGTAACCCTTGTCGTTTAAGTGTTGTCTATCTGCAATGCAATAGTCTTCCATATTAGGTATCCGTTTGCCGTCTTTTAGAAAGAGTTTATTGACGTCGATATATTTAATAAAATCGCTTTTGTCGGCGTAATTTTTAATGAGATTGTTAAGTTCCGTTTCTTTTTCAAAATAATCGTCAAAAATTTTACAATTAGTTATACCACTTATGTAAATTTTAACGTCCGGTAAAGCCGTTTTTAATTTTTCAACCATTTTTTTGAATACTTCAAAGACGTAGGATGGTTTTTGACCATTGTGTATGTCGTTAAACCCTAAATTAATAAAAATTTTCTTTGGGTTATGGCAAATAACAAGCCAGTCCAGGTCGTCCACCCAGTCGACGAATTTCGTACCACCTATACCTATATTTATGGCGTTAAGCCCTTTAAAATCTTCGCCGTAAAATCTATCGGAGTCGGAAAGCCAACGTCCCGTCCAACTATCGCCGAAAATAAGATAATCAACGTCTTTTACGTCTTTATATTTCTTTTGTCTATCTAATTT
>JAZNVV010000001.1:0-35312 GCA_045593005.1 Christensenellaceae bacterium | reverse complement strand
CCTTGAAAATATGTTTATGGGTTATAAGAATACTAATTTAAGGGGACATACAGGTTTTCCTATTGAAACTGCAAGGGAAATTGATTATTATAACTCTCTTTGCGATGGGGAAGAACATTTTGGCTACTGCATTGATATCGGACATATGAATTTAGTTAATGCCGATATTGAAAAGTTCATTAACGTTTTAGGCAAGCGTATTAAATGCACGCATATTCACGACAATTACGGAGGGTTTAAGGATATACACGTTATGCCTTATTTTGGCAGGATGGATTATAGACCTATGCTTGCAGGCTTTAAGTCGATAGGCTACGACGGTCCTATTTGTTTTGAAACTTGGGCTTGGGAAAGTAAACCAAAGCCGATTGCCGACGCTATGCTTAAATTTTTAGGCGAGACTGGCAAATATTTCGTAAGTGCTATAAAAGGCGAAACTGAAATTTAGAATAAATAATATTTAAAAGAACTCCCTTATGGGAGTTTTTTAATACAGTTGAAAAATTCTTGCAATTATAAAATATTTAGTGTATAATTAAACAATAGACTACTAAATATTGTTGGAGTATAAAATGTTACAAGTAAATAACGTTGCATTATGGTTTGGTTCAAAAAAACTTTTTGAAGACGTAAACCTTAAATTTACAAAAGGGAATTGTTATGGTATTATCGGTGCAAACGGCGCAGGTAAGTCTACGTTTTTAAAGGTTTTGGCTGGTGAAATCGACCCTAATAAAGGCGACGTAACTATGGATAAAAATGAAAGGATGTCCGTTTTAATGCAAAACCAAAACGCATACGACCATGAAACGGTTATCAGAACGGTTATGTTCGGTCATAAAAAACTTATGCAAATCGGTGATGAAAAGGATGCTTTATACGCTAAATCCGACTTTACGGAAGCCGACGGCATAAGGGCTTCTGAACTTGAAACTGAATTTGCTGAACTTGGTGGCTGGGAAGCCGAAAGTGAGGCTGAAAAACTTCTCAATGCGTTGGAAGTCCCTTCTGAATATTTTTACAGTCAAATGTCAGACGTTGATGGTAAAATTAAAGTTAAAGTTCTTTTAGCGCAGGCTCTTTTTGGCAATCCTGACGTTCTTATTTTGGACGAACCTACTAACAACCTTGATATTAAAACAATTAAATGGCTTGAAAATTATCTTATAGACTTTGAAAACACAGTTATCGTGGTATCGCATAATAGATATTTCTTAAATAAGGTTTGTACCTATATTTGCGACGTAGACTACGGCAAAATCAATTTATATTTTGGTAACTATGATTTCTGGTATCATTCTTCACAACTTCTTGCGCGTCAAGCAAAAGAGCAAAATAAGAAGATGGAACAACGCGCTAAAGAACTTCAAGAATTTATTGCAAGGTTCGCGGCAAACGCATCTAAATCAAAACAAGCGACTTCAAGAAAGAAGGAACTTGAAAAAATTACTCTTAACGATATTCAAATATCTTTGCGTAAATATCCGTTCGTTGACTTTAAGTTTGAGCGTGAAATAGGCAATGACATACTTTTTGTTGAAGGTTTAACAAAAAAAGGCTATTTTGAAGATTTAAATTTTATTGTTGGTAAGAACGAAAAGATAGGTTTTGTTAGCGAAAACAGCAAGATAACTTCAATGCTTTTCGATATTTTAATGGGGAAGGAAGAGGCTGATGCTGGAACTTTCAAGTGGGGCAGTACGGTTAAACCGACTTATTTACCTATCAACAATAGCGAGTTTTTTGACGGTGTAAAACTTAACCTTATTGAATGGTTATCGCAATACTCTTACGACCAGTATGAAGAATTTGTTCGTGGTTGGCTTGGCAGAATGCTTTTCTCTGCTGATGAAGTATTTAAGCAAGTTAACGTTTTATCCGGTGGTGAAAAGGTTAGATGTATGCTTTCAAAAATGATGCTTGAAGCCGGTAATTTTATGATTATGGACGAACCTACAAACCATCTAGACCTTGAATCCATTACCTCACTTAACGAAGGCTTAAAAAGGTTTAAGGGCTGTTTAATGTTTACTTCGCACGACCAAGAACTTATGAATACCGTTGCTAATAGAATTATTGAAATAAACGGTACAAAGACGTTTGATAAACTTACTACTTACGACGAATATTTAGCAATTAAGCACAATCTTGATATTTAATATAAACGTTATTTTGTAGCAAAAAAGGTGGATAAATGGTTCAAACGATTATAGAATACGCATCTGTATTTTTAGCATTATTAATAGTTTTACCTGTGCATGAATTTGCGCACGCTTTCGTTGCGTATAAATGTGGGGATATTACACCTAAAATTAATGGAAGATTGACACTTAATCCGATGGCGCATTTTGACGTTTACGGGCTTGTGGCGCTTATATTAGTTCATTTTGGCTGGGGTAAACCTGTTCCAGTTAATCCTAATAATTTTAAAAATAGAAAGACTGGCTGTATTTTAGTTTCCCTTGCAGGCGTTATCGCAAACTTTTTACTTGCTTTTTTAATATATCCACTTGTTATTGCATTAATATTTTACGTTCGTATCCCTAATTTAGGATATTTTGACGAAGTATTAATATATGCTGTTAGTTATATTCCGTCGATAAGTTTAGCGCTTTTTGCGTTTAATATTTTACCTATTTATCCACTTGATGGATTTAAGTTATATGAAACTTTAAGTGGTGGAACGGGCAGAGTATATAGATTTTTAAGAAATTATGGAAGTTACATTTTATTAGGCTTAATATTATTAGGTTTTGTGGCTGACCGTACTGGTATATGGTATCTTGATATTTTAGGTATATACGTTAGTTGGATGAGTAATATTATAGGCTATCCTATAACGGCGTTTTGGGGGTTAATTTTTTAATGGCACAATTTGAATCAATTGTTGATTACGATACCGTCCTAGACAACTTTGAAGGACCACTTGACTTGTTATTGCATTTGATAACAGAGGCGAAGATTGAAATACGTGAAATTTTTGTTTCAAGCGTTACCGAACAATTTGTTAAGTACGTTCAATCAATGTCCACCGTTGACGTTGATAAAGTTACCGAATATCTTACGATGGCAGCAAGGCTTGTTGAGTTAAAATCAAAGGCAGTTTTACCTGTTTTAGAAGAATTTGACGACGGCATTGACGAACAAGAAGAACTTTTCCGTCAGGTTGAAGAATATAAACTCTTTAAAGAAGCGTGTGCTAAACTTAAGGAGAGGGAAAACACAGATAGATTTTATAAAGAGCCTGATAAGAGCATAGGTGAAACGAAAATTGTTTATAACGAATTTAATTTAGATTCGCTTGTAAAAGCATTTTTCAAACTAATGATGCGCGTTGAAGAAAAGCGCAAAAGCGAAGTTGAAAGCAGGGAAATTCCTAAAGAAGTTTTCAGCGTAAAAGATAAGGTAGACTATATACGTAGTGTGTTGCTTGATAGAGGGTTTGTTAGTTTTTTCGAGTTGTTTTCAATGAACGTTTCAAGAAATGAGCTAATTACTACTTTTCAAGCGACGCTTGAACTACTTAAATTACAATACATTAAAGTTGAACAAAAGGACTTGTTTGGCGACATTACACTTTTATTAAGGGAAGACAGAAATGAAGAAATTGGAGAGATTGACGAGTATAATTGAGTCGGTAGTATTTTTATCAGGTACGCCTGTTGCAATCAAAGATATTGCTGAAAAACTTGAAGTTACTGAAGGCATGATTAAAGATGCAGTTGAAAAATTGCAACAAAAATATAATAAAGAGTCAGGCTTACAGTTAATGACTTTTAATAAAAAATTACAATTTTCTACAAATCCTGAATACGCTGAAGAGGTTTCGGGCGTGCTTAATCCTATTAAGGAAAAGGAATTATCACGTTCGCTTTTAGAAGTTGCAGCAATAATCGCTTATAAACAACCGGTAACACGTATTGACCTTGAAGATATTAGGGGTAATAGTGAATACGCTATTCAAAAACTTTTAGAATTAAAAATGATTGAGCCAGTCGGTAGAAAAGACGCTGTGGGTAGACCTGTTCTTTTTGGCACGACGGACGAATTTTTAAAAAGATTTGAAATACCTGATCTTGACGCTTTACCTGATTATGAAGAACTTCTTAATAAAATTAAGGAAATACATGGTGAAAGCGACGACGGCGAATATTTATATAAAAAGCCTGAACTTGTAGATGAAGAAAAGTCTTCTGATGCACCTTATAAAAAAGATGACGATATTGACCTTCCACCGATTGATGAAGAAGAACTACCTGACTTTTTAAAGGGAGAAGATATTGTAACCGTTGAGGGTGAATAATATCACGAATAAAATTTAGTTAAAAGAAAAAAATAATAGTATGACAATCGTTTATTTGTCTGCTATTATTTTTTTTATATTGTTTTTTCCATTAAAATTAAATGGATATTTATATTTAGATATAAATAAAAAGACTTTTTTAATCGGAATATTTTTATTTAGGCTTAAAATTTTAAGTTGTATGGCATATTTTACGACAAACGGTTTTACGTTGCACTACGGACGGAATAAAAGCCTAAATTTAACAATAAAGGACGTTTTTGATTTTAGAAACAAATTAAAACCATTTAAGGGCTATTCAGTAAATAAAATTTCATTTGTTTTAGAACTTGGCAAAGCTGATAAAAGTAATCCGGAAAATTATATTGTTTTTTTAAAAACAATTACCGATATGGTTGGTGGGATAATTTACCTTAATAATAGAGCAATAGAATATAGTGGCAATTATTTGATTAATCTTGATGAAGAAAATAATAAGTTAAATTTACAAGTAAGTATAAGTTTTAACTTTTTTTTAATAATTTTATCTTTATTAAAAATAATAATTTGGAAGGTTGTAGAATGCGTAAAGAAGAAAGCGAAAAAATTACGGAGTTAATAGAAACTTCAATGAAAAATTTAACGTCTATGGTTGACGTAAACACTATTATGGGAAGTGCTATCAAGACCGAAAACGGCAGTTATATCATACCTGTATCAAAAGTAACCGTAGCGTTTATTACCGGTGGTGGTGAGTACGGCAAGGTTAAAATAATAGGCAAAGACGAACATCCTTTTGCTGGTGGAAGTGGGGCAATCGTATCAATGAAACCGTGTGGTTTTTTATTTAACGACGCAAAGGGTGAATATAAAATGCTAACCGTCAATAACGAGCCTATTGATAAAATTTACGATATAGTTAACGAGTATATAAAAAGGAAAGATTTATAGTATGAAAAAGATAAGTTGTTTACTAACGATTTTCATATTTGTATTGACTATTTTTAATATTAAAGTAGATAAAAAAACGCAGGTTGTCTATGCGCAAAATTCTGCTACAATATCTATGGAAATTTCATCTAAAAGAGTGCTTACTGGAACAAATATTCATACAAAAATGTATATGGCAAGCACGACTAAAATATTGACCGCTATCACCGTGATAGAAAACTGTAATCTTGACGACGTAGTAACGGTTACTTCTAGGTCGGTCGGGGTGGAAGGCTCGAGTATGTATTTAGACGTAGGTGAAAAAATAACGGTAAAAAATTTGCTTTACGGACTAATGCTTCGGTCAGGTAACGACGCTGCAACAACTTTGGCTTTATACGCCTGTGGTTCGATTGAAAAATTTGCAGAGTTAATGAATAGTACGGCAAAAAAGGCAGGTGCTAGTGAAAGCAACTTTGTAAATCCACACGGATTGCACAATGACAATCACTATACTACTGCTTATGATTTGGCGTTAATTTCGTGCTATGCAATGCAAAACGACGTCTTTAAGGAAATTGTTGGAACAAAAAAGATAACTATACCTTGGACGACGAGAGAGTACAATAGAACGATGGTTAATAAAAACAAGATGTTATCTAATTATGAAGGCGCTACTGGTATAAAAACGGGCTACACAAAAAAGGCTGGAAGATGTTTAGTTTCATCAGCAAAACGCAATGGTATGGACGTGGTAACAGTCGTGTTAAATTGTGGAAATATGTGGGAAAAATCGACTGAATTGTTAGATTATTCATTTGAAAAATATAATATGAAAAAACTTGTTGAAGCCGACCACGTGATAGGGTTTATTGATATAGAAAATAGTGAAGAAAAATGTGCAGTAATAACCGATAAAGATATAATTTTGCCATTAAGCGAACAAGAATTGCTAAACCTTAAAATCGAATATAATTATCCGAAAATAATAAAACCACCGTATAATAAAAAAGAAACGGTGGGCGAAATTAAAATTTACACTTCAAATAACTTGATTTTTTCGCAAAAAATATATACTATAATAGGGATGAATTAATATTTGAGGTAAACACAAATGCGAATAAATAAATACCTTGCAGAAAGTGGTGTGTGTTCCCGTCGTGGCGCTGACAAACTTATTGAAGAAGGCGTTGTAAAAATTAACGGCAAGGTTGCAAAACTTGGTGATGAAGTTGAAGTGGGTGAGGCGCTTGTTACAGTTTCAGGTAGACCTATAAGCGTAGTTAAAAAATTCGACTATTTTATTATGAATAAGCCGAAAGGTTACGTTTGTACCGTTAAAGACGATAAAGGTCGTAAAACTGTTATGGACTTACTTCCACCTAATATTCCGAGAGTGTTCCCCGTTGGTAGACTTGACTACGATACTGAAGGGTTGCTTATTTTTACAAACGACGGTGATTTAACTTTTAAGTTAACACATCCAAAAAACGAAGTCCCAAAGACTTATCTTGTTAAGGTAGAAACTATCATTTCCGACGAAGGAATAAACATGCTCCGTAAAGGCGTCTTGATTGATGGTGAAATGACTAAAAAATGTCACGTAAAGTTAATCGACAGAGGTAATAGAGGTACAAAATTACACATAACTATAACCGAGGGCAGAAATAGACAGATAAGAAAGATGATTGAGGCTGTTGGAGCGCAAGTAGACTTTTTAAAACGTATAAAAATAGGTGATTTGACAGTTAGTGGCATGGACCGTGGCGACGTTAGAAGATTATCGCCAAGAGAAATTGATTATTTATTAAATATCTAAAAAAAAAGAGTTGCAACCTGCAACTCTTTTTAATATTAAAATTTTCTAATCAAACCTTCAACTATTCCAAGAATCATAACGTTTTCAAATAACATATCCGACATAGTGTCGTTTTCAGGATGAAGAATAATTTTGCCGTTCCTTTTATAAAATCTTTTAACGGTTGCTGAATCTTCAATCAAAGCGACAACAATATCCCCGTTATCAGCAGTATTTTGTTTTTTAACAATAATTTGGTCACCATTATATATTCCAGCGTTAATCATACTGTCGCCAGTAACTTTCAAAATAAAACACTCGTCAGCGTGCGTAAAATTTGGTGGAAGTGGACAATATCCTTCAAGATTTTCAATCGCTAAAATAGGTGCACCAGCTGTAACGTTACCGATAATAGGAACAAAATCAACTTGTTGGTCAAATTTTTTAGTTAAGCCTATAGCTCTATTTTTTGTAGGGGATTTTGTAATTAAACCACGTTGCTTTAACCGTTCAAGATAGTCGTAAACGGTGGCAGTAGATTTTATATTTAATTTAGTCTGAATTTCCCTAACCGACGGTGGATATCCGTAGTCGGATAAAAAGTTTTCGACAAATTCATACACAGAACGCAATTTTTCCTCAATTTTCTTCATACACGTTACCTCTTGACAATATAATATCACACAAAAAAACAAAAGTCAAACAAATGTTTATTTTTTTATTTTTTCATTTAAATTCAAAAATTATAAGAAAAATTCAAACAAATATTTACAATTAAAAAATTATTTGATATAATTTTATAAAATGGAGGGAATAATTATGACTTTAAAAAAAGGTATAAAAATTACTAGAATGATTTTTGCAATATGCGCGTTACTTATCACCGTTGCATCTGTTGTAGTTTCTATTGTTGATGGACTTAACGAGTGGGAAATCGCCGTCCATCCTATTTTGACGTTTTTGTTTTTGATGCTTTCAGGTTTTGGGCTGTTATTTTTATTTAGTGGTTTTGCTAGAAGATACCCTTGGCACATTTTAATAGGTTCGGTTATTTTCTTTTTCGCGCTTTTATACGCTTTAATAGACGTATTCACAATTAAATGGTGGATAATTTTAATTGTTATGATAGCGTACGTTTTCGTAGCGTTTTCACTCACTTTTATTATTTCTGGCAATAAAACGGAAGACATAGCGCTAAATAATCACGTTGAATATAAAAATTACAAACAGCGTAGGGAAGAAAAGTTAAAATTAGAAGAAGAGCAACAAAATGTTGAACTTCCTGAAATAAAATCATATAAAGACTAATAAGAAGGTATATTATGGACAGAAATCTTACGTTACTTACTGACTTATATCAGTTAACAATGATGAATGGCTATTTTAAAGAGGCAAATAAGGAAGAAACGGCAATATTTGACTTATTTTTCCGTCAAAATGGGATGATAACTTATTCGCTGGCGTGTGGACTAGAACAAGCGATTGACTACGTAGTTAATTTAAAATTTGGTGAAGATGAAATTTCTTATCTAAAAAGTTTAGGCATTTTTTATGATGAATTTTTAGATTATCTTAAAGATTTCCGTTTTACCGGTGATATATACGCCGTTCCTGAAGGTACGGTTGTTTTTCCTGGTGAGCCTATTTTGACAGTTAAAGCTCCTGTAATGCAAGCGCAACTTATTGAAACTGCATTATTAAACATTATAAACCACCAAACTCTTATTGCGACAAAGGCGGCAAAAGTAAGATATGCAGCCAAAAATGATTCGGTTTTAGAGTTCGGTTTAAGACGTGCGCAAGGTCCTGATGCAGGCATTTACGGTGCAAGGGCAGCAGTAATCGGTGGGTGTAATTCTACTTCAAACGTTTTAGCAGGCAAAATGTTTGATATCCCAGTTGCAGGTACGCACGCTCACAGTTGGGTAATGAATTTTAAAGATGAATATACTGCGTTTAAAGAATATGCTAAAGTATATCCAGATAACGCCTTGTTTTTAGTTGACACGTTTGATACACTAAAAAGTGGCGTTCCAAACGCTATAAAAGTTTTTAAAGAATTAAGAGCAGAGGGGCACGAACCAGTTGGCATAAGACTTGACTCTGGCGACCTTGCATATTTATCTAAAAAAGCAAAGAAGATGATGACAGATGCAGGTTTTCCGAACGCAAAAATCTGCGCTTCTGGCGATCTTGACGAATATTCAATCAACTCATTAAAACAGCAGGGTGCTGAAATTCAAATTTGGGGTGTAGGCACAAAACTTATCACAAGTGCCGATATGCCTGCGCTTGGTGGCGTTTATAAACTTTCTGCAATAATTAACAAAGACGGTAGTGTTACTAATAAGATTAAAGTTTCAGATAATACTGCTAAAGTTACTAATCCTGGCTTTAAAAATATTTACCGTGTTTACGACAATAAGACGGGCAAAGCAGAGGCTGACTTTATATTTTTAAGGGAAGAAGGCGAGTATGATACTTCAAAACCACTTGTTTTAACCCACCCGTTTGAACGCTGGAAGACTATTACGTTTGATAATTATACTTTAAGAAAATTGCAGGAGGATATTATTATAAACGGTCAACTTGTTTATAAAAAACCTTCGCTTAAAGAAATTAAAGAGTATGCTGAAAAGGAACTTGAAAGTTTCTGGGATGAATATAAAAGATTAGACAATCCACATTTATATAAAGTTGACTTATCAGACGCTTTATATGAGTTAAAAGCTGATATGCTTTCAAAAATAAGGAATAAAAAAGATTAAGCATTTATATGACTGAAAAAAAGAAGAAAATAATCAAAATAACGCTTGAGATTGTAATACCATTACTTATCGCAGGCGTTTTGATTTTAATTGACCAACTTACAAAATTATATTTTGCAAAGAATTACGAACTTTACGCTCCAAGAAAGGACGTTATTGAATGTTTTTTTGGATTTAAATATGTTCAAAACACCGGCTCGGCATTTAGTATGTTTGCAGATAAAACTTGGGGGCAGACTTTTTTTAAAATATTAACCCCGATTGCTCTTTTAGCATACGTTTTTTTATACGTTTTTATAGGAAGAAAGTATAAATTTTTGCCAGTTGGCATTATTTTTACGCTTGCTGGCACGGTTGGTAATTACATTGATAGACTTATAAATAGTTACGTTATAGACTTTATAAGTTTTACCTTTTTTGGTTGGGACTTTGCTATATTTAACCTTGCCGACGTATTTTTATGCGTTGGAATTGCTATGATTTTAATTCATTTTCTATTTCTCGATAACGACGCTGTCTTTAAAATAAAGAAAAAAGATAGCAAAGTAGAGGAGCAACCCGATAATGAATAAGTTAGATTTAACCGTCTCTGAACTTTACGTAGGAGAGCGACTTGACGTTTTTTTATCATTAAATAGCGATTTGACCCGTTCTCACGTAAAAAAACTTATCGAAGAAGATTGTTGCAAGGTAAACGATAAAGTTCAAAAAGTAAATTATAAAGTTAAATTAAACGACGTTGTTGAGTTTACCATTCCCGACGTAAAAGACGTTGAAATTAAAGCAAATGACGAAATTGAACTTGATATTATTTATCAAGACGACGATATAGCAGTTATTAATAAACAGCAAGGCTTGACTGTTCATGCAGGTAACGGCACGGGGGATGAAACGTTAGTAAACGCATTAATTGCTAAACTTGACAGTTTGTCAGGCATTAATGGGGAATTGCGTCCAGGTATCGTTCACAGAATAGATAAAAATACTTCAGGCTTGCTTGTAGTTGCAAAAAATGATAAAGCACACGTTTCGCTCGCCTCGCAAATAGAAAAAAAAGAATGCAAAAGAATTTACATTGCACTTTTAGAGGGTGTAGTTAAAGAAGACGAGGGAAGAATTGAAACTTTTATCGGCAGGGACAGTAAGGATAGGACAAAAATGGCAGTAACAAAATTTGGAAGAACTGCCATAACTGATTTTAAGGTAATTGAACGTTTTAAAAATCATACTCTTTGTGAATTTTCACTTTTAACGGGTAGAACTCATCAAATAAGAGTTCATGCAAAATATATCGGGCACCCTATTGTTGGCGACCTTGAATATGGCTACAAAAATCAAAAATTTAAGCTAAACGGACAACTTTTACACGCCAAAAAACTTATCCTTACACACCCAACATCTTGTGATATTTTAACTTTTGAAGCGCCTATACCACAATATTTTGAAAAAATTCTATCTAATTTAAAATAAATATTGACAATATTTGTTATACATTTTATAATAATAATTAATAAGTCTAAAAAGGCGTTAAATTATCTATTAAATTACAAAAGGAGAAGGTTATGAAGTTAATTTATCAACCAAATGAACGTCCACCGTTCGGTAAAAATTTAATTTTTGCCGCACAACAACTTTTGGCAATTATCGCTGCAACTATTTTAGTTCCGATCCTTGCTGATGGTACGGGTATCTACTTAAATCAAGCATCTGCACTTATCGGCGCAGGCGTTGGTACTTTAGTATACTTGTTATTTACTAAATTTAAGAGCCCTGTATTTTTAGGTAGTTCGTTTGCATTTATCTCGCCACTTGCATCAGCCGTTGCTTATGGATACTTTGGCATCATTTTAGGTTCACTTTTTGCAGGTTGCGTTTACGTAGTTATTGCAATTATTATTAAATTTGTCGGTGCTAACTGGATTAATAAACTTATGCCACCAGTTATTATAGGACCTACAGTTGCGCTTATCGGTTTAAGTTTATCTGGTAGCGCTATGAATAACCTTATGAATACTGCTGCTGATTTCCAATTTATCGATTTTGTAAATGGTGAACTTTCAATTTTAACACACACTAATTATAACCTTCTTGCAATATTCGTAGGTTTAGTTACTTTCTTTATCGTTATTATCGCATCAGTTAAGGGTAGCAAATCGTTAAAGATGTTCCCATTCATTATCGGTGTTGTTGGTGGTTATGCGTTAGCATCTATCTTTACTGCATTTGGTTGGATTTTTGACGTTGAATATTTAAAACTTATCGACTTTACTGTATTTAAGAAAGTTGCCGATTTTAATAACTGGTTACCAAATATTACTTTAGTTGGTTTATTTAAGGAAGGCGTTATTATTGACGGCGCAGGCGTACTTTCAGTATTTGTTGCATTTGCACCAGTTGCACTTGTTGTATTTGCTGAACACGTTGCTGACCATAAGAATATTAGTTCTATTATTGAAAAAGATTTAACACAAGAACCAGGTTTACATAGAACACTTTTAGGTGATGGCGTTGGCTCTATTGCTGGTGCGTTAATGGGTGGTTGTCCTAACACTACTTATGGTGAATCAATTGGTTGTGTTGCTATTACAGGTAACGCATCTATTGCAACTATTTTCACAACGGCAATTATGTGTATCATTCTTGCATTTATTTACCCAGTAATGTTATTTATTGCATCTATCCCTGCTTGTATTGTTGGTGGTATTTGTATTGCATTATACGGCTTTATAGCAGTTTCTGGTTTAAGAATGTTTAAGCACGTTGACCTTGATAATAGCAAGAACTTATTTATCGTTGCTGTAATTTTAGTTACTGGTTTAGGTGGATTAAAGTTAACGTTTGGCGCTGTTACAATTTCAAGCATTGCTTGTGCGCTTATTCTTGGTATTTTAGTTAACATTATCTTAAAACCTGCTAAAGCAGAAGTTGAAAAGAAAGTTGAATATGCTACTGAAACTGAAACGACAATGTTTGGTCACGTAGCAACTGACGAAGAAAAGAAAGACGCTGAATAATTAGTAAAAAAGGGTGTGTGAAAACACATCCTTTTTTTATTGCGTTTATTTTTCTTTACAAAATGACAATAATAAGTTAAAATAGAAATATAAATTATAAAAGACGGTAATAATTATGGCAAAACCATTAGTAGCAATCGTCGGTAAGCCTAACGTTGGCAAATCGACTTTTTTTAATAGAATAGTAGGGCAAAAGCTTTCGATAGTAAAGGACCAGCCGGGTGTTACGCGTGATAGATTATATGCAGACGCTGAATGGTGTGGTAAACAATTTACGCTTGTAGATACGGGTGGTTTAGAACTTCGCTCTGATGACGAAATGTGGTCGCACATCAAAAAACAGGCTGAAATTGCTATTGACACGGCTGACGTTATAATTTTCTTTACTGACGTAAAAACGGGAATTAACGCTAATGATGAAGAAGTTGCATTAAAACTTAAAAAGTCAGGCAAACCCGTTGTTCTTGCCGTTAATAAAATGGATAATTACGATCCTTCAAAGTTGTACGAATATTATAATTTGGCGTTAGGAGAACCTTTTGGTATTTCAGCTGAGCACGGTACGGGGACAGGAGATTTATTAGACGAAGTTGTATCTTATTTTGATGATTTTAATTATGAAGATGATGATGAAAGTTTAAAAATCGCCGTCGTAGGAAAGCCTAATGCTGGCAAATCAAGTTTATGTAATAAACTTTTGGGTATTGAAAGGACTATCGTATCTTCAATCGCAGGCACAACGCGTGATGCTATTGACAGCAAATTTGAGTTAAACGGCAAAAAATACACTTTAATCGATACGGCTGGCATACGTAAAAAACGTTCTGTTGACGAGGATGTTGAATATTATAGTGTATTGCGTTCTTTTGCAGCGATACGCCGTGCTGACGTATGTATTATGATGATTGACGCCGTTGACGGCATAACGGAGCAAGACGTAAAAATTTTAGGCTACGTACATGAGCAGGGTAAGCCGTCAATTATTTGTATGAATAAGTGGGACCTTGTTGAAAAGGACACCTATACTATTAATAAATTTGATGCAACTTTGCAAGAGGCGCTTAAATTTATGGACTATTTTAAGTCGATATATATTTCAGCAAAAACGGGTTTACGAACTGAAAAATTACTTAAAATAGCCGAAGAAGTACATGAAAATGCTCATTTTAGGGTTTCAACTGGTAAATTAAACGATATGATTATTGACGCTGTTAGAATGAACGAACCACCGTCATATAAAGGAAAGCGTCTTAAAATTATGTACGTTTCACAAATATCGGTTGCTCCACCGGTGTTTATTTTCTTTGTAAACGACGTAACGTTAATGCATTTTTCATATAAAAGATATCTTGAAAACGAAATAAGGCGTGCATTTAATTTTGAAGGCACTCCTATAAGAATAATTATTAGAGAACAAGACAAGAACGAATAATGAGTAACTGGATTTTATTTTCCATTTTTGCTGTTGCATCATATTTTATAGGCAACGTAAACAACGCAATATGGATTTCAAAACTTAAAAAAAACGATATAAGAAATCTTGGTAGTGGTAACCCTGGTACTATGAATATGAGCCGTAATTTTGGAATCAAAATAGGCATTTTAACCTTGCTTTTAGATGCGCTTAAAGGAGTAATTCCTGCATTAATCGGGTTTTTAGTATTTTCAAATAAGGCTCCAGCACCGGGTGTTCCTTTTGATATGGCAGATTTGGCGAAATATGCTTTTGGCTTTTGCGCCGTTTTAGGACATATTTATCCAGTATTATATAAGTTTAAGGGTGGTAAAGGAATTGCAACTACGTTAGGTGCATTAATGGTTTGCTCTTGTACGTCAAGGCTTGCAATAGCAATAATTGCCGTAATGGCTTGTTTTGCAGCCGTGCTTTTTATTTATCATACTGAATTTGGAGCAATGGGGTCGTTTATAGCTATAACTCCACCTGCTATCGCAAATAGTATTTATTTGTACGTTAAATACGCAGGTTTACCGGGTATTCGCTCGCAAGACGTTTTTTATATGATTTCTTGTGGGATAATCGGCTTAATATGTTTCGTTACGTGGATTGCTCACCGAAAAAATATTGAAAGGATGCTCAAAGGGGAAGAACACGCAACTTCATTTAAGGCAATGATTTTTAAACACAAGCAAAAAAAACTTACAAAAAAAGAAAATAATAAAAACGTTTAATAAATTAAATATTTAATTTCATAAATAAAAATGATCTCTCATATACTATCGTATAGTGTATGGGAGGTTTTTTAATGGAAAAGTACGACATTTACAAAGATATATCCAAGCGTACAGGTGGGGATATCTATATAGGCGTAATAGGTCCGGTAAGAACGGGGAAATCAACCTTTATTTCTTCTTTTATGGATAAAATCGTTCTTCCTAATATTAGTAATAAACTATATAAGCAAATAGCAACGGATGAAATGCCACAATCGGCTGACGGCCG
Source organism: Christensenellaceae bacterium (assembly GCA_045593005.1). Classification (GTDB taxonomy): domain Bacteria; phylum Bacillota; class Clostridia; order Christensenellales; family Borkfalkiaceae; genus UBA11475. The sequence goes on along the minus strand of JAZNVV010000001.1, from coordinate 20,059 downwards.
TACAATTATGACAAGTCAACCTAAATTTGTGCCAGCAAATGCTGTTAAAGTTCAATTCAAAAATAAAGTATACGCTAACGTAAGGCTTGTTGATTGCGTTGGATATTTAGTTGACGGGGCAATCGGTCACGAAGAGGACGGCAAGCCACGCTTGGTAAAAACACCTTGGTCTGATGAAGAAATTACTTTTGCAAGCGCTGCAGAAATAGGAACAAGAAAAGTTATTGAAGATTATTCAACAATCGGAATTTTAGTGACTACTGACGGCAGTATTTGCGATATCCCACGTGAAAGTTATATTTCAGCAGAGGAGCGTGTCGTTAGTGAATTAAAAGAATTAAATAAGCCGTTTGTTATAGTATTAAACTGTAAAGACGTAAATTCAAATGCAACGATAACTTTAAGAAATGAACTTGAAGAAAAATATAACGTTCCTGTAATTATACTTGACGTTGCAAATATGTCCGAGGACGATATTTCTAATCTAATGGAAAGCGTATTGTACGAATTTCCTATGCAAAAATTTGAAGTTGATATTCCAAAATGGATGCAAGCGTTGCCTGCTAATAATGAAATAATACAAAAATTATCCGAAGGCTTAAAAAGTGCGTCAAAAAACGTTTTCAAAATGAGAGATTTTGGCGTTGTTGAAAAACTTTTTGATGACGAAAACTTAAACACCCCTGAACTTGTTGGTTTTAATCTTGCAGACGGCACGGCAAACTACATGGTTAAACCAAAAGACGGTCTGTTTTATAAAGTTTTAAGCGAAGAATGCGACGACGATATACGTGATGAATTTGAGTTAATAAGTTACGTCAAAGAATTGTCGGAGGCAAAAAGAGAATATTCAAAAATTCGTTACGCATTAAATAGTGCAAAGGAAACAGGCTACGGCATAGTTGAACCTGACCAAGATGCAATGCTTTTGGACGAACCTATTATTACAAGACAAAATGGAAGATACGGTGTCAAGTTTAAAGCAGTTGCACCAAGTTTACATATAATCAACGTAGACTTGAAAACGGAAGTCGCTCCTATTGTTGGCAATAAAGAGCAAAGCGAAGAACTTATACAAAAATTAAATGAAGAATTTACTGAAAATCCAAAAAATATTTTATCTACGAATATATTTGGAAAAACGCTCAATGAACTTATAAATGATGGTTTAAAGAGAAAGGCGTCGAATATTTCAATTGATGCGCAAAACAAAATGAGAAAGACCGTTACCCGTATTGTAAATGATGGAAAAGGTGGGGTAATTTGTATATTATTGTAAAAAAATAATTGACAAGTATATTAATGTTTGCTAATATAGAAATGAGGTAAAATCAAATGAAATGTACTTGTAAAAACCATGAAAGCATAGTTAAACTATTATCTAATGATAGTAAAAGTGTTGAAACAGTAAATAAACTTGCCGTTGTGTTTAATTTAATAGGTGAGCCTAATAGAATGAAGATTTTGCTTGCTTTAATGGAGGGGGAGCTTTGCGTGTATCATTTATGTGAAATTACTGGTGGAAAGCAGTCGGCTACTTCGCAACATTTAAGAAAGCTCAAAGACTGTAATATTTTAAAATCACGCAAATCGGGCAATCAAGTTTTATATTCTATTGCTGATGAACACGTCAAGGATATTATTAATATTTCAATTAAACATTTAGATTGTTAATGAAGGCGCTTTTAGCGTCTTTATTAATAAAAATAATATTAGTAATCGCTAATATACTAAAGGGGAAAATATGCAATTTAATAATAAGCAAAAAATAAAATTAAACAGTAATAAGCAAGTAAAAAATAAGACTTTAATTGATAAAAATAGTATTAAAATTGAAGGGTGTACGTGTAGTAGTTGTAGTAGTAAAACAAAAACTAATTCGGTTAATAAAAATAACTTTTTTAGATATAACGTAACAACCTTTATAAAAATTATTTTATCTATATTTTTAATAGTAATTCCGTACGTGTTTAACTTAAATAATAAAGTAAAACTTGTTTTTGGAATAATATCTATAATGCCGATAGGTTTTTCAATGTTGATTGACGTTATTAAATCAATAAAAAATAAAGATTTTATCAGCGAAAAACTTTTAATGTTGATAGCCTCTTTTGGTGCAATAATTATAGGAGAATATTTTGAAGGCGCGCTAGTTTTGATATTATTTTTAATAGGGGAAACGTTTGAAAATTTTAGTATAAAACATACTGAAAAATCAATTTCTTCGCTAGCAGAAATAACGACTGATACAGCAAACGTTGTTCATGGCGAAAAATACGTTAAAACTTCTGTCAAAAATGTAAAAGTAGGCGATATTATCGAGGTGTTTTCAGGCGAAAGGGTTTCAAACGACGGAATTTTAATTTCTGAATACGGTGTGTTTGACACCAAGGTGATTAGTGGCGAAAGTTTGCCAAAGGAATTTTATAAATCGGAAGAAGTTTATAGTGGAATAATTAACGTAGGAGCACCTATTAAAATACAGGTAACAAAAACGGCTCAAAATTCAACGGCAAATAAAATTGTAGAGTTAATTAAAGAGGCGACAAAGAAAAAGTCAAAAAGTCAAAAATTTATTACAAAATTTGCAAAAATTTATACGCCGATAGTAGTTATAATAGCATTATTTGTGGCAACCATTGTGCCTTTAATAGATTCATTTAACTTTACAAAATGGATATATTCTGCATTTTCAATATTAGTAATATCTTGTCCGTGCGCATTAGTTATATCCGTTCCGTTAACCTATTTTGCAGGGATAGGCTATCTTGCTAAAAAGGGCGTTTTAGTGCGTGGTGGATATTATATTGACAAGCTAAACGACGTTGACCTATTTGTTTTTGATAAAACGGGAACTATAACTACGGGGGAGTTTGACGTTGTTGAAATTGTAAATCACACTAATTTATCTGATAACGAATTGTTAAAGTACATATCTTCACTTGAAAGCAAATCGACGCACCCGTTATCAAAAGCAATATATAAAAAATATCCTAATATTTACTGCGTAAATAATGTTTGTGAATATTCTGGCAAGGGTATTGTTGGAATAGTCAATGATGAGGAGGTTATAGTTGGTAACGCAAAGTTACTTAATGAATATAAAATTTATAATTTAGATACTGTTGATGGCACGGCTATCTTTTGTGCAATTAACGGCAAATACGCCGGAATGGTTAAACTGGAAGATACTATTAAAAATAATATTAAGGAAAGTATAAATAAATTAAAAACCAAAAATATAATTCTTTCGGGCGATAACTATAATAAAGTAAAAAACGTTGCAAATTTAGTTGGTATAAATGAATTTAAGGCAGAATTATTGCCAAGTGGAAAAATTGACGAAGTTAAAAATTATATTTCAAAAGGCTATAAAGTTGCATACGTTGGCGACGGAATAAACGACGCGCCTTGCATAAAAATTGCCGACGTAGGTATTGCTATGGGTGGGGGAAGTTCATCTGCAATTTCTTCTTCAGATATAGTTATAATGGATAACGACGTTAATAAGATTGTTGTAAGTAAAAAGATTGCTAAAAGAACTAAAAAAATTGTATTAGAAAATATAATAGGTGCTATTTTAATTAAAGTAGCAATTATGGTTTTATCAATAATAATTAATTTGCCAACTTTTCTTGCCGTTTTAGCCGACGTAGGCGTAATGTTAATTGCCGTATTAAACAGTTTTAGAAATAAACTTAACTTTAAAACATAAAATACAACGCTCACTTTTTGTGCAATATGCCCAAAAAGTGGAAAACAAGTATTGTTTTTACCAAATATTGTATTTTTGGTATTGACATTTATTGTACATTATACTAAAATTATAATATATAATATTTATATATTATTTAATGCAGAAAGAGGAGACATTATGGAAAAAAAGATGACAAAAAAAGAATGGCAAAATTCTATGCGTGTTCGTGTAGATTATAATAATATGATGGAAGAATTTTTAGGGGAAGAGGGTTTTTCTGTAAAAGAATTAAATTCATTAAAACCAGCTATTGCTGAAGCATATAATAAAGTCCAAACAAATCGTGGCAAAGGTATGATGGGTTGGACGGAACTTCCTTATAATCAAAAAGAAGTTATTTCTGATATTTTAAGTATCGCTAAAGACGTTAAGAAAAAATGTGATAATTTTGTTGTTTTAGGTATCGGTGGCTCTGCACTCGGTCCTATTGCAGTATTTCAGGCGCTCTGTCATTTAAGACATAACGAATTACCAAAATCAAAGAGAAAGGCACCAAAGCTTTACGTTGAAGATAACGTAGATCCTGAAAGAATGCAGGCGCTTTTAGACGTTATTGATTTAAATAAGACCTACTTTAACGTTATTACAAAATCTGGTTCAACTTCTGAAACTATGAGCCAGTATTTAATTATTTTTGACATCTTAAAGAAAGCGCTTGGTGAAGAAGAGGCTAAAAAACGTATCATTACAACTACTTCTGCTAATAAAGGCAATCTTATTAAAATCGCAAAGGAAGAAGGCTTTAAGACACTTTATATTCCTGACGGCGTAGGTGGTAGATTTTCTGAAATGTGTCCAGTAGGTTTACTTGCGGCAGCAGTTGTTGGCATTGATATTAAGTTAATGCTCGAAGGCGCTGCTTATATGGACAAGATTTGTAAAGAAAAAAATTATAAAAAGAACCCTGCGCTTGCAATGGCTGTTTTACAATACGTTGCTATGGGCAAAGGCAAAAACATTTCTGTTATGATGCCTTATGCTGACAGTTTAAAATATATGGCTGACTGGTATTGCCAACTTTGGGGTGAAAGTTTAGGTAAAGCCATTGACAACGACGGCAAGCTTGTAAACGTAGGACAAACACCTGTTAAAGCGCTTGGTGTTACAGACCAGCACTCACAAGTTCAATTATATCGTGAAGGTCCTTTCGATAAAGTCATTACTATTTTAGCAGTTGACAATTATAGAACGACGGTTGATATTCCACAAGGTTGTGAAGATATTAAAGACGTGAACTTCCTCTGTGGACATACTATGAACGAACTTATCCAAGCAGAAAGAAAGGCAACGGAATACGCTTTAACGCAAGCTGGTAAACTTAACCATACCATTTATTTGCCAGAAGTTAACGCATTTACTATCGGTCAGTTATTATTCTTATTCCAGATGGAAACTGCATACTGTGGCGAACTTATGAATATCGATACGTATAACCAACCTGGTGTAGAAGGTGGTAAAAACGCTACTTACGCTCTTTTAGGTAGAAAGGGTTATGAAGCGCAAAAGAAAGAAATGGACGAAGCACCTGCTAAAAAAGAAGAATTTATTTGTTAATTTAAACTGATTAAAGGGGAAATATGAGTTTAGAATTACCGATATACCTTTTCCATCAAGGCACTAATTATGCTTCATATGAAATATTAGGCAGTCATTTTGGTGTAAAGGATAAAAAAAACGGTGTATTTTTTAGGGTGTGGGCGCCTAATGCAGATGCCGTATCAGTTTTAGGCGACTTTAACCTATGGGATAATGACCATGCCGTTCCTATGCAAAAAATTAGTAATGGAGTATGGGAAGCGTTTGTCCCGGGGCTTAAAAAATATGATTGTTATAAATACGCTATTACGCACGCAGGTAAAACTGTCTTAAAAGCAGACCCGTATGCGTTCCACGCTGAAACACCTTCTAAAACAGCCTCAAAGGTTTATGATATCGACGGATACAAGTGGAAAGATGCTGATTATTTAGCAAACAAACAGCCACCATATGATAAACCTATGAATATTTACGAAGTAAACGTAGGTTCTTGGAAGAAAAAAGATAACGACGACTATTATACTTATCGTGAACTTGCTAAAACACTTGTACCATACGTTAAAGAAATGGGATATACCCACGTTGAGTTTATGCCGTTAACGGAGCATCCATTCGACGGGTCGTGGGGGTATCAAGTTACGGGCTATTTTGCCGCGACGTCAAGATACGGTACGCCACACGATTTAATGTATTTGATTGATGCTTTTCATAAAGCAGGTATAGGTGTAATTTTAGACTGGGTTCCTGCGCATTTTCCAAAAGATGAACACGGCTTATATGAATTCGACGGCACTTATTGTTATGAAAGCGCCGGTTGGGACAGGCGTGAAAATCGTGGTTGGGGAACGCGTATGTTCGACTGGGGAAAGCCTGAAGTTCAATCTTTCCTTGTGTCAAGCGCAATGTTTTGGCTTGATAAATTCCACGTTGATGGATTAAGGGTTGACGCTGTTGCCGCAATGCTTTATCTTGATTATGATAAAGAGCCTGGTCAATGGGTGCCAAACACTTATGGCGAAAGATATAATCTTGATGCGATTGCATTTTTCCAAAAATTAAATAAAGCAATTTATGAAAAATTTCCTAATACGTTAATGATTGCTGAAGAATCTACTGCGTACGGAAATATAACAAAACCTGTCCACGAAGGAGGGTTAGGGTTTAACTATAAATGGAATATGGGTTGGATGAACGACATTCTATCGTATATGATGTGCGACCCGTATTTTAGAGGGGATAACCATAATAAATTAACCTTTTCAATGTGTTATTCTTTTACGGAAAATTATATTCTTCCTATATCTCACGACGAAGTTGTACACGGCAAGAAGTCCCTTTTAGACAAAATGCCGGGTGAATATGACCAAAAATTTGCTAACGACAGGGCATTTTTGGGATATATGATGTCACACCCTGGTAAAAAACTTAATTTTATGGGGTATGAATACGGTCAGTTTAAGGAATGGGCTTATAAAGAAGGGCTTGAATTCTTTATGACAGAATATGATAAACACAAAAGGCTTATGTCTTACGTTAAATTTATTAACGGTGTTTATAAAGAAAATGCTCCGTTGTATGAAATTGAAGATTCTTGGGACGGATTTGAGTGGATTTCGGCAGACGAAAAACAAAATAGCATAATTTCATATATAAGAAGAGATAAAAAAGGTGAGGAGATTGCTGTTATTGTAAATTTTTCTGGTATAGATTTTAATAAATACAGATTAGGTTTGCCTGAAGGCGAATATAAATTGATATTAAATTCTGATTCCGTTAAATTTGGTGGAAGTGGTGCAATAAAGAAATCTATTTATAAAACTGCTACAAAAATAGGTAGTCACGGTAAAAAAACATCTATTCAGATAAAATTACCTAAATTTACCTGTTTATATTTTAAGAAAATAAAATAATCATAAAATAAAATGATAAGGGGTTATCAAAATTATGAAAAGAAAAAAAAGATGTGTAGCAATGTTATTAGCCGGCGGACAAGGTAGTAGGCTTTATGCTTTAACTAACAATATTGCCAAACCAGCAGTTTCATTTGGTGGTAAATATAGAATTATAGACTTTCCTCTATCGAACTGTGTAAATTCAGGTATCGACACGGTAGGTATATTAACGCAATATCAGCCACTTTTAATGAATGAATATATCGGAAACGGTCAACCGTGGGATTTGGATAGAGCATTCGGTGGTGTACATATCCTTTCACCATATCAGGCAAAAAATTCTTCCGACTGGTACAAAGGTACGGCAAACGCAATCTATCAAAACATACATTTTATCAAGCAATATAATCCTGATTACGTTCTCATTTTGTCAGGCGACCATATTTATAAAATGGATTATTCGTTGATGATTGAACAGCACGTAAAAAACGGTGCGTCTTGTACGGTTGCCGCGATAGAAGTTCCTATTGAAGAAGCATCACGTTTTGGTATACTTAACGTTACGGCTGACGATACTATTTATGAATTTGAAGAAAAACCTAAAAAGCCAAAGAGCAATCTTGCATCTATGGGTATTTACGTGTTTACTGCCGATAAACTTTATAAATATCTTGAATTAGATAACGCCAAGGTTGATACGGAAAACGACTTCGGTAAAAATATTCTTCCGACCATGCTTGCTGATGGCGAAAAAATGGTCGCATATAGATTTAATGGATACTGGAAAGACGTTGGTACAATTCAGTCACTTTACGACGCAAATATGGACCTTTTAGGCGAAGTTCCTAAAATTGACGTAACCGATAAAAAGTGGATAATTCAATCGAGAAGTCCACTTGCCCCTCCACAGTATTTAGGGGACGGTAGCAAAGTTACAAACAGTATAATTTTATCTGGTTGTGAAATTTTTGGTGAAGTTGAAAATTCCGTTCTTTCATCTGGTGTAATAGTTAAAGCTGGCGCAAAGGTTAAAGATTCCGTTATTATGCAGGATACGGTAATTTGCGAAGGCGCAACTGTAGAATATTCAATTATTGACGAAAACACCTTTATTAGCAAAAATGTAAAAATAGGCTCACCTAAAGAAAGTGGTAAAGGAATTGCTTTATTAGGCAGGGGAATTGTTGTTGAAGAAGGACTTTTAGTTGAAGGTGGCGCAATGATAGATAAAGACGTTAAGGGGGGCAAGTAATATGAGAGCATTAGGTATTATTTTTTCAAATATACATGACAATAACGTTCCTGAACTTGTAAGCAATAGAACTGTTGGTTCTATTCCGTTTGGTGGTAGATATCGTCTTATCGACTTTATTTTATCAAACATGGTTAATTCCGACATTTATACGGTAGGCGTTATTACTAAAAGAAATTATCAGTCTTTAATGGACCACGTTGGCTCTGGTAAAGACTGGGATTTAGCGAGAAAAGACGGTGGGCTTATCTTCCTTCCACCATATAGTGAAATTACAAGCGACAGTTTATATACTTCAAGACTTAATGCGTTGAAGAGTATTATGAACTTCATTGAACGTGCCGACGAAGAATACGTTGTTTTATCCGACTGTGATTGCATTTGTAGGGTGAATTATTCAGACGTCATTGATAAGCATATTTCATCAAAATCAGATATTACAATGATTTATACTAAATTTGACGGGATGACTTCTGAAAAGAGCGTCAATACTATCGTTATGGATGAAAACGGCAGGGTTGAAAACGTTAAATATCACGAAATTCTTAACGAAAGCGCAAATTTATTTATGAATATGTACGTTATTAAGCGTACTCTTTTAGCAAGTCTTGTTAAAGAAAGTATTTCAAGAAAAACAAAACACTTTATTGACGATATTGTATTAAAAAATATTAAAGTGTTAAAAATCAACGGGTATGAGCATAAAGGTTTTTATGCAAGAATATCATCACTTCAAGCATACTTTGACAACAGTATGAAGCTTTTAGATAATAACGTTAGAAACGAATTATTTGGCGACAGAAGTGTGTTTACAAAAATTAGAGATTCAGCCCCTACAAAATACGGCAATAACGCAATCGTAAAAAATTCTATGATTGCCGACGGGTGTGAAATTTTTGGTGAGGTTGAAAACTGTATTTTATTTAGAGGCGTTAAAATTGCAAGGGGAACGAAAGTTAAAAATTGTATTTTAATGCAAAACACGGTAGTCGGTGAAAATGCTACGCTTAATTGTATAATTACCGATAAAAACGTTGTAATTAGAGACAGATTGACACTTTCCGGTGCTGAAAATCATACCTTCTATATTCCAAAAGGCTCTATGATTTAATCTTTAAGCCGTGTGGGTTTGCCACACGGCTTAGTATAATATTTATAATAGGAGATAAAATGGCTACTTCTACAAAAAAATCTACAACTAAATCTACTACTTCAAAAGCAAAAAAGACTACGGTTAAAAATATTGCCGTTTCTAAAAAGAAAAGCGTAGTATTCGTTGGCTCTGAATCTGCTCCGTTTATTGCAACGGGTGGTTTGGCTGACGTAATGGGTTCTTTGCCAAAGGCAATCGCATCAAACGGGAATTATGAGGTATCGTGTATTATTCCTATGTATTCTGCAATAAAACCAGAGTGGAGAGCAAAGTTCGAGTTTATTACAGCTTTTGACGTTAAACTTGCTTGGCGTAAGCAATATTGTGGTGTATTTAAATGCGAATATGAAGGCGTAAATTACTATTTTATCGACAACGAATATTATTTTAAGCGCGACGGTAAAATTTACGGTCATTATGATGATGGCGAAAGGTTTGCTTTCTTCTCGAAAGCAGCGCTCGATACCATTGCACATCTTCAGATTTATCCTGACGTTTTGCATTGTAACGACTGGCAAACGGCGTCTTCAATAATATATCTTAAAGGCATGTACTATAATGATCCTGATTTTAGAAAAATCAAAACGGTTTTCACTATTCATAATATAGAATATCAGGGTTGGTACGGTATGGATTGCTATGAAAATCTTTTTGGTTTTGACGGCAGTTTATATAAATATATTGAGTTTAAAAATTGCATTAATTTAATGAAAGCCGCTATCGAAATGTCCGATTACGTTACTACGGTTAGTCCTACTTATGCAAACGAAATCAAAGATCCGTTCTTTGCGCACGGACTTGAAGGCGTAATCGAACGTAATGCGCATAAACTTTCGGGCATATTAAACGGCATTGATTATGACTTCTATAATCCAAATACGGATATTCATATAGAAAAAAATTATAACGCTGACGATAAATCAGGCAAAATTGCTTGTAAAGAAGCTATGCAAAAACTTTTAGGTTTGCCAGTAAGGGCAGACGTGCCTGTTATTGCCATGATTACACGTCTTGTTTCACATAAAGGCGTTGACCTTGTTAAGGAAGTTTTAGAACAATTCTTATCTGATGACGTTCAGTTTGTGTTATTAGGAACGGGCGACACCGAATATGAAGATTATTTTAAATATATCGGCAGTATGTATGAAAACAAATGCAAAGCCGTTATAGCATTTAATCAAGATTTATCACGCAAAATATATGCAGGTAGTGATATTTTCTTGATGCCGTCAAAAATGGAACCTTGTGGTTTATCGCAAATGATTTCATCAAGATACGGCTCTGTTGCCGTCGTTAGGGAAACTGGGGGACTTAATGATAGTATTAAGGCTTTCTTTGACGGAAACGGAAATGGTTTTACTTTTAAAAATTACGACGCTTACGATATGCTTTACGTTTTAAGACAGGCTGTTGATAGTTATCGTAATAAACAGGTATGGGGAAGGGTTATTGATAATGCCATGAGATCAGACTTCACTTGGAAGTTGTTGGCAGGAAAATATGAGGATTTATATAACAAATAATCACAGGAGAGAAAAATGGAAACTAAATTCACAGAAAAAGAGGCTACGGCTCTTATTTCGGGCAAACTTTCACGCTATTATGGCGTAACGATGGCTGAAGCAACAAAAGAACAACTCTATAAAGCAGTAGTAATGGCTGTTAGAGATATTCTTTTAGAAAAGAGAAATAAATTCAATAAAGAATACCGTGCAAAAGGTGGTAAGAGGGTATATTATCTTTGCATGGAATTTTTGCTCGGTCAATCACTCAAAAATAATACGTACAATTTAGGTATTCAAGACGCTATTAAATCTTCGCTTAAAAAATTTAATATTTCACTTGAAGACCTTTATGAACTTGAACCTGATGCAGGGCTTGGCAACGGTGGTTTGGGTAGACTTGCCGCTTGTTTTATGGACGCTCTTGCAGCGCAAAATTACCCGGCAGTTGGTTATTCATTAAGATATGAATACGGTTTATTTAAGCAAAAAATCGTTGACGGTTGGCAGATGGAACTTCCTGACGACTGGCTTCCTGGTGGTGAAGTTTGGTTAACACCAAGAACGGACGAATCTATCAAAGTTAAATTTGACGGTTGGATTAGGGAAAACTGGACTGAAAATGGACTTAAAATTGAACACGTTGACGCAAATGAAGTTGAGGCTGTTCCATATGATATGATGCTTTCAGGCGCAGAAGGAAAGGCTGTTTCAGTTTTAAGATTATGGAAAGCGCAAAGTAGCCGTGTATTTGATATGCACACTTTTAACCAAGGCGAATATATGCGTTCAATGCAGGAAGATAATCAGGCTGAACTTTTAACGAAGGCTTTGTATCCATCCGATAACCATTATGAAGGAAAGTCTTTAAGACTTAAACAGCAATACTTCCTTGTTTCTGCATCATTACAAAATATTATCAACCATCATTTAAAACATTATGGTTCACTTGATACTTTGCCAGAAAAGGCGGCTATTCACATTAACGATACACACCCTGCGCTTTGTATTCCTGAACTTATGCGTCTTTTGATTGATGAACACGGATATTCTTGGGATCACGCTTGGAGCATTGTTACAAGAACGGTTGCTTATACTAACCACACGGTTATGAGTGAGGCGCTTGAAAAATGGAATGAAGATCTTATTCAAAGACGTTTGCCACGTATTTATATGATATTAAAAGAAATCAATGAAAGATTTTGTTCGGATATGTGGAAAAGATACACGGGCAACTGGAATAAGATTGAAAGAATGTCTATTTTCTCACACAATCAAATTAGAATGGCTAACCTTTCGGTTATTGCTTCACATACTATAAACGGTGTTTCTGCTCTCCATAGCGATATTATTAAAAATAGTATTTTTAAAGATTTTGCTGAATTATGGCCGGAAAAATTTACAAACGTTACAAACGGTATTGCTCATAGAAGATGGTTAAATCAATCTAACCCAGAACTTTGCGACCTTTTAAATAGTTGCATAGGCGACGGCTATAAAATGGACGCTTCTAAACTTATTGATTTTAAAAAGTTTGAAGACGATAAAGCCGTTTTGGAAAAATTAAATAAAGTTAAGGAATTAAAGAAAAAGCAATTTGCCGAATACGCAAAGAAAAAGCAGGGTATAATTATTGACCCTGACACTATGTTTGACGTGCAATCAAAAAGAATGCACGAATACAAACGTCAACTTATGAACGCGCTTTATATAATTTCATTATATAATGACCTTAAAGAAAATCCTGATATGCCTATAATACCAAAAACGTTTATTTTTGGTGCAAAGGCTGCTCCTGGATATTATTTTGCAAAGCAAATTATTAAACTTATTTGCAATTTAAGCGCTGATATTAAGAAAAATCCTAAAATCAATAAGAAATTAAACGTTGTTTATATGGAAGATTACAACGTTTCTATGGCTGAAAAACTTATGCCAGCAACTGAACTTTCAGAACAGATTTCGCAAGCCGGTAAAGAGGCAAGTGGTACGGGCAATATGAAATTTATGATGAACGGTGCGCTTACTATCGGCACGCTTGACGGTGCAAACGTTGAAATGCAACAAGCCTGTGGCGCTGATAACATTTTCATTTTTGGGCATACTGCTACGGAAGTTGATGAAATTTGGAAAAACGGTTATTCTTCAAGCGTATACTATAAAGATAACGCAAGGCTTGAAAAGGTTATTAAAGCGCTTAACGAAGGATTTAACGGCGTTTCTTTTGGCGATATTGCTAATTATTTATTATACGGTACGCCTGTTGCCGATCCATATATGTGTATGGCTGACTTTGGTTCGTACTATTCAACGCATTGTTTAGTTGATGAAACTTACCTTGACAGAAATAAATGGGCTAAAATGAGTTTAAATAATATTGCTACCTCGGGTATTTTCTCTGCTGATAGAAGTATTAGAGAGTACGCTGATAGAATTTGGGGATTAAAACGTATTGACTAATGTTTGCATATTACAATCCATTAGATAAAGAGCATAAATCGGTTACTGGCGCACTCAAAAAGGGCGAAATCTGTATATTCAAAGTAAAAACTGATGCTGAAAAATGTTCACTTATAGTTTTAAAAGACGGAGACAAAAAGCCTTCGTCTTTTAATATGAAAAAGAGTGTTGATGGTTTTGAAATTTCAGTTACTCCACAAAATATCGGCTTATTTTTTTATGCGTTTAAATTAAACGACGATAAATTTTTAGGTCTTGGCGATAATTATTTGGGTGAAGTTTTTGATACCATTAAATATTTTCAAATTTTAATTTACAATTCAAATTTTACAACGCCTGAATATATTAAAGGTGGTTTAATATATCAAATTTTTCCAGATCGTTTTGCTATTAGTGGTGAAGTTAAACGTTTGCCCGACAGAGTGTATCACAATGATATACGTGAACTGCCGTATTATTTGCCAAACGAAAATGGTAATATTTTGAATAATGATTTTTACGGTGGAAATATTAAGGGTATTATATCTAAATTAGATTATTTAAAAGATCTTAACGTTACCGTTATTTACTTAAATCCTATTTTCAAGTCGTACTCAAACCATCATTACGATACGGGTGATTATTTTTGCATTGACCCAAATTTAGGGGATATGGACGACCTTAAAGAATTGATTTTTCAAGCAGAAAAAAGAGGCATAAAAATAATTCTTGACGGCGTATTTAGCCACACGGGCGACGATAGTAAATACTTTAATAAATATGGGCGATATGATAGTGTTGGTGCTTATCAAAGCAAAATTTCGCCTTATTACGACTGGTATACGTTCAAAAAATTTCCTGATAAGTATAATTCTTGGTGGGGAATTGACGTTTTACCTGAAGTAAATGAGAAAAACTCTTCGTATAATGATTTCATTAACGGTAAAAACGGTGTAATTGAATTTTATACGCAAATGGGCATAGGTGGATGGCGTTTAGACGTTGCAGACGAACTTCCTACGCAGTTTTTAATCAATTTAAGAAAAGCCGTCAAATCAAAAAATGCTAACGCGATTATTATAGGAGAAGTATGGGAAGACGCTACGAATAAAATTTCATATAACGAAAGACGCAGTTATTTTGTGGGCAACCAACTTGATTCTATAATGAATTACGTTTTACGTGATGCTATAATAGATTACGTTAAAAACGGCAATCTCAAACGACTTTCATATTCGGTCAAAGAACAAATCGACCATTATCCTGAAACCTCGTTACATTCGCTAATGAACCTTTTAGGCACGCACGATACTTACAGAATAATAAATTCGCTTGCTGGGGAGGATATGTGCAATAAATCACGTGATGAAATGGCAAAGACGACAATGACCGAAGATGAATATAAGTTAGGTGTAAAACGTCTTAAAATGGCGACGTTGCTTCAGTATACGCTTTGTGGTGTACCAAGTGTTTATTATGGTGATGAAGTTGGTTTACAAGGCTATTCAGATCCATTGTCAAGGCGTTTTTACGGCGCTGATAAAATTGATGAGGGGTTGCTTTCTTGGTATCAAAAATTAGGGCGTATTAGAAATAAAATAAACGCCTTTAAAGATGGTGAAATGAAAGAAATTTTCAATTTGTACGGAGCGTACGTTTTTGAGCGTAGAAAGAAAAATTGCCAAGTAGTAATCGGAACGAATAACGGAAGAAACACGATTGAAATTTCATTTGATGGTAAAATGTTTAATTTATTAAACGATACTGAATATAGTGATAAAATTGAATTAAAACCAGGCGAAATTTGTCTTTTATATAATAAAAAAATTTAGTTATGAATTTAATTGAAGTTTTAAGAGAAAAAAGTTCAAAAAAGTATAGAGATTTCTCACGAAAATTAGTTTTTACCAAATATGAAATTTTGGGTGTAAAATTGCCTGTTTTACGTGATATTGCTAAAAATTTATCTGAAAGCGAAAAACTTTTATTATTGAAAAATGATCTAAATTTTTCAACGTTTGAAGAGTATTTAATTTACGGCTTTATACTTGGTTATTCTAAAATACCATACGAAGAATTTTTACGATATTTTTATAAATTTATACCATATGTTGACAACTGGTCTTTGTGCGACAGCACGGTTGCATCAATGAAAATTATTTCAAAAAATTGTGAAAAATTTTCGTTTGAATTAAATAAACTTTTAAATTCAAAAAATGAGTTTTATTTAAGAATTGCATTTGTAATTTTGCTCGACTATTATATTGATGATAAATGGCTTGACTATATTTTTGACACGTGCGATAACGTCAATTTTGATGCGTATTACGTTAAGATGGCAAAGGCATGGCTATTATCCGTTTGTTTTATTAAATACAAAGAAAAAACTCTTAAATATTTATTAAACTGTAAATTAGATGATTTTACTTTCAATAAAACCATATCAAAAATTTGTGATTCTTATCGTGTAGCGACAAAAGATAAAGAGTGCGTAAAAACCTTACGGCGAAAAAAATTTTAATTTTACTTGACTATTACGTCAATGTGTATTAAAATGATAATATAAATTTTGGAGGGGACTTATGGAAACATTAGTTAAAGTTCAAGAATTAATTGCAAAACAGTTGAATATTTCACCAGAAGTAGTTACAGAAGAAAAGGAAATCGTTAAAGATTTAGGGGCTGACTCATTAGACGTAGTTGAAATGCTTATGAATCTTGAAGAAGCATATTCTGTGACAATTCCTGACGAAGACGCTATTAAAATCAAAACGGTTGGCGATATCGTTAAGGCATTAGAAGGTATTATAAAATAACATTTGCAAACTAAACTCCACTCGTTGTGGAGTTTTTATTTGTTTAAATTTGCACATTAAAGGGTGGTTTTTGAATATAATTACAATAGATATATTAATTTTGCAAAATAATAAGGAGGTTGAATATGTCTTTTTTTTGTAATTTTAATTCAGACAAATGTCCCGGCCCTGTAAAAGGTAATCCTTTGAACGGTCTTTGCGAAAAAACTTGTATTCAAGTAAAAAAAGTTTTTGATGCTTGTATTCAGCAAACGCAACTTACAGGAACGGTATTAACGCTAGAAAATTTTACACCAAACCCACCTACATATCCACTTACTTTTGTAAGCGCTAGAAATACTGTTTCAAAAGGTGTAATTTCAAATTTAACCGTTGAGCCTGTTTCGGGTGAACGTCCTAATACTTCAAGGGTAAAAGCAGACGTTATTATACCTATGTCCGTAGCATACGTTGACGCTAACGGTGTTGAAGGAGTTGCTACTTCAAGTATAACGATTAATAAAGACGTTATTTTGTGTATTCCATCGGCATCTGTAATGTCTTATGATATTGAAGCAGTTGTTTCAGCTGTATCGACGATAGGAACGTACACGGGCGAAGGCCAGTTCACGATTGATGCGTGCGTAACTGTTATACTTAAAGTTGTAATGGAAGTAGAACTATTAATTCCGTCGTATGGGTATGCAGTTTTGCCACCTTGTCAGGATTACACGGCTGAAGTATGTACTGGATTTTTTGAATTACCTATATATCCTGAATAAAATATTAAAGAAGCGTTTCGGCGCTTCTTTTTTTACTTGAAAAAATTTATTAAATATGATAATATTTAAATATGAAAATTTTTGCTATAAGTGATTTGCATATTTCGACGAATACGAATAAACCTATGGACGTGTTTGGTGGCGATTGGGTGTGCTATCTTGAAAAGATTTTTGCCGACTGGAAAGAAAAGGTTTCTGATGAAGATTTAGTATTAATCGGAGGGGATATAAGTTGGGCAATGACCATTGAGGACGCCAAGGCAGATTTAGAAACGTTAAAAAATTTACCGGGGAAGAAAGTTTTTATAAAAGGTAACCACGATTACTGGTGGAGTGGTATAGGTAAAGTTCGTTCAGCGCTTTTTGAAAATCAATTTGCATTGCAAAACGATTGCATTAAGTTTGGCAACGTTATTATATGTGGTTCAAGGCTATGGACAGTTCCTGGCGCAGTTGATTTTACTTCTGCTGACGAAAAGATTTATAAGCGTGAGGCTGAACGTTTAAAATTGTCGTTTAATCAAGTGAAAAAGATTAAAGAAGAAGGTGATAAGATTATAGTTTTATGTCATTATCCACCGTTCAACGCGCGTCGTGAGGATAGCCTTTATACCGATATTTTTGAAGAAAACGAAGTTAGCGCCGTTATATACGGGCATTTGCACGGACGTGCTGTAAAGGCTGACAAACTTGTATATAAAAAGGGCATCAATTACTATTTAACGTCTTGCGACCAAGTGGGAAACACCTTGACAGAGATTGTTGTTTAGTATATTTTTAATCTTTACTTCATATATTAATTTGAATATTTTATATGAGGTGAAAGTATGCAAAATAATGATAAAAATGAAGTTTTAACGGTTGAAAATCGCAAAAAAATAACTATTAGTTGCGTTCAGTCTGTGGACGGATTTTCAGATAGAGTATTAAAAACCACAGTAAATGGTAAAACATTAATTGTAAACGGTAAAAGTATAAAGATCACGTCGTTTAATGAAACGACAGGAATTCTAAGTGCGATAGGTGAGTTTGACGAAATTAAGTATGAGAGCGCAAAAGTTCCATTTTTAAAGAGAGTCTTTAAGTAATGTTTATAACGTTTGACCAGTTTTACGTAGCAACGTTTATTTTTGCGCTTGGATTTGTTTTTTCATTTTTTTTAAGTTTTTTTGATATTCCTGTGCGAAATAAATTATTAATAATTACAAAAAACGTATTTGTTTTTATTTTATTTTTGGCAGTTTCACTTTTCTATTGTTTTTTATCAGTAAAGTTGAATTTCCCAAATTTTAGGCTTTATATGCCTATAATGTTTTTTTTAGGACTATATTTAGAGCGTAAAACATTACGTTTACTACTTGCAAAATCATACAAAAAGTTATATAATATATTTAAAGTAAAAAAGGTGAAAAATGACGGAAGATAAGTTAAAAAGGGTTACAATCGCTGCGACGGTTTGTTCGGTTGTGTTGATTGTTATATTAGTTTTGGTTTTGATTTTTCAAGTAATAACTATTATTGTGAAAAACAACCGTATAAAATATTATAACGAGCAGATTGAAATTTTAAAAGAACTCAGAGATGACAAGGCTGACGATCTTGACATTTATAAACAAGATTGGAAAATTCAAGCTCGTGCAAGAGAACTTGGTTACAGGTTCCCTGGCGATATTGACGTAACAAATTAATTACAAATAATATGAAAGCAGTAATAGACGTTGGTTCTAATTCCGTTAGATTGTTATTGCAATCAAGTAAAACGGAAAAGTTTATCAAAATAACAAAACTTGCCGAAGGTTTAAATTTGACCGGTAAGTTGTCGGACGTTGCTATAAAAAGGACAGTTTCGGCTGTCGCTTTTTTTAAGGAAAAAGCAGCTGAAAATAACGCCGATAAAATTTATATTTTTGCAACGGCAGCCGTTCGTAGTGCATCTAACGGATATGAGTTTGTAAACGCTGTTAAAGATGAGTGTAATCTTGACGTTGACGTTATTTCTGGTGAAAAAGAGGCAGAAATAGGACTTTTAGGTGTCTTGAAAAATAACGACGGTGGAATAATTGATATAGGTGGAGCTAGTTCCGAAATTATTACGCGCATAAATGGCAAGACGGTTTATTCACACAGTTTAAACCTTGGTGGCGTTAGAATATTAGATGCGTGTGGTCAAAATTTAGATAAAATTTGCGACGTTTGCAAAAATGCCGTGGCTGAATATGGCAAAGTTCCTTTTTCAACCTATTACGGGATAGGTGGAACGGCCACAAGTATTGCATCTGTTACGTTAGGGTTAGTTGAATATGACAAAAAAGCCGTTCACGGATATCTACTAAAACTATCCGACGTTGAAAATGCAATAACTTTATTTAGTTCAAAAACTGTTGAGGAAAGAAAAAGCATTATCGGTTTACAGCCTGAACGTGCCGACGTAATTTTAGGCGCAACCATACTTCTTCGCGAGATTATGTTGCACGTTGGGATAGACCATATTATAGTTAGTGAAGACGATAATTTAGACGGCTATTTAATATCAAAAGGTGGTTTAGATGAGCAATAGAACGAATATTATAAATAATTTTATATTACTTGGTGGCAGTATGCTTGGCATATTAGCCGTGGGTATAATTAGTAGCAATATTTCGGTTGGATTTAGTTTTAAAGTTTTTTACGGCGCATTGTTGTTTGTAATTATCAATACTATGGCGCACGAATTTGCCCATATAATTGCAGGTAAATTAAACGGCTTTAAGACTATTTCATTTAAGTTGTTATGCTTTAAGTTTCATAAAATTGAAGGAAAGTTTAAAGTGTCAATAATTCCCGTTGGCGAACAAGTTGGTGAGGCAGAATTAATACCGACTGAGTACGACAATATTGAAAAACGTTATAAAAAAGTAGCAATGGCAGGTATTATTGCAAACGTAATTATACTATTATTATCAATCCCTTTT